>CBDURE010000084.1:0-15207 GCA_965369605.1 uncultured bacterium
GTATCAGCCTCGCTTGCTATTGCTGATGAAACCGATATTGTTCATCCGCCGCTTGAAATCCTTGTTACAGTCGATGAGGAGGTGGGAATGACAGGCGCGAGCAGGATGCCGTCCGATATGGTTTCAGGGAAAATCCTGATTAATCTCGACAGCATGGATTTGGGGCATTTCTATATCGGCTGCGCCGGTGGTGGGGATTGCGTCATTTCATGTCCGGTTACAAGAGTTCCCTTTATAGATGGCGCGTATTTGCGGTTGCGAATATCCGGCTTAAGCGGCGGACATTCAGGACTGGAGATTCACAAGAACACCGCGAATTCGAATAAACTTCTCGCCCGAATTTTATATCGCGCGCTGGATTTGGGAATCGGGATATCATCAATCAACGGCGGCACCAAGCGTAATGTAATACCGTCTGAGGCTATTGCTTCAATCATCGTTCCCAACAGTAAAATCGATGAACTAAAGAAAATTATCGATGAGGAGGAATCACTCGCGCGTCAGGAATATTCAACAACTGATCCGGGAATGAAATATCAGCTGGATGATGTTGATTCACTTGTGGGGGAATATCCAGCAGACATGATTGAGTCGGATGCCGCAATCCAAATCGTTCTTCTGCTTGAAACGCTTCCACATGGCGTTCTTGCGATGAGTCGGGATGTCGATGATCTGGTGGAGACATCGAATAATGTCGGAGTTGTAACTGATAAAAAAGATTCAATTGAAATAATCTGCACGCACAGAAGCAGCGTTGATGCATCAAAGATTGCGGTAAGGAATCAGATCATAGCGGCGTCGAAACTGGCTGGCGCGGATGTTGTTATCGAGCACGATTATCCGGGATGGGCGCCGAATCTCGATTCGAGGCTTCTAAAAATGGTAAATGAGGCATATCAGGAGAGCTTCAATGATATAGGCATTCCCGAGGCAAAACACGCGGGACTTGAAACCGGGCTTCTTTTGAAGAAAATCCCCGGGCTGGATTTAATCAGTTTCGGGCCTGATATCCGGAATGCCCATTCGGTTGATGAGCGTGCCCATATAGGTTCAGTTGTTGATTTTTACAAGCTGTTAAAAGCGGTGCTTGCGAAAGTGGCGAGGGAGTATGAGTAGGAGCGCTGCCAGGGAATTGTCTTAGAACACTACGTTTTCTGTCATTCTGAACGAAGTGAAGAATCTATTCGCGATAACGTAAATATTTCTCATTGTTTTAATTTATTGTGTTTTATAGATATCTTTTCCCGGGAGCGCCCTTCGATTCCTCAGGATTAAAACTGGTCTTTGGGGCTTATTGAAAAACCTCACTTTGCCGTAACCCGACATGCCCTTATTAGAAAATGTGAATCCAGCCAAATAACCATCGTGGGCATGCCGGGGCTTCCGCATATTCAGCCACTTCCCCGGCATGCCTACGAAGAAAAGCGGGTTGAATTCACATTTATTCATAAAGGCATGACGGGTTACGGTTCTAATAGCTTTTTCAACAAGCCCCAGAGACCAGCGCTCCCAGGATTTGAATTTAATTGATAAGATAAAATTACCAGGTTGACTAATTCGTGGAAACAACAGGAGGGTCATCATCGGATTGGGGGACTTCTGAAACAGTTGCTTCATCAGGTTGCGTTGTATCGGTTTTTGTGTCCGCGGTTTCTTCTGTGATTTTCAAATCGGCTCCGAGCGCTGTTAATTTCTCCACCGGATTTTCATATCCTCGCAGAAGATGCCCAAGGTTGCTGATACGAGTTTCGCCATCAGCTTTCAGTCCGGCTATTACAAGCGACATTGCAGCGCGTATATCGGGAGCGGTTACATCACAGGCAGTCAGGTTGTCAATTCCTCTAACAAGCGCGACACGTCCGTTGAATTCAATGTCAGCGCCCATTTTTATCAGTTCCTTAATCTGGTTGAACCGATTATCGAAAATTGTATCCATGAAAATATTTTCGCTATCCGCGATTGTCATTGCCGCCATAAGCATCGGCTGGACATCCGTGGCGAATCCGGGATAGGGGGTTGTTTTCGCTCCGACTGATTTTGGCCGCGGCGGCGATTTGATTCCAACTCGTTCCGTATCGATTATTAATTCACAACCAGCTTCCTCGAGTTTTTCCAGAATGACAGGCAGATGCCACGGTGATGCGTTTACGCAGGTAACATCACCGCCGGTTATCAAACCCGCCATAAGGAAACTGGCGGTTTCAATGCGGTCGGGAATGACGCTGTAATTCACCGAGTGAAGTTCATTAACGCCTCGAATTGTAATTGACCGTGTTCCAGCGCCGTTGATTTCAGCGCCCATCATGTTGAGAAATTCAGCCAGGTCAACAATCTCAGGTTCACGCGCGGCGTTTTCAATAACAGTTGTGCCGTTTGCGAGAGAGGCAGCCATCATCAGGTTTTCGGTCGCTCCTACACTTGGAAATGGAAGGTCGATTATTGTTCCTTTCAAGCCTTTTGGGGCGTAAAGTGAAATTGTGCCGTTAATGTCGCTGATTTCAGCGCCGAGCAGTTTAAATCCGAAAAGGTGATAGTCAATCGGTCGCGGCCCCAGCGAACATCCGCCCGGAAGCGGCACTGTAACCTCATTAAAACGAGCCAGCAGAGGGCCCATTACAAGGACACTCGCGCGCATTCGTCCGATTAAATCTGGATTCAGAACGTTGTTGCCCAGTGAATTTGTGTCGATATAGCATCGTCCGGTATTGAAATCGGTAATGCAGCCGAGATCTTTCAACACCTCTTTGAAAACACGAACATCGGCAAGATTCGGGATGTTTGTAAGGGTGAAATCGCCTTTTGCAAGCAGGGATGCCGCCATAATCGGGAGGGTCGCGTTTTTACTTCCGCTGATGACAACCTCGCCGGACAGGCGTTTTCCGCCGGTAATGCTTAGTATTTGTGATTCTCCGTTTATCATCATAGGCATATCATTCAAGAATCATGCCATAAATCCTTTTGAAATACGGAATTTTCCTCCTAAAGCATCATCATATCAGAATAAAAGCCGGAATTAAAGGATATTTTGAGTTTGCAAGGGGGCAGTTTAAGATTTTATTTATGGACGTCTTTATACTCTTTTGCGTCCTTGTGGTTGCAGATATCGTGCAAAACGATAATCCTATCAGCATCAAGCCACCAATATAAACGTAAGTCTCCATCTATATGAGCTCTTCGAAATGGTTGAGTATTTGATTGTCGATTCTGAGAATGGGGCATTTCAGATAGATAAGTAACTTGCTGAAGGGATGAGAGTAGTTTTTCAGTTGTTCTAACTATACGCTTTTTTCTTTCCCCTTTGTATTTTTTAATTCGTTTGGAAAAGCGCTCCTTGTTTTCTCGAATTCCGTTAATCTTCAACCTTTAATTTCCTCAAGTATTCTTCGATTGGTTTAGTTTCTGTGTGCCCTTCAGGATAGTTTTGAATTGCGCTTTTACAGCCTTTTTGAAAATCTTCTGTTTCTTCATAAGCAATATCGCGCGGGTCAACAGGGATGTTATTTTCCCATTCATCGACCATTTGCACTAATTTCTTTGATTCAATTCCAAGTTCAGAGGCATTTAAATGACCGTATTTATCCCATACAATATCAACTATATGTTGAATACTTGAAGGTGTTTTTGGAAATATATCATTAATTATTCTGACATTGTAGGTTGGTGTACCTTTATAAGAGTCTTCTTCTCTTGCTATGATATTCCCATCACGAGACATTTGGATTGTAGCATCCCATACAGCGTAGCACACAACACCATGATGATGTGTATGATAATTACATTCTGTTATCATTGGTTGATTATTTCTTGCTGCTTCTAAATCCGAGAAGAAAATCAACTTAATTAATTGCGTTTTTGACAAACCATGAGAGCTTGACTTTCGTAGTAACGCAATAATCAAGTTAAAAAGATCTTCTGAATCCGTATACATTTATATCACCACCTTTGATTCATCTTATTATCAATCCTAGGCAGTATAATTATACCATAATCCTCGTAGAGGCTAAACATTTGTCTTTATTTTTTTTGAGCGACATCCAAACGATTTACCGCGCGTTCGTAGGCTGTTCTTGCGCGGTCGATGTCGATGTTTGTTCTGCCTGCTGCCAGATATTCACGCGCTTTTTCGCGAGCCAGTTTGGCGCGCTCGACATTTATCTCATCCTGCAGTTCAACTGAATCGGCGAGAACAATCACTTTGTTGTCGGTGACTTCGACAAATCCGTTGGATACCGCGAGTACCTCACGAACTCCGCCTTCGGTTATGTATTCAAGGCAGCCGATTCGCATTGCTGTCATCAACGGGGCATGATTAGCCCAGATGCCGATGTAGCCATCCGAAGATGGCACAGTAACCGAAACCACATTCCTGTTGATTGCGGTTTTCTCGGGTGTTACGACTGATAATTCGAAAGGTGTCTTTGGCATTGTTCGCTTTTTATATACCTAACTTCCTTCTTCAGATTTGATTTTCTTTGCTTTTTCCAGAACATCTTCAATTCCTCCGACCATGTAGAACGCGTCCTCAGGAAGGTCGTCATGTTTGCCCTGAATGACCTCCTCGAAGCTCTGGATTGTATCCTCGAGTTTGACATATTTTCCCTCCTGGCCTGTAAACTGCTCTGCGACAAAGTTTGGCTGGCTGAGGAATTTCTGGATTCGCCTTGCCCTTTTGACAACAACCTTGTCGTCGTCATCAAGCTCATCCATTCCGAGAATCGCGATGATGTCCTGCAGGTCTTTATATCTCTGGAGGATTTTCTGAATCTCGCGCGCGACGTTATAATGCCTGTCGCCGATTATACGGGGGTCGAGGATTCTGCTTGTCGATGTCAGCGGGTCAACCGCCGGATAGATTCCCATTTCGACAATTTTCCGATCCAGTACCGTTGTGGCGTCCAGATGAGCGAACGATGTCGCGACAGCCGGGTCGGTAAGGTCATCGGCGGGAACATAAATCGCCTGCACTGATGTAATCGAACCTCGTTTTGTCGATGTTATTCTTTCCTGCAGCGCGCCCATTTCGGTTGCGAGAGTCGGCTGGTATCCGACAGCGGATGGCATCCTGCCCAGAAGCGCTGAAACCTCGCTTCCCGCCTGAACGAAACGGAAAATGTTGTCGATGAACAGTAGAATGTCGGCGCCTTCCTTGTCGCGGAAATACTCAGCCATTGTCAGTCCGCTGAGTCCAACTCGAAGACGCGCGCCGGGAGGCTCGTTCATTTGGCCGTAAACCAGTACGGTTTTTTCAAGAACTCCGGATTCCTGCATTTCCAGCCACAGGTCGTTGCCCTCGCGGGTCCTTTCCCCAACGCCTGAGAAAACACTGCGACCGCCGTGCTCTTTCGCGATGTTGTGAATCAGTTCCATGATGATAACGGTTTTACCAACACCCGCGCCGCCGAAGAGTCCGATTTTTCCGCCCTTGGGGTATGGTTCGAGGAGGTCGATGACTTTCAGTCCGGTTTCGAAAATTTCGGATTCGGTTGATTGTTCATCGAGTGGTGGCGCTGCTCTGTGAATGGGGCTGCGCTCAGCGGTTACAACCGGTTCGCCCAGGTCAATCGTTTCACCGATTACGTTGAAAATGCGCCCAAGACATTCCTCGCCAACCGGCATCGTTATTGGTTCACCTGTGTCGATGACTTTCATCCCGCGGACAAGGCCATCCGTTGAGCTCATCGCGACACATCGCACCGCGTTGTTACCCAGGTGTTGAGCAACCTCAACAACGAGTTTTTTCCCGGACTCAGTGTCCTTGTGAATATGCAGTGCGTTCAGGATTTCAGGAAGCTGTTCAGCGGGGAATTCGACATCCACTGTTGGTCCTATAACCTGAAGTATTTTTCCTTCTGCTGTAATTTCAGCCAAAAGGCACCTCGCCTTATGGAATTTGTTTTCATATCGTTTACCCGGTTAATAAGAATTCGGGCTAAAAAGAACTACTCTTTATATAAAAAGACTAACCTTGTAAAGCTTCAGCGCCGCTGACGATTTCACTCAGTTCCTTGGTTATCATCGCCTGCCGTGCCTTGTTACGCGAAAGGGTTAATTCGTCAATAAGTTCACCCGCGTTGTCTGTCGCATTTCGCATAGCCGTCATTCGAATCGTATGCTCGCTTGTAAATGAGTGCGCGAGCGCCTGGAAAATCTTGTTACGCGCGTACGCTGGAATGAGATTCATAAATAATTCTCCAGGTGATGGTTCGAAAATGTAATCCTGGACCGCAGTTAGTTTTTTACTGCCAGGCTGGCCTGTACCAGGTTGGCCTGTACCAGGTTGGCCTGCTTGTCCGAGCGGAAGGAATTGTTCGATAATCGGTTTCTGTCTTGCCGGTGATGTGTAGCGCGTGTACAGCAGATAAACACGGCTGACATGCTCCAGAGTATAAAGGCGTGTCAGCTTAAAGGTAATGCGATTCAATTGAGAAATCGGCATCGTCTGGTCGAAATCTATTTCCGGTTCAAGCAGCCTGAGCCGGGGATTTGTTTCCTTCGCAAACTGTTTGAATATTCTTTTGCCAAAAGGCAGCATGAATACTTTTTTGCTGGTGATGTTTATATCTGTTAGAAGTTTCGCAAGTTTGAGTGTTCCGGAGAAAATCAACTCAAGGTTTTCAGCGTAAGACCATAAACGCTTTGGGGTTTCACCTTTTGATGCGTCGGTTCGAATGGAAAAGTTCAAAGTGCCGTTGATTTCATTTCCATCAGAGGGGTTGTACCTGTAATCGATTTTGTATTGCCCATCTTTACTGAGAATCGGGTCGTTTGATGACGGTTTGACAATTCCTTTTGAATCAACAGTTCCCTTGAACGTGATGGATTCATCCTCGGGATCAATCAGCGTAATCTCAATCTCACCACCTGCAGGATCAAACCTGAACGTCATTTCATCGGATAGCTCATCGCGGATGAATTTGTTTGCATTTTTAATGATTTTCGAATTGTAGCTTGCGCACAGGCCTTTGTCGGACCCCATGGCGACCAGCAGTACATTGCCGCCTTCAACGCCGGGGTTCATCAGCGGGTGAAGGAGCGTATCCGAATCATTGAACGAAATGGACGCCATCAGGTGCGCGATAATCTGGTCCATGCGGTCAAAATAGGGCCTTGCGTTTTCGACTCTCTGCAACGCTTTTTTCAATTTCGTTGCGGAGACCATTTCCATCGCGCGTGTAATCTGGCGGATTCCGCCAATGCTTTTGATTCGTCTTTTTATTACTCTCAGGTTTGCCATGTGATTAATATTCCAGCCGTGCTGATCTTATTGTCATTCTGTTCGCCATGAATCTATTTTTCCCTTTTGCGTTAACTCCCTTGACGAAACAGCTGATTTCAAGCACATCCATGGGATCTCTCATATCCAGGTTAGGGATATCCTCTATGATCTTCGGGATGTTTATTACTATTTCAAAACCGTTGCCAGTGAATTCAACTGAATCCTGAGCTATCAAATCATCGTTGAATTCAAGAGTGTAATGCGCTGTGCCCTCTGTGTAGGCGTTTTCAGGGAATAAGGATGCAAGAGCCAGAGGTTTGTTCAGAGCGATTTTGTAGCCGCTTTTGATGTTCCAATCGAAACGGTTGGAGTCGTTATTTTTTATCACATAAAAGGGGAACTGAACACTGCCGACTCCCGGTCCCATTTCCTCCAGAGTTTTTGGGTCTGTCTGGTTAGGATAGAATGAGTGATTGACCTCATAAACTCCTTCCTGCCACAGTTCGATTGGCGGATCAATCATTTCCGTTGAGAATCCTCTATCATCGACTTTGCATGTGAAAAAAGACTGTTCTCCGTTGGGGAGTGTCATTGTGATTTTCACAAGTCCCGGAGTTGGCGGGAAAACATAAAAGCGAGGGACAAACGCTTTGTCTTTTGTAATCAGCGCGCCGGGATAAAAACTGAACGAGTGCATGAACGGAGTTCTTTTTTCATACATGCTCACACGCCCACCGGAGTAAGAAACCGATGTTGGATTCGAAATTCCCTCTCTGGGGAACGCGCCTGTGGAAATCGCGCTGTAGTAGTATTTATCGAGCGGATAATCCCTGAAAACCATGGAGCCATAGACCTGATAAAAATCGCCCAAGTTGGCATCCATGAACAGCCTGATTTTTTCGAGTTCGTTTGTCATTGGGCCGCCATCCTTGATAACGAACATAGTGCGGCCATCCGGAGCGCTTGCCGCGACATAGGAATACATTTTTCTATCGATTTTCTCCGGGTAGAAATGAGCCGGATTGGCGTCCGCGGTTGAGCGGGGAAGCACTCCGATTTCACCATCCGCGAGTTCGAAAGTTTTTTCGCCCATTAATACTCGATTATCCCGTAGAGAATCCGTTAGAACAACTTTCATGTCGGGATCGAAAATCATGAAGGTGTCTGTTGGAAATGCAATCAGTTCATCGTTTCTTGGAGGAATTGTGAATACCTTATCGCCCTGTGGATATGTGCTTCTGAAGGCGGGGTCCTCGCCGCGCAATTCAATTGTATTCTTTTTGACAACCACTCCAGCGAGAGTTTTCGCGCCCATGTATAGCACACCGCGGTTGTCGTTATATTCTGCAATCAGGTCAATTCGATATTCACCCTCTCTGGAGAATCTGATATCCTCCGTTTTTGTCCATCGTTTTTTCTTGTATGTCGCCGGTGGCGTGTAAATGCCCCATTTGTTGCAGAAGATATTGAAACTGTCATCCTCAATTTTGCCCTTGATTGAGAATGGATTGAGAGTTTTTTTCACGCTGATTTTTGCCGGAACAGGCGGGATTACAGTAAGCGCGAGATCAAGGTTTTCCTTTGGTTTTATCGGCATACCGGGTTTGAGTACAGAACGGAGTTCCAGCGGTTTCGCGATATAGATATCGTAAATTCCGCCGCCGTGGATTTTCATGCCATTTTTATCCACCACATATCCGGTTAATTCGATTTCGTGATGGCCATACGCTGAGAACGCGAAAAAGAAACGCTCGTTTCCAGTTGAGAGATACGGCCCTTCCCATTCACTAATTGGCGAATTGCCAAGGTCAATCATGTGGCCATCCGGGGTTTTAATGCTTACGGAAAACTCACCCTTTGAAACATCAAGCGAGAGTGGTGACTTTGATAACTTCTGCAGAAACGGAAGTGATGGTTCAAGGCGGTATGCAATCTGTCCGCCGTCCGGTGATACCGGAGGCAGAATAGCGATTGGGGAAAACCCGCTTCGATTTGTAAGCGCGAAATTATCTTTTTCATGCCTTGGAATTACTCCACCGCATTCAATGTCGTCGGGAAGCAGTACCCATGGAAGATGCGGGACAGATGGTTTCCCAACCGGCGCGATTCCCATGTTGGCGAATGAACCGTTGCTTATATTGATATCCTCGTTGGTGGGATTAATGTTTTTAAGCGTGATGAAATGAGTGTCATCCAGTTGTATGCCGACAAGGAGAGTGAATCTGTAGTGTCCCGCGGGAACGGTATCCTGATTGATGTTGTAATCAATCCGGAAATCTCCTTGAACGAATCCGCTGTTCTTGTCAAGAATTAAATCATCAGTTGGCACCAGAATCAATTGGTTGATTGGATGTCGTGATTTTCCGCCGAAAGTGTCAGTCGGGAAATTCTTCAGGATACCCTCGACCGGCAGTCCTGTATCTGTGAGATAACTGGAGGATAGAATGTGCTGGCCATAGCGGTAATCGCCGTTTGCATCAAAGATACGTTCTCCGACAAGGAGAATGAAAATGCCCTTCATGATTTTTTCGCTGGCGTGGTAACAGAGTCCGGGGGAGTGCATGTTAAAAGAACCTTGAACGTTAATCTCCTGTTTGTCGCTTGCAGTGCTTTCGATTTTGAGTCCCGCGGTTAGTTCCCAAGTGCCATCCTCAGCCATAGCGCCGCCGTAACGGCTTTCCTCGATTGTAAATGTGCTCGGTTGGAATGGCTCGCCTGAATCCGCCGCGGTCTCAGTATCCTGAGCCGAGACAGGCGTTTTCAGAATCATGAGTATGAATACAAGCAGAGCTATTTTAAGGTATCTGGTTATCATTGTATTTCTCCAGTATTTGTGGATATCCCCATGTTATCTCACTCTTCGGGCTCCTGATATGTTTTGCCAAGCGCCGGATGGTCGATTGTTTCCAGTTTCTTTTCCCTGACAAAGCTGTCTTTGAATTCTTTCACAGCTTTATTGAGAAGTTGTTTAATGTCATCTGTAATCTTGGGTTGAGCTTTGAGTGTTACAGTTATCTGCTGGTAGTTTTTATCGATGAAATCGATAAATCCTTCTTCAAAATCCTTGATGAGATTAATGGGCAGGTCATCAAGAAGACCTTCTGTTCCCGCGAATATGATTGCGACCTGATGTTCAACCGTCATTGGAACATACTGGTCCTGCTTGAGCACCTCAGTCATTTTTTCACCGCGAATGAGTTTTTTCTGCGTTGAGACATCGAGCTCGCTTCCGAATTTCGCGAAAGCCTGAAGTTCTCTGTACTGCGCGAGGTCAAGGCGAAGCATTCCGGCGACCTGTTTCATCATTTTTGTCTGGGCGTTTCCGCCGACGCGGCTGACTGAAAGCCCAACGTTGATTGCCGGTCGAATACCCGCGTTGAACAGGTCACTTTCCAGATAAATCTGTCCATCGGTGATTGAAATTACGTTTGTCGGGATGTACGCGCTGACATCGCCCGCCTGCGTTTCGATTACAGGAATTCCGGTCAGTGAGCCTTTGCCCTCAGCATCTGAAAGTTTGCATGACCTTTCCAAAAGCCGTGAATGCAGATAAAAAACATCGCCCGGATAGGCTTCGCGTCCCGGAGGCCGTCTGAGCAGAAGCGAGAGTTCTCTATAAGCCACAGCGTGTTTTGATAAATCATCGTACATTACAACAACGTGTTTGCCGTTAAACAGGAAATATTCACCCATCGCGCATCCGGCATAAGGAGCGATATACTGCATCGGTGCCGGGTCTGACGCGCTTGCCGCGACTATGGTCGTGTAACTCATTGCGCCATGTTCCTCAAGAACTTTAATAACCTGCGCTACAGTTGACTGCTTTTGACCAATTGCCACATAAATACAATACAGGTCAGTGTCTTTTTGATTAATTATTGTGTCAACAAGCAGAGCGGTTTTTCCAGTCTGGCGGTCTCCGATTATTAGCTCGCGCTGTCCTCGCCCGATTGGAATCATGGCGTCAATCGATTTCAAACCAGTCTGGACAGGCTCTTTAACAGGCTGTCGCGCGACAATTCCAGGCGCGATGAATTCCAGCGGGCGCGTTTCCTTGAATGCTATTTCACCCTTGCCATCAAGCGGTTCGCCAACCGGATTAACGACTCGTCCGATTACCGATTCACCGACAGGAACCTCGCTGATTCGCTGCGTTCTTTTTACTATGTCGCCTTCCTTGATATGGTGGGCGTCACCCAAAAGAGCCGCTCCGACATTGTCCTCCTCGAGATTCAGCACCATTCCCTTGACTCCGCCGGGGAATTCAAGGAGTTCTCCAGCCATTGCATCCTCAAGGCCGTAAATACGCGCGATGCCATCACCGATTTGGAGAATTGTGCCGACAGATTCCATCTCAAGCGGTATGTCATACTTGGATATTTCCTGCTGGATTATCGAACTTACTTCTTCTGGTCTAAGCGACATTATCGTTCCACCTTGACACGGGTTGATATTTTTTCAAATATGGCGGGCATTTCACTTGGTCCGCCATGCGATTTTCTGTTCGTTTACAAATAAAAGGTAATTCAGTTCTTCCCCTCTTTCCTCAATGATATCCGAATTGGGCATTGCCAGTATTGCGTTTGCCTGCGCCACGAGGGCATTGTGGTCGACATCGTAAATCCTGCCCCTGTCCGCGACCCTGATTCGGCCGCCATCCAGAAACGCCACTACGCTGTGAATGTGGTCCCAGTCAACATAGACAATATGAACATCACCGTCATCTCCTGCGGACGGGTCTTTTAACGGTGTGAAACACTGCCAGTTTGAGTATTTTGAATAATCATCGAGAACATCATCAGGTGAATACGCGACACTGAGAATCACAGGGCCTCTGATTAAATTAAAATACAATTTCTGCAAAAGCCGTTCTAACTCTTCATGTCGTGGATATTCAATCCTGACAAGCGCGGCGTTGCCATCAAGTTCCTTGTAAATATGTCCCCTGCGCCTTGATGTCAAATCCAGTGGTTTTAGAAACACTTTATCGCCATGGCCGTTCAAGCTTGGCCTTAGCATTTCATGGAAATAATCATCCGCGTAAAAAGCCCAGTCGCCGAAATCAAAATAACCGGGGTCCATTAAAGGCATAGGCAGAGATTTTGGCATGAATGTATCGTTGCTGCGATGTTCAAGATAGTTCATGCCGATTTTCAAAGCAGTAATGCTTGATTTTGTATCCAAAAGAGGGCCATCGTCCTCTGATGTCATTTCAAATCCGTAAACGCCTGAGCTATATCCAAACGTTAACGCCAAGCAGATAATGCAATATGTAATGAATGTGGATGTTTTTTTCATAGTATATAATCTTCCTGAATTTAAAAGATAAATCAACTGGCAATCTCCTCGCTTGAAAGATGCGTTTTTACTTCAAGCAGGTCTCGCCGGATGGAATCAAGCCTGTAACGGATGGAACCATCAATGACATGATTACCGAGCCAAAGGACAATACCGCCGATAAGCGACGGGTCAACCTCACGCTCAAGAGTGATTTTCCGTCCGCTGAATTTTTGCACTTTCGCTTCAAGCAGTTTAAATTCATCGTCATGCATCTTGACGGCGGTTATGACAATGCCGGCTTCAACGCCTTTTAGCTCAGCTGCGAGTTCGCTGAATCGATTGGCGATTTTTGCTGTGATATTCTCACGGTGCTTGTCGATTATAAGCAGAATAAGATTGAGAACATCAGAACAAATCAGATCGGAAAACACTTTTTTGATGAGAGCTTTCTTGTCTGATTGAGGTACGCGCGGTGATAGAAAGAAACGCCTGAAAGTATCATCGGTTTCAATAAGCTTGCCGACAAGATTGATCTCGGTGTCAATTCTGTCGAGTTCATTCAGGTTGGAAACCATCCCAACCAGCGCCTGCGCGTATCTATCTGCTACCACTCTATCAGTCAAGAGTTACAATTCACCTCCTGAGGTTTCAACGATGTCAAGTTCCTCGACATAGCGGCGGAAAATCCTGCGGTGATCATCATCAGTAATGCTCTCTTTTAAAGCCAGTTCAGCTGAGCGAATTGAAAGTTCAACCATGTAGTTGCGCAGTTCGAGTTTCGCCTGCGCGAGTTCCCTGGCTGTTGATTCCTTCGCCCTGTGGATAATTGCTTCAGCTTTTTTATGTGCCTCTTCCTGAATACCCGCCGCCAGTTTTTTAGCTTCCTGCAAGCCTTCCTGAAGCTTTTTGTGGCGTTCATCCTCGATGTTTTCAATCAGAGTTTCATATTTATCACGCTCATTCTCGATTTCCTTTCGCTCTGATTCGAGACGGGCGAAAGTTGACGTGATTGTCTCACGACGGTCATCCAGAAGTTTCATGAATGGGCCAAACGCAAATTTTTTCAGAATCCAGTAGAAGATTCCAAAACCGATAATGGTTGTTAAAATCTGGCGTCCATCAATGCCCAGCGTTTCGAAAATTTCCTGCATATCACACTCCCCGTATCAGGGATGAGGAACAAGCGGATGGAAATCCGTATTCCAAATAAAACTGATCAAGTAAAACCGGACAAGGGGTATAAGCCCATTGCCTAAAGGCTCTTGCCTAATTAATACTGTCTTTCAGGACAAAAATGGCAACCAGAGCGTAGATTGTGAGCGCCTCAATGAAAGCGCATCCAATCAGCATGGCGGTCTGAATTTTACCGATTGCCTCAGGCTGGCGACCCATTGCCTGCATCGCGCCCTCGACCGCTTTCCCAAGCCCGAGTCCGCTGCCTACGGCCGCGATTCCAAGCGCTAACGGGAGTGAAAATCCGAGATCCAGCATTTTTAAATCTCCTTATCGTTGTTTGTTAGTTCAAAGTTAATGAGCCTCATGCACATGGCTGAAACTCTGTATATAACTGCACGCTAAAAGCGTAAATACCATTGTCTGAATAAACGATGTCAGAAGCGCGAGGAAATAGAACGGTGTCTGAAGCGGAATGAACGCGAACGCGCCGAGTCCCACAAACACCGCGAGAAGAATATCCTCGCCAAAAATGTTTCCAAAAAGCCGCAGTGATAGTGATAACGGTTTGATAAATTCGCTAAGCACATGCAGGGGGAACATAAGCGGCACGAAAATGTATTCAACTACGCTTCCCTCATCTATGCCGGCAAGATGCTTAATCCAGCCGAAAAAGCCAAGTCCGCGAATACCATGCATCTGTACCGTGAAAAATACGATTAATGCAAGCCCAATTGTAACGTTCAGTGAGCTTGTGGCTGATTTCAAAAGCGGTACGATTCCGAGAATATTATTTAGCAGGATGAACAGGAACAGGCTGCCAATGAACGGCACGAAAACCCGTCCGCGCTTGCCAAGCCCCATTCCCGCCTCGGTGAAATCGGAAAGTCCCTGAACGATTAACTCCCAGAAATTCTGGCTGAACCCTTTTGGAATCTGCTTTCTTGCTTCGCTCTCAGGGCCGTGTATCACCTGGTTGTGAGTTTTAATTGCCCATATTGAGATTGGCAGAATCACAAGGACGCTGAAGAATATTGTGTTTTCGTAAACGTGAAGGAACTCCGCTACAGCCTCGTTGCCATTTGCGGTAAGCCAGTTACGCAGCATGTGAATCCAGTTCGCAAGTTCCGGCGGCTCATCCCCGCCATGAGAGGCGGCATGTTCAGCCGCATTGGCAACATGGTTCGATGCCGTAACGGCGAACTGGAAAAGGGAATGTGTGATAGTGTCAAAACCGTTCATTAATTATCTGCTCAAAGTGTAATCAGGCGAATAATTGCTGAAAAATACCTCAATAATTGCATCGTCAAACCACGCAATTGAATAGGTTATGATAATTGTTAAAGAGAGATTAATCAACTTAAAAGTTGATTCATTGAGTTAAAAGTTGATTAATTGACATGAATACTGATTAATCAATTTGTAATAGCACATTCTGTCATTCCCGCGAAACTCGGCTTTCGACATTTCAGGCTGCCTATATGCCATTAAATCGGGTGCCGCCCATACAGCCGTCCCGGCTTTATGGGTGTTTGTGC
>CBDURE010000085.1:0-15029 GCA_965369605.1 uncultured bacterium
TCCCCCGCTGAGAAAACAAAAGCGGGGTTCCCACTTGAGAACAAAAAGCGGGAGACGGGATTCGAACCCGCGCAACCAGCTTGGAAGGCTGGGGCTCTACCAACTGAGCTACTCCCACCCACTTTGCGTCAATGAAAAAACGCGTCAACCATTGAAGGTCAACCTGCGCCTTCGTTGCCAAGGTAAATTGGAGGGAGGTGGATTCGAACCACCGTAGGCGTTCGCCGTCAGATTTACAGTCTGATCCCTTTAGCCACTCGGGCATCCCTCCGCAAAACGCAAGCCGGCGGACCGATTTGAACGGACGACCGGCTGATTACAAATCAGCTGCTCTACCAACTGAGCTACGCCGGCAAGCCTACAAAATAAAAGCAAAGCTAACAAAATCCTGCCCCTTAATGAACAAGAGACAAAACCCTAATTATAAATGACTATCATCTCCTGTCAAGAATAATTTTGCAAAAATTCTGTATAATTATATCGGTATTAAATCAATATTGTTGATTCGTTTGAGCGCAGCGGTAGCTGGAGTTGTTGAAAAAATCGATTCAAATTATGACTATAAGTTCTAGTCAATCTGAAACCGGGCGCGTATCGACTGGCTGACATACCAAAATACACCTGCTGTTATCATCGCCATAATTTGAAACCAGGTTGATGAATGGTTTTCGAAAGTGGAATGTAAATTTCCGCTCATTCCGAGGTCAATGGAAAAATGCTTTGCCGCAAGGACAACAGCCACAAGAAGAAGCAGAATCGAAGCCATGAGAATAATCCAGAGATTGTCCCTTAAAAGATCACCGTTTGCCGTTACGGATTCCTCGCGCGCGCGAATCATCACCTTGCGGGCGAAATCATCCGAAACAGGACGTTTGTTCTTTTCCTTATAATAACCAGCCATCAATTCATCGATTTTATCTTTTTTTGCCATTCTAATTCCCTCCCGTCATCAATCCCGCATCGGAAAATGCATGGCGCACTTTTTCCTTCGCGCGATGAAGATGAGATTTTACTGTTCCCAGAGGCATTCCTGTCATTTCAGAAATTTCCTCGTACGGCATATCCTCATAATAGTGTAGATAAAGGATGCTGCCATATTTCACGGGAAGCGTTTTTATTATCCTGCAAAGAACGTTTGCCATTTCGGATTTTTCATGAGTCCTGTCCGGCGCAGGCGCCGTGTCTGCGATTGCCGTAAGGTCAATCTCGCTGTCCTGCATTTTCGTTCTCTTTATCTTTCGTAAATGATTCAGGCAGACATTCACCGTTACACGATAGAGCCATGTTTTGAATTTCGCGTTAAACCTGAATTTCGACAATCCCCTGAACGCCTGAATGAAAGCCTCCTGCGCAAGGTCCTCCTCATCTGATGTTTCATGGATAACGCTTCTTATAATTCCGAAAACGAACGATTGGTATTTCTCAACAAGCGGTTCGAATGAATCGGGGTCGCCCGACTGGACACATCGAATTAACTCGAAATCCTCATCAAGCATATCGCGACTATCCAGCACAAATTCGCCGCTTGTCATTTCTCGTTCTCCCGCTTCTTTTTTATCATGACCTGCCATGAAATCCAGTTGCTTTCATTCAATCAATAGTTTAGAGGAGAGATATCTGAATATGTTTCAAAAAAACATGTAAAGTATGCAACAATTTTCATTTCGTTTCATCAAAACAGACGAAAACAAATTTTAAGTGATTCTGAACATTTGCATTTCGAATGTCGGAATGGCTGATATGCCCGGAGGTTACAGAAATGGAAGCAGTCATAGCGTTAATGATACCGATAATAGCAATCCTTGGCGGATTTGGAGTAGCGATATTCGCCATGTACAGCGAAACACGAAAAAGAGAACTTCTTCATGAGGAGAGGAAAGCCGCAATGGAAAAAGGGTTGCCATTGCCTGACAATCTTACAGAACGAAGGCATCCTGAAACAAAGCACAAGAGCGCGGCGCTTATAAATCGCAAAGTGTTTGTGATTCTCTTTTTCATTGGGCTGGCATTCTCCTGTTTCTTCCCGCACAATGAAGATCCGTCAGGACGATTCATCGGCGGTATACTCATCATGCTGAGTTTCGCGTTTTTAATAATCAGCACGTTTAAATACAAGATGTCTGCTGAAGAGAAGGAACTATTTAAGCCAAAATCGGATTTCGGCAAACCGTTATCGTCAGCTGAGATTGAGAATGAGAAAGAGAAATTACCCACGGATTGAATTCCTGTAAATAGTCGTCCCTGAAAAACCATGTTATAAGTATGAGCTAAATACTCCCTCTCCGCTCGCGGGGAGGGCTGGGGATGGGGAAAATCAAAGACTCCCTCTCCGCTCGCGGGGAGGGCTGGGGCGGGGGAAAATCAAATACTCCCTCTCCGCTCGCGGGGAGGGCTGGGGAGGGGGAAAATCATTTACCGGCGCTTTTGCCGTTTGATGATGGGTCACTCTTGTCTTCATCATACTTTTCACGGATTTTGTCCCGTTTCTTTTCATCAATCATGTTCATCATGTCATGAATCATTTCCTTTCGCCTCTTCTGCAGTTGATTACTCATCGAAACGAAAAGCCGCTTTCTGGAAATAATCTGGACCGCTGAGATAACAAACAGAGACAGAAGAAGAATCAGGATGACTTTGATGGCTAAAACCTGATCCATTAAATGATGGATTAGAAGCACGATAATAAGCATGATAACCGTGATGAAATTCAGGATGCTGACTGTCCAGATAAACTTGCTCACTTTATTGGATTTCAGGAAGATTATTTCGTAGCGCAAACTGAATAATGCTGCGAACATTAGGAAAATCGCGATGACGTAATATACGGGAATTATCTTCATGCCAATATACCGAACAATTGCATTGGTAGATTAAAAAGCCAAATAAGCCCAAATAGAATCGGAATTATAAACTTCGGAATTATAAAATCCCCCAGGGGTGTTACCAGAACAACGATAAGAATAATCATTCCGTATCGCTCGAATTTCGCATAAAGACCCATCATGCTGTTTGGGAGGAGGCTGAAGAGAATTTTCGAGCCATCCAGCGGCGGTATTGGAACGAGGTTGAATCCTGCCAGAATGACATTCAGGAAAATGAATATGCCGAAAAAATTAACAAGCCCCTGGCTGGCCATCACCTGTGGTTCGAATAGTTTAAAGATTACGGCGATAACCATTGCCTGTATTATATTGCTGACAGGTCCCGCGAGCGCGACAAGTCCGATATCTCTTTTCGGCCTGGACAGTTGGTTTGGATTGAACGGCACAGGTTTCGCCCATCCGAATCCGAACCGCCCTCCCGATGATGCCAGCAGCACAATCAGGATTATTATTCCCGCGGGGTCGATATGGGCAATTGGATTTAGGGTAAGCCGTCCCGCGCGACGAGCGGTGTCGTCGCCGAGTTTATGCGCCATCCATGCGTGAGAGAATTCGTGAAATGATGATGCCACCACAAACGCGATAACCCATATTGGAAGCTGTGTCAGGAAATGAAAATCCATTTATTAAACCTCAATATACCTCAAGCAATCTCTCCGATTATATAATCTCCTGACAGGTTGTTCAAATCGATCTCATCGTGTGATTCGCTTTCCGGTTCAGTGTTTATCTTAAGAGCGCGCCATTTACTATTTTTCGAAGATTGCAGCACAACCGCGATATCGCCGGATTTAAGTTTCACAACTGAACCGGGGGGATAGAGTCCGAGAACTGAGGCGAACTTATTAACAAGTTGAGCGGGGAAACCCAAATCCTTCTGCGCGAGAATTGCCTTTAACGCTCCCCTGCGAGTAAACGCTCGCCTGTGCGGCCTTGCGGCTGTCATCGCGCAATAGACATCGCAAAGAGCAAGAATGCAGTCGTCATCGCCAAGCACTTTTCCGGTGATATTGTATGGATACCCGCTGCCGTCAGACCGCTCGTGATGCCGCAGCACAAGCCTCTGAACCGAATCGCTCTCAAGACCCGCGCGTTTTAGCCATTCGACCGACTGCCTCGGATGTTGCCTTAATTTGTTGATTTCAGTTTTACTCAAATCGCCGTTGCGCATGAGAAGTTCGCGCTCGATGAACAATTCGCCGATATCGTGCATTAATCCGGCGTAAGTCAAATCGCTGAGTTTGCCTGTTTCGAATCCGAGTTCAAATCCGATTGCGGATGCCATCCGTGCGACATCCACCATGTGCGCCGGAATGAAATTCCCCGATACCGGATGCCATCCCACGGACGCCGCTATGTACCGCATGTCCACAAGGGAATCCACCCACTGTTTAACAGCGGAATCAATCGGTGCGAGTGTGAAGTCCGTCGATGGGTCTGACCACAGGTCGGATAATTGGGTTAAAACAGATTCGAGAGGATCATCAGAAATTGCCGTGTGTGAGATAATCGCCGTCCGAGCCTGATTAATAATAAGCGCCTTCGCAAGGTTTTTCCCGCTCTGCGTTTTCGGTTCAGTTTTAACAACCGTTTGGGGCGCTGAATCGGTTATCTTCTCACCAAGAGGCGTGTCAAAGGTTACCTGCACCACGTTGCCCGATTTGATAATCCGCAGAATTTCGTGCGTAATGGCCGTTCCTTTGGGGAAGGTCATCTGCCCGCTTGCGAGGATTAAATCGTAGGGTAAAGGGTCACCGACTTTGAGTTCTTTTGAGATAGATGAATCCATGTTTTTACGGTGATTAGTGTATCATGAAAGGGCTGTTGATTGCGATGTTGGAGTTTGGTAGGTGGAGTAGGTGTCAGATTGATTGACAGGTCAAGACTGCTGTTCTATGATTGGTGTGTGCGATTTGGGTGGTTCATTGGTGAATTTGTAAGGAGCTCTGCAATGGGTGCAATGGAAGGATGTAAGATAGTGCGGGGGTTGCAGGTTTAATCGGTGACAGGGAAGGTGATGTTCTCTTTTCACTTAAAATAACAACTTGACGAAGTTCAAAAGTTGTTTGCGATTAATATAAAATCATCAAAGATGGATGAGAAAGAATAGGGTAAGTATTATGTCTCTTAAATCAGAACTGCCAAAGGAATTAATAAATCAAGTTAAGAAAGGTCGTGCTGTCCTTTTTCTAGGTGCTGGAGCGACTAAGGGTGCGCGGACGCTGGATAATAAAGAACCTCCACTTGGAGATGAACTTCGTGACCTAATTGCTGAGAGATTCCTGGACAACGATAACATTGTGGAGACCCTATCTTGGGTAAGTGAGTTAGCAATTTCAGCAACAGATCTTTTCACTGTTCAGGATTTCATCGCTGACCAATTTCGTGATTTAATACCTTCTGAATTCCACGCATTAATTCCTACATTCCGGTGGCGAGGAATTGCAACAACTAATTTTGATCGCGTTGTTGAAACAGCTTATGACAATTCTGGAGATGCAATCCAAAGAATTGTGCCATTTTTATCTAATGATGATCGAGTTGATGAGAAATTAAGAGAGCAATCTTCACTTGCACTTCTTAAGTTGCACGGTTGCATTACACGTACACATGACAACCAACTTCCTCTAATTCTCACAGTAGATCAGTATACTACCTATAAAAATAATCGCAATCGCCTTTTTCAAATGCTTGAAGAATGGGGTAGCGAGAATACTATTATCTTCGTTGGTCATAAACTTCGAGACACGAATTTAAGAAAAATACTACTTAATCTAACACAAAATACAACATCTCGTCCCCAGTATTATTTAGTACAACCAAATGTAAATGAATTAGAATGTAAGTTATGGAGTGATAAGAAAATCACTGTAGTTAATACCACATTTGAAGATATGTTGAAGGCGTTAGATAAAGTCATATCAAAGAATGACCGTTATCTTGCAATGATGATCGAGACAGAACATCCAATCAATCGACATTTTATTACAGTAAACAAACCATCACCAGCCCTTAATGAGTTTTTAGCTAATGATTTCGAATACATTCATGAAGCAATGTCCTATGAACAAGGCAATCCAAAACAATTCTACGCCGGCTTTGACCTTGGGTGGTTTCCTATCATTAAAAATCTTGATGTACGACGAAAACTTACAGATAAACTAATCTATGACATCATATTACGTCGTGAAGAAGATCGCCCTTCGATTGTAGAGTTTTATGTTATTAAGGCTGAAGCTGGTGCTGGCAAGACAGTTCTACTTAAACGTTTTGCTTGGGATGCTGCTATCAAAGTTAATGTTATTTGTCTTTTCAGCCGAGGAACAAAACCTCAAAACCTCGATGCGATAAGACAACTGAGTGATGCAATAAACCAAAGGATTTTTCTTTTCATTGACAATTCAGCCGATAATCTAACAGAAATTCAAGAACTACTAGAATTTGCAAGATTTAATAAAATCCGCCTCACACTGATATCGGCTGAGCGTTTAAATGAATGGAACTTTCGTTGTGAGTCTCTTGAGGAACACCTTACTGACTGGTACAAACTTTCTTATTTAAGTCGTTCAGAGATAAAAGATCTCGTGGAACTACTCAGTACGCATGATTCTCTTGGACCTAATCTTACCGGTAAGCCAATAGAAGAGCAAATAAAAGAATTTGATGAAAAGGCAGGCCGACAACTGCTTGTAGCACTTCATGAGGCTACTCAAGGTCGTCCTTTTGAGGAAATACTCCTTGATGAATATAAGAATATTATCCCTTCAGAAGCGCAACGCCTTTATCTCACAGTCTGTGTACTCAATAGACTTCAAGTAGTAGTAAGAGCTGGATTAATTTCTCGTGTGCATGATATACCATTCGAGATGTTTCGTGATCGTTTTTTTAAACCACTTGAACAAGTAGTTGAAGTCGTAATTTTACCTTGGCAAGATCATGCTTATAAAGCTAGGCACACAGAGATAGCTCAGATCGTATTCGAACAAGTACTCATCGAACCGACAGACCGTTATAATGAGTATATTCGTATATTAAATGCTCTTAACCCAATGTATAAGGTTGACTATTTAGCTCTTAGAGGTTTGCTTCGCGCTAAGTCTATCGACATTATCTTTCCAAAATATGAAGATGCGATAGCAATCTACGATTCAGTCAAAGAATTATTAGGAAATGATACCTATTTTCTTCAACAAAGGGCAAACTATGAACGTATACGTTCAAATGGCAATCTCATTCTTGCACAAAATCTTCTAGAAAAAGCACATGAACTTAATCCAAGTGATCTTTCGATCGTGCATACTCTGGCAGAAGTTCTTCGTGCTCGTGCAGCTTCAACAGAAAAAAAACTTGAGCGAGTTCGTTTTCGTCGTGAAGCACAAGGACTGCTAAGTGAAATGTTGAGTACACCCCATTTTGCGCGATATGCAGCAGTTACGTATCTTAAGCTTATCTACGATGAAGTTAGTGACAACTTGATTGACGAGTCTTCGACCGATCGAGACATTGATGAATCGCTACGAAAGTTTGAACAAGTGTTGGAAAATGTACAACAGAGATATCCAGAAGATGAATTTATCCTTGCTGCAGAATCCGAATTTGCAAAGCTACTGGAAGATTATGATCGTAGTTTTGAAGCTCTTAAAAAGGCGAGAAAATCTAATCCAAGGGACCCATACATATCATCACGTCTCGCTGCAATATTAGTAAAAAAAGGAGATATTATTGCCGCAAAAGATTGTATTAAGGATGCTCTAAATAGCAATAGAGGAGACAAGAGATTAAATTTCCAATATGCAGACCTGTTAAGAAAAACGAAAGAATATTCGAAACCAGATGAACTTACTTATTATTATCGCAGGGCATTTTCAAAAGGGGATCACAACTATGAATCACAATTTTGGTACTCACGATTCTTATTTGAGAGCATAGACATTCAGCGAGTACAAGAATCAAAAGAGATTTTTCGACATCTTCGAGATATACCTATGCGACATGAAGACCGAGTAAAGATTAGGGATGCGATTGGTGGTCTTGATACACCAAGAGAATTTTCTGGTACAATAATTAGAGTTGAGGTTACCCACGGTTTTATCTCTATTGATGGTCGCGGTGACGGAATATTTTTCCATGAAAATTACGTGATTAAAGACGTTTGGGATCATTTATTTGCTGATAAAAGAGTAATATTTAATATTGGTTTTAATTTTCGTGGTCCTGTAGCTCTGAATGTACGTTTATAAAATCAAATCTGTTCTTGATAATAAAAGCAAAAAGCCCCTGACGATCGCAGGGGCTGGTGAACTTTCTATCTTTACGACCAGCAAGGCCTTGCCGGTCTGATGTCTGGTGTGTTAGTGGACCACAAACGCCCAGGCATCGGTTACTCCGGTTGTGCGACCTCACGTGGTGCCCGGCGTTAACGGTATGTTGCCGTTAGCATATCCGAGCGCTATATAATCCCTGTCAGGATCAAGTAGATCATTTAGATAATATCCCACATGACGCCATACGTGAGGCGGCCCGAAGTCCGGAGTAAGCCGCCATGCATCCTGATTGGCCTCGCCAAACTGGTCGTTGATTCCACCGCAGTTCGGATTGTTGTATGCGAAATATTCCGGACCGAGGATTTCAGTCGCCGGCTCGAAATCCGGGCAGATCTGTCCGGGTGTTGGAGTTTCGGAAATTGTGCCCATGCAGAATCCGAGTGTCGCGGGGTCCCAATTCGCTCCGGGGGAGATGTAGCCGTCAAACCAGGACTCCGTCATGCCGTCGAGATCGGGAACTTCGTAGGATGTGTATGCCATTGCCCACGTGTTTGTATCCTTTGCGATGCTGTTATTGCCATAGAATCCGATTCCGCACTCGCCCCACTCATCGACATTCCAATACCATCGAGTTAAATAGATTCCGTCTGTCGGATCTTTTCTGGTGAAAGTCCAGCTGTTTTCATAACTGCCGTCCATATCGCCCATGTTACTCATGAAGAGAATGAAAACCTCTTCGGACGGGTCGGCATCTGTCAGCGGATCTCCGCCGGTAACCGCGCGAGCGATAACCCTGAATCGGATATCGTCATCGAGATCATATCCGGTCGGGATGAAACTAAAATCGCTTTGCCTGGTTACGCCATCGACTGTCCAGCCGGTTCCCGTGTAGCCATCCGCGCGTTCGAACGCGTACTCAACCGCGCCGTTGGAGTCCTCCCAATCGAAATCGACGGAAGAAATCTGTTCGGCATCCACACCCAAATCACCGCGATTGATCGAAACCACAACCAGATCGCCGACCGGGTCAACGCCGGATGACTGATGCGTAACCTCGATAACAACCTCTGTGTAGAGTCTTGTATCGGAGGATTCCGCGAAAACGTAGCCGGTGTAATTTCCTTCAGCCGCTCCCGTTATGTTCGCAAAATCATGCATCCATTCGGTTGCGTTTACCTGAGTGAGGACAGCAATCGGTCCGCCTGTCAATGCAGGGCAATACAACAGAACCGCGAATATATCACTCTGCCAGTCATATACATCCACAGTCACCTTCGCGGATGCGCCAGCCGTGTCATAAAGCACATCCTGGTTAAAATTGTTAATCTCGTACGGCTCCTCGCAGTTTGAGGGGTACGACGCTTCAATCGCGAAAGTTACGTACGGATTTCCGCCGGGAAGATAAATCTGAAGATTTTGAACATCCTCCGTTTTCCCGGGGAACATTCTGTTCGGGTCACTTGTTCGATACGCCTTGAACGGGTTGATTGGCAATCCGCCAGCGATATCGAAAAAGCCTGTCCAGCTATCGAAATTGACCAGTTTATGCCCTACTGCGTCCGTATAAATAATTACACGAAGGTCATGGCCATCCAGATCGAATGTGTTGGAGACGGTTACGTCAACATCCGCTATCATGGTGCCCGGGTCAAAGGAATTCAGATGAATTCCCGGTGCGGGAAGGTATGATGTAACATTGAAATGCGCACCTGACTCGCGATTCGGCACCACGGACACGCTCATGTTTTCGATATCGAAATTCATGGTGTAGACGCCAAGAAGCGATGCGTTCTGCGAGTTCGATGAATTATCATCTGCTGGCAGCATCGGCGATGTACCAGATTGGGAACATCCCAAAAACACAAGTAATCCTGCCATAAGAATTAGAATTGAGATAATGCGTGCCATAAGCTAACCTCGAATTTATTGGAATGATTAATATTTTACGGTTTTGCTAACCACTATATAGAGTATTTTATCATGTTTCGATGCGTATTTATAGGGAAAACTTTTAGCACGATTGGATTTTATAGGGGATTCCGATGCGTTAAAGTCGACAAATCACTGGTGTCATTGGTACTTTGGTGACAGCCATGGTGACAGCCTCGGTGACAGCCCATATCGTTGGTTATCGCGGTTTATGACACGATATACGCCCTCATAATATTACGCTGATTTTCTCCGTTTTCGCTTAAATGCAAGGGGTTTCAGAGGATGGTAAATTACGTTTTCCAATTTTGGTGTCAGCCATGGTGACAGCCACGGTGACAGCCCATATCGTTGACTATCGCGGTTTATGACGCGATATACGCCTACATTAACCCCTATAATTCCCTTCGATCTAAAAACTAATTTCTTCCACAACGATAACCAATCTGAAATAACAATTCAGTGAGGATTGCAATTCAGATTCATGTGGTATAATGAAATTAAACAATTCAACCAATTCCAATTAAACCCAAAACAACCGTTTACACAACCCGGAGGTTTCCAGTGATACGATATATTGCATTAATTCTTGTTGTTGCGTCTATGTGGATTAATATCGGATGTTCGAAGTCCGGCAATAATCCCATCGCACCGCTTAATATGGATGATTCCAGCGATCTTCCAGTGAGCATGTCTTTAATCGGCAGCGATTCAATCAGCGCGATTGGTGTTCTCGGCGCGTTTGAATTGACATTGTCCGATGACTACTCCGATGCCGAATTGATTCCACTGCGTCGCGAAATGATTGGCGAATCAACTATAGTCAATGGAGGAGCCTATTTTACCCAGTTCCCATGCGTCGATTGCCTTCAAATCAAAAGCATAGGGCTGGATGAAAATATCATCATCGAGTTTTCGATTAGGCATCCCTATGAGGAAGGTAATCCTAATAAGGCGCCATCATTAACGAACAGGCTTGATTTGGATATCTTCGATGTCGCTTTGGTTTTTCAGCCGAACAATCGAACGCCTGTGGACTTCAACGCACTTGATGTCTCGGCGTACGCGGGAATGCTTCTAAATGCCGATGGATACACAAAAGAGACAAGTTCCATTATCGGCGATGATGTTTTAGTGCCATTTAAGAATTTTTATAATCCCTTCGAATTTGTGAACAGGATCCGTATGGGTGATAGGCATTATCCCTTAAATGCTATATTAAACAAAGGGACACATTCCTTCAATCTTTTTGTAACCTTCAGTTACGGCATCAGCGCTGATCCTGAAACCCGGTTGGAACCGACATATTTCGTTCCCGAGTTTAACAGAAAATCCGCGTTGAAAATCAAAGTTTATCCCCCTGAACTTTTTCACGGGCAAGCATGGGTGGAGGGAGATACTACAACCGAGCGTGAGATCCAGATTTATATTTATGATATGAATCACGGTGCAGAAGTGTCTGACTGCTATCCTGATTATGAACATACCGACAGGCTTAGCGCTCCAAGCGATATTGAATCTGTCCTTGTCGAAATACCCGGAATGATCGATTCAGTTGTTAGTGTCACAACCAGTATTCAAAATTATTACCATCCCACTTCGCCAATATTATATATAGCATCCATTGCTAATGAAAATAACCTGTCGGCTGGTAATTACTATGGATTGGTAAAAGTGCTTGATTCCAGGATCCCGGGAGAAGGATTCAGCCCTGATAAAATCATTGACTCTCCTGACGGCTCGAGATATGAATTTTATCCTATAGATGAATTTGCCACTTACCAGATTTTCGATGTTCATGTTATAAGCGATGACTATGATATAAACGCACAGGTTGTCGGCAATATTCGCGGGATAGGTTTTTGCAATCTAATAGAAGTGCAGGATAACCTGGCATTTGTTGGAAAGTACGACCCACTATGGGATGATGACCGAGGATATGATTTGACAATAATCGACATCAGTGATATTTCCAACCCGCAAATTGCATCACAGCTGGATTATAGAACAGTTTTTGATATTGAAGTCAATGGGGACATATTATATGTAACCGGAATGTTTGATATTCCATGCACATTTGCAATATATGATATTAGTAATCCCTATGATCCTGCAATTACTGCTATCTTATCAGATTATGAATTCAGTTATTTAGAAATGGAGATTGACGGTGATTATGCGTATATTCAAAGGTATTTTGGAATGGAAATATATAACATTTCAAATCCTTATAACCCATTTCTGGTTGCGTCTTTAGACGATATCGGTTATCCAAATCCATTCTCCATGCTTGTTAAAGATAATTTATTGTATATTAGCACGGATAAGTTGTCTATTTATGATGTGTCCAATCCTCATGAACCTGTTTTACTGAATCAGGATGATTCCCCTGGCATTGGCAAAATAATTGATATAAAGGACAATTATTTATTCACGATTTCAGATATTTATTTTGCTGTATTCGATATTTCGGATATATTCAATCCTGTTTTTGTTACTTCAGTTTTAAACAACTATGATTTTAATGATGGTGTGATTACTGATGATTATGCCTATTTAATACATGGTGATAAATATGGGCCGAGTAAATTCACAATTGTAAATATCCATGATCCACTTAACCCATTTTTAGTTGACAATTTCCAGCTCATAGGTGGTTTTGAATTGGATTTTTTTAACAGCAATTATTTGGTTACTGCTAATGGAAGTATGGGAATACAGTTTGTGGATATTTCCAATCCTGTTGATCCCTTTATTGAAAACGAATTCAAATCATTCATTCCGGTAAATGTTGAATTGAAAGATGATTATGCCATTATCAGCACCATGAATAATAAAAATAATTGTCTTGTGGATATTTCTGACGCCAATAATCCGGCAATTGTAGGTGCCTTTCTTGATGATGAATCATCTATCATTGAAGTATATGGTAATTTGTTGATATATGAAAAGAACGATGATATCCATATTCTGGATATAAACGATCCGCTAAATCCATCTGAACTTGGTTCAATTGCCATAGTAGGATCAATTAACAGCGCCATAATGCATAATGAGCATCTGTATGTTGCGATTACAGACAATAGTGGATATCTTCTTTCAATAGATATAAGCAATCCAAACTCACCTGTTTTAATAAGTCAAACAGCTATTAATCATACAATCGACAAAATGGAAATAATCGGGAATTACATATTTACCGCCAATTTTTGGAATGGAGGACCTTATCTTTCCACAATGATAATCGATATCTCAGAGCCTGAGAATCCGGTTTTGGTTAATAACATAGCTTTGCATTGCCAGTTCATAGCGTTTGAATTATCCTCGGAGTCAGCATATATTATAGTTTATAATTGGACATCACATCAGAACGAATTACAAATATGGGACATCTCAGATCCAATAAATATATTTCTTAAGAATGTCATCTATCTTGGACAATATTTAAATGATTTGGATATTGAAGTATCAGAACCGTATGTGTATATTTCCCATCACACATGGTATCCCAGAAGAGGTTTGATTTCGGTATTCGATATATCCAATCCTGACAACCCGGTAATCGTGGATTCGGTTGAGTGTTACACGGAAACTATGAAAATAAGAGATAACTACATCTATGCGCTTGATCCAGTTTACGGTTTCTCGATTGTTAAATTGTGGGATTGATTATCCGGTACTGTGGGTCTTGGTGTCAGCCACGGTGACAGCCACGGTGACAGCCCATATCGTTGGTTATCGCGATTTATGACACGATATACGCCCTCATAATATTATGCGGATTTTCTCCGTTTTCGCTTAAATGCAAGGAGTTTCAGAGGATGGTAAATTACGTTTACCAAATTTGGTGTCAGCCATGGTGACAGCCTCGGTGACAGCCCATATCGTTGACTATCGCAATTTATGACGTGATATACGCCCATATAACCCAATAAATCCTTCCTTTGCAATGACTTAAATATGTTATCATACTCAGCGATGAGCAAACCTTTTCGCGACATAATTTTAGAAATCGCCGAGATTCTTAAATCGGGCGGGATTGTTAATCATTTCGCTGAGGCGAGAGCGTTGGCGGCGACTGTGCTGAATCGACCGGTTAACCGTATTCATCCCGCGATGAATATCGAACTGACCGATGAGCAGATTGCGTGTCTTTTCGATCTGGCAAAACGACGCGCCGATGGCGAACCGCTTCAATTAATCAGCGGATGCGTGGGATTTTATAACAGTATTTTCCACTGCGAAAAAAACGTTTTCATTCCGCGTATTGAGACTGAAACGATTGTCAACCGCGCGCTTTATCATCTCGATGAAATCCCCATTGACCGCTCAGCTCGAATACTCGATTTGGGAACAGGCACGGGAGCGATAATTATCGCGCTTGCCAGTGAGGAAAATCGGCATCAGTATTACGGCATCGATAAATCCGAAAAGGCTGTGAATCTGGCAAGGCGAAACGCGGAAACCAATCAGACACAGGATAGGACGTTCTTCTACAACGGCGAATATTTCGACCCGGTTCGAGGCTGGGATGATGTTCGATTCGAACTTGTGATATCCAATCCGCCGTATATCAGAACAGAGGATATCGAGAAACTGGAATCGCAGGTTCGTGAGTGGGATCCGCATGATGCTCTCGACGGCGGTCTTGATGGTCTTGACCACTACAGGTGCATCGCGACTGAACTACCGAATTTCCTTGCCACCGACGGTGTCGCGCTTTTTGAAATCGCGCCTGAATATATTGATACGCTGGATGGCATTTTCAGGGAAAATGGATTTTTAATCGGCGGCGTGTTTAAGGATTTTGACGGTAATGACAGGGTGGTTGAGATTGTGTTTGGGTAGAAAGTTAGTAAGTTAGTAGGTTAGTAAGTTAGTAGGTTAGTAGGTTCGCTCGTAGTCCGGTTTCTCATGAGGCTGTCTCAAAAGATTGCAAAGGTTAAATAATTAA
>CBDURE010000086.1:0-14805 GCA_965369605.1 uncultured bacterium
CAACATTCTCCCTCCCCGCTCGCGGGGAGGGCTGGGGTGGGGGTTTCTTGTTTGCGACATCTTGCCCGACAGGCTCGAAAGCGGGAATGACGGAATCTTGATCCTTTTCCTGACTTACCACTGTATAGCATGTCTCCGGTCAAAACGAGAGGGCTGGGGAGTGGGATTTTAATTTCGCACGCTCACACAATCCGCCACTCAGGTTCAGTATGCCTGATAATTCTCTCTCTTTGCTTTTGACTCATCCGGTACATGCCAAACACCGCGTCATCCAGCTCAATCAGAAGATTACTGATATCAGAATCGGCGGTTCGTATTAATTCCACGCAATGAGCAATTTTTTCAAATTGCATTTCATCAGGGATTCTTACAGGCAGTTCCTTTAAATCAGCGATATGAACCTGGGGGAAAGTCTTTGCGGTTTCACTTGTAATCGAGCGGTAGTAGTAATTCATCAGGCGTGAGTTGAGAATTCCGAGAAGGAAATGCAGTATTGCTTTTTGCATTTCATAAGCGGTGTTTTCATTCTGAACGCCGTTCACGTTCAGATTCAACGTTTGATGGCAGCCATCTCTCAGGATTGTGTTGTGGACTGAATTAAGGCTGCAGAATTTATTTTCATCGAGCGCGAAGATTAGTTTATCCGCGGTCTGGCGGTTGACCAGTTTAAGCGGTGATGTGAATATCCACTCCTCACGAAAGCTGACACCGCGTTTTTGCAGTTCAGGCGTTACAAGCGATTTGTCATAGTTGATAAACAGGTCTCTTGCTTTCACCTTGAAAGGAGTAATATCAGCGCCTTCTATCAGCCTTTGGTACGTTTTCCCTTTTTTGGTATCTGAAAGGATTCTGCTTCTAAACTCCGCAAATGCCGGATTTATTCCATCCCTGACATGCGCTATTTCCTTGAGAGGAATTGCTTTTGCGGCGATTTTTTCAGACAGGGCGTCCGGCACAATGAATTTGAGATCCTTTTGCTGTGCGAATTTCTGAATGGGAACCTGTTCCTTTTTCACAACGCTAATTGTGTTATCGCGATTATCCAGCGTGAGTTTGGAAAGCGTGCAGATGTTCTTTTCGCAGGGGCGTTCCTTGCTGCGCCCCAATCCGGTGAGTGCCAAATTTGCCGTTTTCTCCAGAAGGACAATCACATTCCCCACAGTCGCGCCTTGAAAGACATTTTCCCCCACATTGAAAAGCGCGCGGGGAGGAGCGTTATCCAGAATGTATTTCCTGATTTTGTGATAACGTCGATTCCACAGCAGTTTGTCCGGTACGATGAAGCATAACATTCCGCCGTCTTTCAGAAGTTCAATGCTGCGGATAAGGAAACACAAAAACGTGTTGGCGCTTCCACCGGCGGCTTTTTTGTAACGCTTTACCAGGCGGGATTTCAATTCATCAGTATCAATGTGGGATTCGCGCGAATAGTATGCGATATACGGCGGATTCCCGATTATCAGGTCATATCCGCTATCGGGATGAATCAGGTTGTCGAGAAGGAAATCGCCTTGATGAAAATGAGCATTCTGAATATCCCCACCGCCGGATTTTTTAATCAATACTCGTTTCGATAATTCCACGGCATCAGAATCAAGATCAGCGCCGTACAGTGAATCAAGAATATCCTTGCTTTTGATATTTCTCCTCTCAAGTTCCGAGTAAACAACATCAAGGAAAATGCCCGCGCCGACTGACGGGTCAAGGATTTTCAAATCCCGCATTGCATTGGATTTGCAATATTCCCCAATGAGAACATGAGCCATAAACTCAGCGATTACCAGCGGCGTGAAAAAACGTCCGCTGCGGCGCCTTTCCCCATGCTGCTCTCCATACTTTGCGTTGGAACCATCTTTTTTCGACTCGATTTCGGGTTTCAATTCGAAAAGCGATGCCACCACAGCCGGGTGTTTTTCAAACGCCCTCGCTGTTTTCATAAGGCTTTTGAGGTTTTTAGCCGGTACAAGCTGCTTTTTAATCGTATCGTTGAAATCGGAAATGGCATTTGTAACGCCGGATTCGACAGATTTCATGCAGGAATCAAAGAGAATGGAATGTAAATCAGTTGAAGAATCTGAGGCTAAAGAAATTTTACGGGCGAGATTATTCCGCACCGTAATAAATTGTTTTCTTAGTTGGCGCTCATCCGGCAGGGTCATAGTGAAACCTGCGAATTATCACCCAGCATCGCGCGAACAGCTTTGGGGCGCTCTGCGCTCATAGTTATCAGCGAATTTTTTCCCAACACACAGTCAGCCAGTCGTATGTCAATGTCAATTATCTCCGCTCCCTCCATGATAATTGAATGTTCTATTTCACTCCCTTTAATCTGGACACCTGGTCCTATTGATGTAAAAGGGCCGATATATGAATTTTCGATTTTAGCTTCCTTCCCGATGATAACAGGGCCACGAATGCGTGAATCCATAATCAGGGCTTCCTTGTGCGCAATCACATTACCCTCAATGGGCTGCTGTCCCCTTATTTCGCATTGAACATCCCGGTCAATGTTTTGCAGAACAAGACGGTTGGCATCGAGCAAATCCTCCTTTTTGCCGGTATCCTTCCACCAGCCACTGACCATGCTTGGCCGGACAGTATAACCGTTGGTGATTAAAAACTGGATCGCGTCCGTGATTTCAAGTTCCCCTCGCTCAGAGGGTCTGATGCTTTCACAAGCTTGAAAGATACGCTTGTCGAATAAATATACTCCGACCAGAGCGAGATTACTTTTGGGGTCAGCCGGTTTCTCAACCAGACGAGTAACATTTCCCATCCGGTCAACTTCCGCCACTCCGAACTGCTGCGGATTTGGAACAGATGTCAGCAGGATAAGCGAATTCGCACGGGTCTTTTCATATTCAGCAATAATATCATGCAGCCCGTCTTTCAGAAGATTGTCGCCGAGATACATGCAGAATTTGTCATCACGGATAAAATCGTGGGAGATTTTTACCGCATGGGCAAGTCCCAGAGGAGATTCCTGCTGGATGTATGTAATGTTCACTTTCCACCGGCTGCCATCGCCGCATGCGGAACGTATGTCACGATGCGTATCCCCGACAACAATTCCAATCTCCTCAATGCCAACATCAGCCATTGCCTCGATTCCGTAGAAGAGAATGGGTTTGTTCGCGACCGGAATAAGTTGTTTCGCGGATGTGTACGTTAACGGCCTGAGGCGGGTTCCCTTTCCGCCGGCAAGTATTAACCCTTTCATATTGATTTTCGGTTTGCGTTTCCAGTCGTCCATGGACTCATGCCTTACGGCACGTGAATCGCTTCCTGGTGACTTTGCCATTACTTTAATCCCTCCGGCAGATTCTGAGAGAATTAATAATATTGAATTTATTTTATCACATTTTAAGAAACATAAAAGGCAAAAATCAAACGAATATCAGATGGGTTAAGAACCTGTCGGGAAAGCAATATTTCTATCTCATCCCCCCCTTTATCCCCCCGCGAGCGGGGGGAGTTTTTTTTGCATTTGCTAACACAATATATCTGAATCTATATACTTTCGAAGGGGAGAAACAACATACTCCCTCCCCGCTCGCGGGGAGGGCTGGGGTGGGGGCTTCTTGTTTGCGATGCCTTTTCCGATAAGCTCTTAAACCCTCTGCTATTTTTTCATATCCTGAACGAACCTATTCTCTTTAACTTATACGCTATCAATGGTTTAATACTGCATATTAATTATGGAAGCGACACTGAAAATAGCGGCTATTTTCATCCTGCTGATAATACTTATCAGAAGGAAGATAGACATTGAATGGGCAATGATGCTTGGCTGCCTTGGGCTTGGACTGCTTTTTGTTTTCCCGCCGGCAGTTATTGAGGCTGTGTCCTCCGGTTCATTCACACCGGTTGGAGGAGCGACTGTTGAGTTCCTTCGGGAAATTCTCTACGGCGCAATCGACACCGACACTCTGCTTCTTATCGGAACTGTTTACACAATTACGGTTCTTGGTTCATTCATGGATATCTCCGGGCATTTGAAGAAACTGATGGAATCCCTCGGCGAACTGATGCGGGACAGCCGTTATGTCGCCGCCATTGCGCCATCCATAATCGGGTTGATGCCTATGCCGGGAGGGGCGTTGTTCAGCTGTCCCATGGTTGAGGAGGTCGGGAAACCGATTGGGCTGACAAACACTCGCATGGCTGCAATCAATTACTGGTTCAGGCATGTCTGGGAATATGTCTGGCCGCTGTATCCGGGAATCCTGATGACATCCGCTATCTTCAGTATTGATATCCGTACGATAATGCTTGTCCATATTCCGTTGACACTCTCAACCATCATTTTCGGTTTGATTTTCATGATTCTGCCTGTGAAAAAACCGCCTCGAAACGGTGTATTTCACACACTGCGGGAAAATATCAGAGAGATTTTCCTCGCGCTTTGGCCGCTTTTGATAATTATCGTATTCACGATGGCGCCTTTCCCCAATCCGGATTTGTTCGCGATGCAAGCTGACGCACTAACTCGAACGAAACTGCTTTTAGGACTCGTGCTAAGCACAATCGCGTACGGGATTGCCAATAGAATCGATAGAAAATCCTCATGGGATATAATTATAATTTGCCTGAGGAAACACACTATCATGGTCGTGCTTTCCATCATGCTGTTTAAACATCTTGTCCAGCATACAGGCGCCGCGGTTGAAATGGTCCCATTTTTCGCTCAGCTGGGATTGCCTCCAATCGTTGTTATTTTTCTCCTCTGTTTCATTGTCGGATTGCTTACCGGAATAACAATCGGATATGTCGGAATCTGTTTTCCGATCATATTACCGCTTATCGGAGCAAGCGGTTCCATTGACCTCGGATTAATGCAGTTCGCGTTCGCAACCGGATTCGTCGCTGTCATGCTGACCCCTGTGCATTTGTGTTTCTCACTTACGCGTGAATATTTCGATGTCGAATGGGGCGGTATGTATCGATTGATAATCCCATGCTCGTTGCTCGTGTTAGCGGTTAGCCTTGCGATTGCGCTGATTGGGCTGCCTGATTGGGGTTAGGTATTTTTGGGGTTACGAAATAATCAAGCATTCATCAAATGTATGCTACTTGATTTATCACCAGAGCTGAATAATACATAAACCAGCTGAACGGCACGGCACATAAGCAAAATTATCCACGACTAGCACATCATCTGCCTTACCTGGGGTATCAATTGTGGCTACAATATATGCTGATTCAGGTGGGTTTATATCAATAATTTGAACATAATGATAATCTGCATAATATACATATCCTCCTGAAACACAAAGCCCATAGCTGTATCCAGGCGCACTGACTGTATTTATAATATGAGCGGATTCAAGTGGTTCAATGTCGATAATTTCTAATGAATGAAAGTTAGATACATAAGCCAAATCCCCAACAATCTCAATATCTTTAGCAGTCGTTGGAGGCCAAATTTGTTTAACAAAATGGGCTGTTTCGGGTGGACTAACATCTACTACCATCACACCACAACCAGTATTTGCCAGATACGCATAACCACCATCTAAACAAAGACGTCTGGCCATATTGCAGGTGATAACTGAACTAACAATATGAGCTGAATCTAACGGATCGATATCGATTATTGTTAACCTGCTTTCATCAGAGATATATGCATAGCCATTGGAAACTATTACTTTATTCGCATAATGCTCTGTCTCGATAGTTTTTACAATATAAGCTGATTCAATTGGATCAATGTCGACTATCTGTAAACCATCGTAATTGGTAGCTACAAAAGCATATCCATTGTCCACATCAAGGCCAGTTGCATTATTCATGGGTACAGAGTTGATAATGGATGCACTTTCTGGAGGGTCTATATCAATAATTTGCAAACCGCCATCATAATCAGCCACATATGCATAACCATCTGAAACAACAACTTCCACAGCTGAATCATCTGTTTCAACTGTTGTAATAATCACCGGATTTAATGTTGGTTCTTCTTCGACAAGAACTGTTGCTTCTTTAAAAACATGCACACCAGTTAAGATATCCCACACCGCAACCAGAATGTTGTACTCACCTGAAGGTGATAACAGGTCATTTGAAATTGCACCTGAAAATATATACTCATCCGGATTTTGACCTGGTTCAGAATAGAGAAGCTGAACCGAATTGTTGAAAAGGTCAGGTGCTTCAATTTTTATTTTTATCCCTGCTTGTCCCTGCCAATCAAGAAGAGTAACATCAATGTCTGCGTTGCCACCATTAGCTGTTAATCCATCACCAACCTCAACATTAATCTGAACTGGTTCTGGCGCGTTATCAATAACTGGCTGGGGAGGCATTGGATAATTTGTTGTGACATCAACCACAAAAATAAAAGAAAGAGGACCACCGAAACCGGCAAGATCCATTTCCCATCTTTGTGTTTCTTCAGTTTCACCGGTTGATAACCAGACACGATTTGGCTGCTCTTTGAAATATGCCTTGAAAGGATTTGTATTACCTGGAATTGAACCGCCAAGTTCATCAAAAAGTTTGGTGTAACCATCAGGTTCAAGGAGAACTGAGTTATTTGCGAAAGCATTGAAGATTGGGTAATTAAAACTCACACTTGGATTCGCTGGGAGAATGGCAATAACACGAGGGTCAAAACCGTCTATTCCACTGCCTGGATAAGGATGAGTTAGTTTGATATCAGCCCAGAAATTGGGTAACCATCCAAAATCGGTAATAGTAAGAACATTATAATAATCTGAAAGCGGAAAGTGATATGCACTTGTACGAGTAGTTGGAGTGATTTCGAAAAAGCCTGATTCAGGATTTATAACAGCTTCATATATAGCAATTATATTGCGATTTTGGTTGATGATGAGAGATTCGTCAGACTGAAAATGGCCGATAAAATCTGATTGAACAGCATCTTTGTCATTTGAACAAGCGCACGAAAAGAAAAATAGCAAAACAAATATCATGGAAATAATTTGTGGTAGTTTTTTGAGTTTCATTAGCCTGATTGCCATCCCGTGATTATTGAAATGCAAAAGAATTAAGTTTAACAATTATAACATAGGTAATATTCATGTGAAATTAATAATTAAAACTGCCCGCTCTTGGTTAAAGGGAATCTCCAATGAATCTCCAGTTCTACCCAACTAAAAAAGCCCCCGAAGCGGGGGCTTTGTGAATTTCATTCGATGGAAATTGTGGATTAGTATCCGCCCATTCCCATTCCGCCCATACCACCCATGTCGCCGCCTGGCATTGCGGGACCTTTGTCATCTTCAGGCTTGTCAGCGATGAGTGTTTCGGTTGTGAGAAGCATACCCGCGATTGACGCGGCGTTCTCGAGCGCTGCTCTTGTTACGAGAGTCGGGTCAATAATTCCGCTCTTTACAAGATCCTCATATTTCTCGGTTGCAGCGTTGAATCCGTGATGTTCTTTCAAGTCTTTGACTTTCTCAAGAACAACAGAACCCTCATGTCCGGCGTTGTTTGCGATGAGCTTAAGCGGCTCAGCAAGCGCGCGCTTGACAATGTTGACTCCGATTTGAACGTCGCCAGAAGCTTTGAGTTTCTCGATTGCGGATGCCGCACGAACAAGCGCGACTCCCCCGCCGGTGACTACGCCTTCCTCAACTGCCGCTCGTGTAGCGGAGAGAGCATCTTCATAACGATGCTTTCGTTCTTTGAGTTCGGTTTCTGTCGGCGCTCCAACTTTAATAACGCCAATTCCGCCGGCGAGTTTCGCGTGTCGTTCCTGCAGTTTCTCGCGATCCCAGTCGGATGTTGTCCTGTCGATTTCGGCTTTAATCTGGGCAACTCTGCCGTTGATCTCAGCTTTTTTGCCTTTGCCCTCGACGATTGTTGTGGTGTCTTTTGTAATTCTGATTTTCTTCGCCTGGCCAAGCTGCTCCATCTCGATTGTGTCGAGTTTGTAGCCGAGGTCCTCTGAGAAGAAAGTTCCACCTGTGAGAACAGCGATATCCTGCATCATTTCCTTGCGCCTGTCGCCGTAACCCGGAGCTTTAACCGCAACACAATTCAATGTGCCGCGAAGTTTGTTGACCACGAGTGTCGCGAGAGCCTCGCCCTCGATATCTTCGGCGAGAATCGCGAGAGGCATGCCTTTTTTCGCAATTTTCTCAAGCAGCGGAACGATTTCCTGAATCGCGCTGATCTTCTTTTCCCAAAGAAGAACGTAGGCGTTCTCAAGAACCGCTTCCATGTTCTCTTTGTCGGTGACCATATAAGGTGAGATGTAGCCCTTGTCGAACTGCATACCTTCAACAATTTCAAAAGTTGTTTCAGTTCCCTTTGATTCCTCAACCGTGATTACGCCATCTTTTCCGACTTTGTCCATGACATCGGAAATGACCTCGCCAATCTCAGGATCATTGCCACTGATTGCGGCGACCTGTGAGATAGCTTTCTTGTCTTTCACGGGAATTGAGATACTGATAAGTTCTTCCACAACAGCTTTTGTCGCCTGTGTAATTCCGCGTTTGAGATCCATCGGATTCGCGCCTGCTGTTACGTTCTGAAGGCCAAATTTGACCATGGACTTCGCGAGAACTGTCGCGGTGGTTGTGCCGTCACCAGCGATATCGTTGGTCTTGGATGCAACCTCCTTGACAAGCTGCGCGCCCATATTTTCGTACGGGTCTTCCAGTTCAATCTCTTTCGCTACAGTTACACCATCTTTTGTGATGATTGGGCTTCCCCATTTTTTTTCAAGAACGACATTACGGCCGCGGGGTCCAAGTGTTACGCCTACCGCTCGGGCGACTTTGTCCACGCCTGCTTCGAGTTTGCGTCTTGCTTCTTCATCGTATGCTATAATTTTAGCCATTTTCGTATTATCCTCCGAATGTTTTTCAGATTAATATTCCGGTTAGTACCGGTAAAACTCCTCATTACTGCTTATTAATTTAGTAATTAAAAACAATAATTAAACCTTTGCAAGAATGTCTTCTTCGCGAAGAATGATAAATTCCTTGCCATCATATTTGACAGGTGTTCCACCATATCGTGAGTGGAAAATTTTGTCTCCGATGTTAACCTCAACCGGAATTCGCTCGTTGTCATCGCCGACGCGACCTGGTCCTACCGCTACTACCAACGCGAGCTGCGGTTTTTCCTTTGCTGACTCGGGAAGTACGATTCCTCCCGGGGTTGTTTCGGTTACGGTTTCAAGCGCCTCTACGACCACGCGGTCATTAAGCGGTTTGATGATGCATGCTTCTTTCTTTGCCAATTTCAGTGACCTCCTTAGTTTTGACTAAGAATGATTTTTAGTGTTTAAATTCGATAAAAACGGTAAACCATCTATGTAATTGAGGGCTTACCGTATCTGGCAGTCATATCATCCGACTGCCAACTGTTATCATTTTAGTACGATATCTGTGTCTCGTCAAGGGTTCAAATTGATTTTTTTGGGAATTTTTAGCAGTCCGGGGGCAAGAGTGCTAATATTTATTTGTACCCGGCACCAATTAAATTTACTTCCCAGCGAATTCTTCCGGTTTTATGCCATGCTGCCTGATTTTATCGAACAGGGTGCTTCTGGCGATTCCAAGAATCTCCGACGCTTTGTTCCTGTTTCCATTAACATTTTTAAGAATATTCACAACATGGCGCCTTTCGAGTTGTTTCAGATTTATTAATTCAACCGGCGCGGCTCGACGTTCTTTTTTTCCGGTTAATTCATACGGCAGTTCAGATAATTGAAGCATATCATCCTGAGCGATAATCATCATGCGCTCGATGTAGTTTTTCAATTCACGTATATTTCCAGGCCAGGTGTATTTTAAAAGAGCGTTTTTAATACCATCAGAGATACCTGAAATATGTCCGCCAATTTCCTGATTGAAACTCTCGATGAATCTCATCGCCAGCGGAATGATATCCTCCTTTCTGTCGGCAAGCGATGGCATCTCAATTTCCGCGACAGCAAGCCTGAAATACAAATCCTCCCTGAACTGTCCTGATTTAATCCGTTGTTTGAGATCCTGATTTGTCGCGGCGATAAACCTGACATCGACATCGATCGGTTTTTCCCCGCCGACACGATAAAACCTGTTATCGTCGATTAGTTTGAGAAGTTTTGCCTGGAACTCAAGAGACATATCGCCGATTTCATCGAGGAACAAGGTGCCTTTATGAGCCAGTTCAACAAGTCCCTTGTTGGCGCGGACGGCATCTGTGTAAGCGCCGCGCTCGTGTCCAAATAACTCGCTTTCGAAAAGATATTCCGGTATCGCTGAACAGCTTATTTCTATAAATGCGCGTTTTTTCCGTAGTGATCCGTTGTGAATCGCTCTGGCGAACAACCCTTTTCCTGAGCCATTGGGACCTCTCAGCAGAATGCGTATATTCGTTTTGGAGTATTCACGGACATCATTTACAAGCTCGGACATCACCGGCGACTGGCAGATTATATCGGCAAATGTCGGAGTTGCACGCTTTTGAAACGCCCGCGTCACGCCACGGTTTCTTCCAATAATCGGCTGTTCTATTTCCTCCATGATATCCACAAGTTTGGGAATATTGACTGGTTTCATAAGGAAATCATACGCGCCATGTTTGATAACACTCACAGCGGAGACAACGTCCGTTTCCGGCCCGATTATCACAACCCTCATATCCATCCTGTTTTTGATAATCGTATCAAGACCATCTTTGGCATTATCCAAATCATCAACATAAAGGAATACAATATCAATAGCCCTTTCGGAGATAACTCCCAGAGCGGCATCGACATCGCTTACGGCAATGGAATCATAGTTGTGTCGTTTAAAGAAATTAACAACAGATTCACAACTGGGTAAATTGCTATCAATAACCAAAGCGGATAACATAACACCGATTTTCCACAGGAAATAAGTTACAGGCTTATTGTATCATAAAGAGTGGGGCATTTTGAGGGGGTAATTTCATATTACCGGATGGGAGGAAAAAGGTTAGCGAAAATCCCAGCGAGGAAACGCTGGGTTTGTATATTAAACAATGCTTTCTCTGAATGATTCCCCAAGTAGGGGTGGGTTTTAAGAAGGTGTCTCAGAACTCCACATTTTCTGTCATTCTGAATTTTCTGTCATTCTGAACGAAGTGAAGAATCTATTCGCGATAACGTAAATATTTCTCATTAGATATAATCATCGCCACAGAAGCATATAGATTCTTCGCTACGCTCAGAATGACAATGTTCCTTTTTCAAATAATGTGTCCTGTTTAAATCAGGGTTCTGAGACATTTCCTTAAACCCACCCCTACTTCCGACGCAACACCCATTCATCGGGGGAGTATTTATTAGCGAGTTTTTTTGCTTCGACCAGCAATCCCGTAAAATCCGCCTTCAAGTTGATGTTGAATACTTTATGGCCCTTTTTCTTCAGTGAAACCTTAAGCAGGTTCTGGAAATCCCTGTGTGAGATATCCGCTCCGAGTTCATGAAGCGACGTTACAAAATCCTCGTGATAAATTTTTTCCCTCTCAGGAGGCACTTTCAGGTAGCGTGACATGCTGTCCAAATCAACATCTACTAAAATAGTTCCGTGATGAAGAATCGCTTTTTTAACTCGTTTCTGCGCGTTGCCGCTGATTTTTTTCCCGTTGACAAATATATCCGAAATGCCCTCGCGGGAAGAGTTGATTTTCAGTGGCTTTAGAGCCTCGATTACAATATCCAGAAATGGGTTGATTGTTGATTCATCCACACGGCGCGGGTCATCATCGAATCCAATCATGCTCCAGGGGAAAATAAAACTGAACGAAATGGTGCCGTTGTCGTGATAGACAGTGCCTCCGCCGGAAATGCGCCGTGCGAGTGTGACTTTATCCTCGGTGATATTATCGATGTGCAAATCAGTTTCGACTGCTCGTGAAATGCCCAATATAACAGACTTCGGATTCCTCCAGAGTCGCACCACTGGAGCGAGCTGTCCCGATGCCACTTCGTTCAGCAGAACCTCCTCAAGAGCGAGGTTCTGGTGGACATCATCGAAAGAATAGTTACAAAAAGCGATTTTAGCCATTCGGTTGTTTTAGTCCTTAAACTGGAATTTTAGAATCGGATTTCGCGCTGCTTTTGTTTCATCAGGACGTCCAACCGGAGTGTTCATGGGTGTTTTAAGGACAGCGTCAGGATTTTCACGCGCGGTTTTATCGATATCGAGCATAGCGTCCACGAAATCATCCAGCGTTTCGAGGCTTTCAGTTTCGGTCGGTTCAATCATCAACGCCTCATGAACGATAAGCGGGAAATATGTTGTCGGCGGATGTATTCCTTTATCTATAAGCGCCTTGTCGATATCTTTCGCGTTTACCCCATATTCCTCTTTCTGCCTTTCCGCGCTTAAAACAAACTCATGCATGCACCTTGTATCGTAATCGAGATTGTATTTACCCTTGAGTTTTTCCTGCAGGTAATTCGCGTTGAGCACCGCAATCTGCGATGTCCGTTTCAATCCCTCCGGCCCAAGCAGTCGGATATAGGCGTACGCCTTGACCAGAACTCCGAAATTGCCGTGGAATGATTTGACTCGCCCGATTGAATCGGGTAAATCGATGAGCGTGAAATTATCGAGATGTATTCCCACGCGCGGTGACGGCAGGAATTTTTCCAGATGTGATTTTACGCCGATAGGGCCTGAACCCGGGCCGCCGCCTCCATGAGGAGTGCTGAAAGTTTTATGCAGATTCGCATGGACAATGTCAAATCCCATTATGCCCGGCGTTGAGATTCCCAAAAGAGCGTTGGCGTTGGCGCCGTCATAGTAAAGCAATCCGCCAGCCTCATGAACGAGTTTTGTCATTTCGAGAATATCTTTTTCAAACAATCCCAGAGTATTCGGATTTGTAAGCATCATCCCGGCAAGATTGTCGTTCAGGTACGGTTCAAGAGCCGCAAGGTCAACAAGTCCCTCAGTGGTACTCGCGACCTGTTTGAGCTCATAACCGGTCATCTTCGCGCTTGCAGGATTTGTTCCGTGCGCGCTGTCCGGGACAAGGATTACATTTCGCCGCGTATCGCCGTTGGATTCATGAAACGCCCTGATAATCAGCAATCCTGTGAATTCACCGTGAGCGCCCGCGGCAGGTTGAAGTGTAAACGCATCCATGCCGAAAATCTCACACATGAATTTCTCAAGTTCATGGATAATTTTCAATGAACCCTGCGATACCCATTCAGGTGAATTCGGATGGCTCTCCTCAAATCCGGGCAGTGACGCCATCGCCTCGTTAAATCGCGGATTGTATTTCATCGTGCATGAGCCGAGCGGGTAGAATCCGTTGTCGATGCCGTGATTACGCCGCGACAGATTGGTGAAATGTCGAACCAAATCCATCTCGCTGACTTCAGGAAGGCGGGCATCCTGTTCTCGAAGATAGGCTTTATCGAAAAGCTCCTCCGCTTTGAGAATCGGAGTTTCATCGTTTATAAGCGAATATGACTTACGGCCTTTTTTTGATATTTCAAATATGGTCTTTTGAACTGATCTCATTTTTGTTCTCCATTGGATAAATCAGGCGTTAGAGAAGATCGCCATAGATTTTAACAATCTCATCGATATCGTTTTTACCAACGCACTCGTTCAAGCTGACAAGAATTCCATTTGGGAAATCCTTATGTGCGCTTTTTAACGAGACGCCACCGGCGAATCCGAGTTTATACATGCCGTCTATCAAATCATCGGGGTCAGCATCCACATTGATTACAAATTCATGGAAACGTGGAGCGTCGGGAAACAGGAGATGAACTCCCTCGATTTTGTTGAATTCACTTATGGCATATCTGGTTAGCGATGCTATCCGTCTGGCAATGTTTTTGATTCCCTCTTTGCCGTAATAGCTTAAATAAATCGCCGCGGCAAGCGCATTTAACGCCTGGTTTGTGCAGATATTCGATGTCGCTTTTTCGCGCCTGATATGCTGTTCGCGCGCCTGTAATGTCATTACGTAAGTTTTATTGCCTTCCCCATCATCAGTTTCACCGATTACCCGACCCGGCAGTTTCCTCAATTGCGATTTGCTGGCTGTGAAGTAACCGAGAAGCGGTCCGCCGAAATTCGGCATACTGCCAAAACATTGAGCCTCACCGACAGCGATATCAGCGCCCATCTCGCCCGGAGATTTAAGAAGCGCCAGTGAAACCGGATTCGCGCTGATAATCAGTAATCCTTTTGTTTTGTGAATAGCATCCGCGATTTGAGCAATTTTAGCGGGGTTTTCAACAACGCCGTAGAAATTCGGAGTCTGGATAAAGACAGCTTTCGCGCCAGATTCAATTTCCTTAAGTATTTTATCTGTGTTGATCTCACCATTAACAGATGGGATATCAACCAGCGTTGCATCAAGTCCGGTTTTGTATGTTTCGAGAACCTCTCTGGATTGTGGATTAAACCCGCCGGAAACAAGAATCCTGTCGCTTTTATGTTTGTGGTAAGCGATAGCAACCAGAGCGTCACCAAGAGCGGTGGTGCCGTCATAGGAACTCGCGTTTGAAACATCCATGCCTGTCAGTTCGCAAATCATGGTCTGGTATTCGAAAATCGCCTGCAGAATTCCCTGCGACATTTCAGGCTGATACGGAGTGTACGCGGTTAAAAATTCGCCCCTGCCAATCAGTGTTGGAATTATGGGAGGAATATAGTGGCGTTCGATTCCCCCGCCGCGCAAATCCCGATTCGGTTTGATTGCGAGATTCTCTCTTGCGATATCACGCATTTCAAGCGCCAGTTCAGGCTCGGAGATGGCGCCCGGGATATCCAGTGGCTTTTTTAAAATAAGGTCTTTCGGAATTTGTGAAAACAATTCCTCGATTGATGACACGCCAAGAAAGTC
>CBDURE010000087.1:0-14631 GCA_965369605.1 uncultured bacterium
CAGCTCCGCGCTGTCGGGCAGATTTTCCTTCCGGCCCACAGATAGGTTATCGAGCACTTTAACATTCCGACCCGCATCCACAAGTCGATGCGCAATATGCCCGCCGATAAAACCAGCCCCACCGGTTATTAATGCGTTTTTGTAGTCCATACGGCAATCCTTAAAATAATTGTGTTTGTCAGATTGAATTTTACCATAAAAGAAGTTGGCAGGTTAGTAAGTTAGCAGGTTAGTAGGTTAGCAGGTTGGAAAAGTTGAATTGTTAAAATAACACCATGCTTTAGAGCCTGTCGGGAAAGGTATCGCAATCAAGTTCCCCCCACCCCAGCCCTCCCCGCGAGCGGGGAGGGAGAATGTTATGTTTCCCTTCGCAAGTGTAGGGAGAGTGTTGTCTTTTCCCTTCGCAAGTGTATAGACCGGGTATATCGTTTGCATATGTAAAAAGTATTTCCCCCCGCTCGCGGGGGGATTTGGGGGGGATGGAATATAAAAACAACCATTCCCGACAGGCTCTTTCGCATGGTGATGATTGGCAATATCTGTTTTAGCGTGGTGAGGCATTAAACATCTTAGAATATTACCCATGACCTGTTTTTCTGTTAAAATACTCCCGAGTAGTGATAGGCAAATCGAAACATAAAAAATCAGATAAAGCATCCAGAGAAGTATTTCTTCCCTGGCTGATTGAACGCCGTGAGAAAATTTTCTTCGTTTTCTTCGCCGTGTTCATGCTTCTACTTCTGATGAGCCAGGGAGGGGCGAACGATTTAAAGCGAGCGTCGATTTGGGCGTTTCGAGGAATCGCGCTTCTTGGATTTCTGTTCTTCTACCTGCTGGAATACGCGCGGCCCGAAAAAAACGGAATACTGCTGCCATCATCGCGACAGAAGATTTTTTATTCAATTTACGCTTTCATGATTATCTTTCTTGTCATCAACACGATAAACGCAATCGTATGGCAGAATGCTATTTCTGAATCACTGACCTTCATTATGATTCTTGCATTTATGTCCCTTGCCTCTTTTTACGCTGTCAGCCGTGAGCGTATTAAATATGTGATTCACATTCTTCTTGCAATCGGCATTTTCGCGGCTGTGCACGGATTGATAACATATTTCACACGGGGAGCATCATCACCGCTGGATTCGTTTTTCGCGTGGCATAATCCGGCGGGTGGATATTTCGGGGCTATTCTGGTTATTTTTCTCATGCTGCTCCTGACTGAATCTCCAATGAAACCATTGGGGCGCTACGGCTGGATTGGCACTGTGGTTTTAGGCGCGGGACTTGTCTTTACTCTTTCGCGTGGAGCGTGGGTAGCGGCGCTTCTGGCTGTTTTGGTTCTTTTAATTCTGCTTGGTTTGAAAAGAGGATTCAATCGGACAGGCGTTAAAACCGCATCAATTGTGCTGGTTGTGATTTTACTGGCAGCCGTATTCATCGGAGGTAAGTCGTTTTTCGAGCCGGTGTATCATCGAATAGTAAGCTTCACCGCGACAGAGGATTTCTCAATGCAGGGACGGGAGAATTTCTATTCAGGCGCGGTTGAGATATTCAATGACAACAAACTAACCGGAATTGGACTTGGCGCGTTTGGTTATGTCTATCCGCAATACCAGAAAGACCCCAGGTTCTATGCGCGAGACCCGCACTCGTTTTATCTCAGGCTGTTATCGGAGGGTGGATTATTCGGATTTATCATAATTCTGCATATCCTGTGGTGTTATTTCCATGTGCTTAAAAAGTTTTTTAGATGCAGGGATTCATCCATAATACCAATCAGCGCGGGATTGATAGCGGCGCTGACCGCCGGGCTTCTGCATCTGGCGATTGACTTCGACGACACTTTCCCAATCATCCTTCTGAACCTTGGCGTAATCTGGATACTCGCTTTGAACCTGCTTGATCCTGTTGTTGCAGTTTCTCAAACGGAAGAGGAGATGGAGGAAAGCAAACCGAAAATACGAACATCAATCGCGGGCGCCAGTATCACACTTGCATTATTCGTTTTCATTGCGGTATTTCACTGCGGGCGCATGTATTACTCGGAGAGTTTTGTTGACGCCGGAAAAACTTTCTCATCAGCGGGTGAATATAAACAGGCTGAGGAATTATACGCGACATCGCTTTCGTATTTCCCAATGAACGAACGAGCGCTTGCAGAGCATGTGAAATCGCTTCTCTTTTTACATGATATAGCCATGCAATCCGGTTCACCTGAGGAAAATCCCGCACTGCTGTTGCGGAAAGCGGTTGCCGCATCAACGAAACTGAAAAAAACCTTTCCCTTCAGCGCAAGAAGTTACCACCTGTCGGGACTTGTGTTAATCAGGAACAGCGATCCCGCGATTCGATTCGAGGCAATCGATGATTTCGCAAAATCGCTTGAATTGGACTCGATGAATTCACCAAGATCTTTCCGCGACGCCGCGCAGGCATATCTTGGCGTTGGCGGAATTGATATTTTTCGCTCGACGATTAAAAAATTCACTCGGAGATATCCTTATAACCTCGTTGAGGAATACTCCAAAACGCGCCTTGACTGGATTGTTCTTCCCGATATCTACCAGGACATTCTAATGCTTGAGGCTCAGTTGCTTGAGAGTGAGGAAAAACTCACCGGTGCAAAAGCGCGTTACAAAAAAGTGATTGAGCTGGAGGAGATTCGCAAAAGAGTTCTCGGGGATGATTTTATTGAGCGCAAGGAAATTGTTGAGCTTGCGTCATCGAAAACGTAAAATGTTGCCCTTCTTTCTAAACTATCCACAATGGAACAAATAAAAAATCAGTGCGCCGAACGTTATCAGAGCCCCGAACGTTAGTGAGGGGTAATCAAATCTTATACAATCCACATCCTTACCCCTCACTTACGTTCGGGGCTCGGTTATAAATAAATTTCTCTAAATATTTAGTTTGGAAATACGATGTGCCAGTTAGCATTCCAATACTCCATAGAAAATAATCACTTTGCGGATTTAACGATTTCAAGGCATAATGTGAAGTGAAATTAATTAATGCACAAGTGGAGCAACCAATGGCACGAAACGTTTTGATATCACCATCCATTCTATCCGCCGACCAGGCGAGGCTTGCGGATGCCATAATCGCGGCTAAAAACGGCGGCGCTGATTTGATTCACGTGGATGTCATGGATGGCCATTTCGTGGATAACATCACGATTGGTCCCGGAGTTATTTCGCATCTTGCAAAAGTCGCCGCAGAGGTTGGCATTCCACTGGATGTCCACCTTATGATTTCAAACCCGATTCACCATCTCGATAAATTCATCGCGGCAAAACCAGAATACCTGACAGTGCATCAGGAAGCGGAAACACATCTACACATGGCGCTTGATAAAATAAAAAAAGCCGGAATCAAAGCAGGCGTGGCGATAAACCCATCCACGACTCTGCATGTTCTGGAAGAAATAATCCCGATGATGGACATGCTGATTATCATGGCGGTAAATCCGGGATGGGGCGGACAGAAATATATCGAGCTGGTGGAGGATAAAATCGCGCTGGCACGTGAGTTTGTCAACGCGGAAAACCCATCCTGCGTGATTGAGGTCGATGGCGGAGTGAATCCTGAAAACGCGGTTAAACTGCGTGAACTTGGCGTGGATATTCTGGTTGCCGGCAATTCGGTTTTTAACGGCAAAGGAACGGTCAAGGAAAATATCAAAGCTATAAGAGGTTAATGGAATGCCGAACTATGATTTTTATTGCGAAGACTGCGGACATCATTTTGAAAAATCCTTTTCAATTGACAGCGACAGAAGCAATCTCAAATGCCCGGAATGTTCAAGTAAAAAAGTTCAGCGTAATTTCGGAAGCATATCGATGGGGAATACAAAAGATTCATGTGCCGATTGCACAAGTGATTCCTGCGATTGGTGTGCAGGGAATGGTTCATAGGTAAGTGTCATGCTTTCAATAACACCACGCTAAAGCATGGTGTTATTTCATGTTAGTTTTTTATATTTCGATTTTTTCACACTAAAAGGCTTGCGCAGTTACCCTATATGCGATATAGTTATTTCCTATAGATGGCTCGGCTGTCTATAATTTTTTTCTATACTTATTTAAAAGGTGAGATTATGCCCTGGTACGATTTTCAATGTGAGGACTGTGAGCATGTTTTCGAGGAACAACTAAGTCTCGATGATAACCGTGATGATCTGGTATGTCCGCAGTGCGGCGGGAAAAAGATCATCCGCGTTTTTCTAAATATATCCGCCTGCACAAATAAATCGGACGACTCATGCTCATCCGACTGGCAGGGCGGATGACGTCCGCCGTGGTAATTCAACCCGTTGGGCTGAAACAATAATCATGATTAATAACAAAGATTTGCCGGACACATTCTGTCCGGCTTTTTCTGTATGGAAAGTTGGCACTTCATCGCGCTGAAAGGTTATAATGAATTTGTATGCCGATTTTAGAGGTAAAAAATCTTTCAAAGAAATTCAAACTTTATCATCAGAAAACCCAGAACGCGGTTGAACGATTTTTGATGCTTAAAAAATCGAGCTTTGAAACACTATGGGCATTGGAAGATGTCAGTTTCACCGCGGATGCCGGACGCATTCTCGGATTAATCGGGCGCAACGGCAGCGGCAAATCGACACTTCTCAAGGTGCTTTCCAGAATATACAAACCGGACAGCGGTACGTTTAAATGTAACGGACGCCTTGCAAGCCTGCTTGAATTGGGCGCCGGATTTCATCCTGAACTTACAGGACGGGAAAATATCTATCTCAACGGCAGCATTCTCGGAATTCCTAAAAGCAAAATAACAGAACGATTCGATGATATTGTCGCATTCAGCGGACTGGAGAAATTCCTTGAAACGCCTATCAAAACCTATTCATCGGGAATGGTTATCAGGCTTGGATTTTCCGTTGCGATTGTCTCGGAGCCGGATGTGCTTCTGGTCGATGAGGTTCTCGGAGTCGGTGATGTGGCGTTCGCGCGAAGAAGCATTCAAAAAATAAACGAACTGAAAGCAAAAGGAGTAGCGATTATTTTTGTCAGCCATGACATGCCGCTTGTGGCTTCCATCTCCGATGAAACGCTGTGGCTCGATAATGGTAAAGTCGAAAAAATCGGCGAATCGCGTGAAATAATTCGGGAATATCTCGCAAGGCTCAGAACCATCTCAACCCGCGACAGTTATCACTCTCTTGGAGCCGCGCCCGTTCCTGACACTGTTGATGGGCCAGTTACAATTGAGGATATCCGAATTTATGACTCCTCGGACTCTGAAGCCTATCTCTTTAAAACAAACGACGCAATGACAATCGCTGTCCAGCTAAAACGCAGGGAGCAAATAAATACCGCTCATTTGAGAATCGCAATCCAGACAGCATCCGGCGAGGAGTGCCTTGGTCCCGTGATTAAAGCCATAGAAAATCCTCCTGAAACAATGGAGCTAAAATATCGCATGAATTCACTGCCGTTGAACAAAGGGGAATATCAATTGAATGTAGCGGTGATGGATGCTGAAATGGTATCGGCTTTGGATGTCCGCCTTGGCGGATTGGGGTTCACAATCGGCGGCGATGCCGCTGACACATCCGGCGGCCTGTGGCACATCGACGGCGAGTGGGTTTAGCGTTAGCAGGTTAGCAAGTTAATAGGTTAGCAGGTTTGTAGTAGAAAATGATTCCGTTAAAACTCCAATCCCTCTCTCTTAATTTCCCCTCTAATCCTGTTCAGCGCAATCAGGCGTTGAATTTTTGAAATGAGCGATGATCTCTTTCGTTTGTCCTTCACGCTGAAAACATTCAGAAAACCATTTGCGGCACCCGGTTCACGGCAATATCGTACGAACAATTCGCGCGTGTAATCGCTTTTGAACACGACTTTTTCCACTTTCTTGAAATAGTTGAAACTGTATTTAAATTCACGCTCACATCGAAGGTTATAGGAAAGCGCGGGATTTGAATATCCATTGCGGTATGTATCAATAATCGCCTCAGCGGCAAAAAGCCCTGATTTCATCGCGTAATAAATTCCCTCACCGCATCCGGGAAGAACATAACCGGCGGCGTCACCGATAAGGAAAACACGGTCTCTTGCCGGTTCGGAATAGATTGTAGATGGTATCGGCGCTGAGCCTCTGCCAAGCACCTCGCCGCCATCCAGCCATTTCGCGTTAAGTTCTTTCAGATTATTCAGGTACTGGGATATGTTTTTCGCATATTTATACCGCGTACCGACTCCGATTGAAATATATTCGCCGTGCGGAAAAACCCAGCCGTAGTAATCAGGAGAAACCTTGCTTGAATAGAATAATCCTGACACCGACTTCCAGTAAGCCATGCCATCGGGATTCGGGCGAATGTATTCCTGCAGCGATGCCACATAATCAAGCCTGCCAGCCTGCATCATACGCGCCACCCTGCTGATTGCGCCGTCCGCGCCGATGAAATAATCCGCTTTGGCCCAGAAATGCTGCCCTGTGGAATCCTGGTAATTTACTTTTATCGCGTCTGTGGCAGGCTCATAACCGAAAACCTCTTTTTCCTCGATAATCGCGCCACGTTCTATCGCCCTGTTTCTAAGATACTTGTCGAACTCATGGCGCCGTACCGTAGCCATGTATCCGCCATCGGGGAAATCCAATTCGACCATCACGCCTGAGGGCGCATGAAATCTGACCCTTTCGCATTTCTGCTGGATTATGTCATCCGGGATATTGAAATCGTTGACAAGAGCCGATGGTATCCCACCAGCGCAGGTTTTATCATTGTCCATCGAGCGTTCGAACAGGATTGTTCGAATACCGCTTGAGGACAGTTTTTCCGCGGCAATAGCTCCCGCTGGCCCACCGCCCGCAATTATCACCTGCATCGAGTTGACACCCTCCAGTATCGGTATTGCATACTATTTCTGCGGACAAAGCTGTCCGCGATTCGTTTTATAGTTTCGCGTTTCATTAAACATTCAGATTTACGGTAAAATCTTCACGTTCAGGATAGTCCACCCAACAGTGCTTATATGTGAATCGGATTCAAACACAAACTGTACAGAGACATTGGGATGATATTTCGCTTCCGACAGGTCAAACTGCGTATTTACAAGACCGCCGCTGTCACCCGTAAATCCCCATCTTCCGGCAAGAAGAGTATTGGCAAGAATGCTGCCGCCAAGTCTGGCATCGTATTCCTTACCGGAGAACACAGGAATTGCCGCTGAATAATCAAATGACGCGCCGCCGTCAAGACTCAGGAATACCGAGCAGCCATCCCACATATATTGTGTTTCATAAGTATGTGTAATCTCAAGCACGGGCATGGTTGAACTGTAGCTTAAATCAAAAGCTGGTGATGTCAGCCGTGTTGAGTCCTGATCACCGTATGAACCGCCGCTTGACTCATCCCAGGCGTTTCCATCAGGCGCACCCAGGTCAACAATCGCCCAGCCATCACCGCGGTATGTTGTAACACTCCATCCAAGCGATTCCGTAAGGTCAGGATCAAAACCGTCATCATAATCGATTGTCAGATGACCAATCTGGTACGCGTGAATAGGCTGGAAAATACGGCTGTCCTCGACAATCGCAAGATATGGGTACGTTCCGAATGACGCGCCAAGGTGATTTTGAATCGTCACCGCGTATTCATAGGGAGAACCCGGCATGCCTGTACCGCCGATTCTTGTTGTTGTTTCAAACGGCGTATCCGAAATCATCGGAATATCAATCACAACTCTACTGACATCGCTTGTGTATGAAATAACATTCTGATCGTCAATCTCCATGAGCGGCCTTCCGATGCCGGTCATGCCCGCCTGGAAATCGCAGCATTTAACTGAGATTTCAGCTGTCGATGTTGTATCGCCCCAGGCTATCTCGCCTGTCTGGTCGAGTTCGAGATCATAAGCTTCAGTCTGGCAAAATTCAGGCAGGTAATATTTCGGATTCGCCCTGCTGCCCAGTTGCCACGGGTCCTCGACTGATTTCGCCCACGTTGCGGACTGGCCATACGATGCCCTGAAAGCAATATAGAATCTTAATTCTCCCCCTGTTTTACGCGCATCGAAAATGTAGTCATGCATCTCAAAGGGATCACCCTGTATGAACCTGTGGTAATCGAGGCCTGTGAAATAATACTTGAACGGATTCAGTGTTGAAATTGGTTCAGTGTAATTTGGGTTAAGGAACACCGGGTCGGTTACTACATCATAAAGCGAATGAGTGAAACCATCCGGGTTGACACAAGTAAAAGGGTCAGATTCAATTTCTATCGTGCCATCAATAAGATAGTTAAGCCCTGTTCCAGTTTGGGGCAGAATGATAATTCCCATCACGTTGAAAACATCCAGATCAGCGCGGTTTGCTGCGGTAACCGGCAACCCCGGGTTGAACGGAGCTAATGGATGCCGCACGCCAAATGAAAGCGTGATTCGTTGTGTTGAGTAATCGAATCCAATAACATCCATTCTCATGCAGGTCGAGCATGGCGTTGAGGTAAGGTATGTATTCAAAAGGCATTCAGGAAGAGCCTGTCCAATTGCGCTGGCGCTGCGAACCATATTGTAATTCGCTTCAAGAGTCTCAAGGTCAACCTCAACTTCCCAGACTCCAAGAGACATATCACCCCTGAAATAATCACCATTCGCAATAGTGGGGATTAAATCTGCCGACTGAGAATTATCAGGCAGTGTTGGGATACTCGATGAACTGCATCCCGCGAAAATCATTGTCAGGAATAAAGCAATAATTAATCGATTCATGTCGAACCTCCAGAAAATCATGCTGAAAAATAGGCGCTTTATTGCGCCAGAGGTAAATTCAATTCAATTAAAGTATATCAAATGTAAATGTATATATCATCTGCTTGCTTTGATGCAGGGGCGCTGGCTGGAAGCTGTCTCAGAACTCCTGATGAGCGAAAAAGTTTGTCATTCTGAGCGTAGCGAAGAATCTATAAGTTGCTGTGTTGATGATTAAACCTGATGAGAATAATTCGCATTGTCGAGAATAGATCCTTCGCTTCGCTCAGGATGACAGAAAATGCAGGTTCTGAGGCAGTTTCCAAGCAGCGCATCTGCAAAAGACTCATCATTTCTGAAAATTGGGATTATTTAAACAGCTTATTTAACCACGTTGTATTTTTTGGTCGGCGTTTACATAAGCCTCGAACGTTCAGTCAGGCCCATCGCCTTGCGAGCCGCCTGGACTGTTTTCTGCGCTTCATCACGAGCTTTTAATCCGCCCTCGAGAAGGATTTTATCGACCTCATCCGGATTCCGGGCAAACTCAATCCTGCGCTCACGGATTGGTTTCAAATGATTATTAAGATTCTCGCACATCTCGTTCTTGCACTGGACACATCCGCGCTTGCCGCTTTCACATTCCGATTTAACATCAACGCAATGCTCTTTGCCTGAGACCATCGTGTGGAAATAGAAAATCGGGCAGCCGTCAGGATGCCCCGGATCATCGATTCGGATTTTCTCAGGGTCAGTATAGAATTTCTTGATTTTCTTGAATGTGGTTTCCTCATCATCGCGGACATCAATTGTGTTGCCGTACGACTTCGACATCTTTCTGTTATCACTGCCCGGAACATTGGGAAATTCTCCGACCAGTTCCTCGGGTATCGGGAAAACATCACCGTAGCGATGCCTGAATGTTTTCGCTATATCAGCGGCAATCCACACATGCGGGAGCTGGTCTTTTCCCACGGGAACAAATTCACCCTTGTAAATCACAATATCCACAGTTTGAATTACCGGATATTGAAAAAGTCCCAGATTTGGTTTTTGGATATTCAATTCCTGCATTTGAGCTTTGTATGTCGGATTGCGTTCAAGCAGTCCCATCGGTGTAACCATAGATATAAGGAGGTTCAACTCAGCGACTTCAGGAATGTCGCTCTGCAAAAAAATGGTCGATTTTTTCGGGTCGAGTCCCGCGCCGAGAAGGTCGAGTGTTACCTCGCAGATATTTTCCTGAATCATTTCAACCTTGTCGTATGATGTTGTCAGGGCATGATAATCAGCGATGAAGAAAAAGCAGTCGTACTTGTCCTGAAGGCTGACCCAGAAATCATGCACACCGAAAAGGTGTCCCAGATGGCTTGGGCCTGTTGGACGGTTTCCGCTTAGCACTCGTTTCTTCTTTGATTCACTCATTCTTTTTGCCTCGGCAATGTCTCGAAAGCTGATTTAAAATTCGTACTGCATCATGCAAATATAACAGTGCAGATGAATTCACGCAATCGCTTTATATAAAATGGTACTTTTAATTGGTACCTGGCACCAATTTATTTTTACATTTTAAGCGATTTCCGCTAAGTACTCTTTTCATCTTTGTTTCACTCATTTTGTCGCTTCAGCAATATCATGTAAATTAATTGGTACCTGGCACCAATTAAAATTAAATTTCAGTAATTCCGATAAAAACCGAGTATAATAGTAGCGGACGCAAAATGAAACCAAAGTCGCAAAAAGCAACTCTACCCGATATCAACTCAATCATCCTCGACTCAATCGCGGATGGCGTTTTCACTGTCGATGATAACTGGCTCATTCAGTCGTTCAACGATTCCGCTGAGAAAATTACAGGCGTAACCAAAAAGGAGGCAATCGGACAGCGATGCTGCGATGTCTTCAAAGCGTCAATCTGTGAAACACAATGCGCCTTGAGGGAAACAATTAAAACAGGGAAACCTGTCGTTGGAAAAATGATCTACATTGTCGATGCCGATGGCAACCGCATTCCTGTAAGTATCTCCACCGCTTTATTGAAAGACAACGAGGGAAATGTAATCGGCGGAGTTGAAACATTTCGCGATTTAACTCTGGTTGAAAATCTTCGAAAGGAGATTGACCAAAAATACTCACTCGGCGATATCGTCTCACGCAACCATAAAATTCAGGATATATTCAGCATACTGCCTGAAATAGCGGCATCATCGGCTACCGTACTAATCGACGGCGAAAGCGGCACTGGAAAGGAACTGATTGCGCGGGCCATTCACAATCTTGGCAATCGAGTCGATGAGCCTTTTATCGCGGTAAATCTCGCCGCGCTTCCTGATACACTTCTTGAATCCGAACTGTTCGGCTATAAAAAAGGAGCTTTCACGGATGCGCATCACGATAAGCCGGGGCGATTCGCGCTTGCGGGAAAAGGCACTCTTTTCCTTGATGAAATCGGCGACATTTCCCCATCAATGCAGGTGCGGCTTCTCAGAGTACTGCAGGAAAAAGTGTATGAGCCTCTTGGCGCGACCGATAGCACCAAAACAGAAGCGCGGATAATCGCCGCAACGAATAGCGACATTGACAAACTGGTCGAGAATGGAACGTTCAGGCAGGATTTATATTATCGAATAAACATTGTCAGGATAACTCTTCCGCCCCTCAGAGAGCGCCGCGAGGATATCCCCATTCTGGCAGATCATTTCATCAACCGATTCAATCACCTGCAGGGAAAGGATATTGCCGGAGTTTCAGATGACACCATGAGCGTGCTTATGTCACACGATTACCCCGGAAACGTACGCGAATTGGAAAACATAATCGAACGCGCTTTTGTTTTATGCCACAGCGGCGTAATAAAAACCAAACACCTTCCCGAATCGCTGATTTCAAGAACGCAAAAAGCCGTGAACAAAATCTCACACACTGCGACACTTGATGAGATCGAGATTTACATTATTCGCGATGCCCTGGATAGGAATGACTGGAATTTCAAGAAGACAGCTGATGAACTCGGCGTTCATAAATCGACTCTTTATCGTAAAGTTGAACGTTTCGACATTAAGCGTTCTGTAAAGGGGTAGGTTTGGGTTTTAAACCAGCCCCTACACAAAACATAAATTGATATTTTAAATCCTGCCGATAATCCTCTTCTGCAACTGCAAGACAACACATCAGTCGCATTATGCGACTCCCTCCAAAGCGCTTTTCTGAAAATCCATCTCAAAACGCCTGTATTTATCACAATTACGTGCATTTCGTTAATTCAAACAGTTTTGGCATCACAATTGCTACTTAGATATATGTAATGAGAATCGCTATACCAACATGGCAGAAAAGAGTATCACCGCTTTTTGACACAGCGGAGAGAATCGTTATCGCTGATGTTGTCAATGGCCAAATTACACAGATGTCGGAGGAAAGAATTCTCAACAGCTCTTTAAATAATAGAGCGAATTATCTGGCTGAAAGGAAAGTGGATGTTCTAATCTGCGGTGGCATTTCAGGAATTATGGTTTCTCTATTAATGAGATGGAACATCAACGTGATAAGCGGAACGATGGGCGATATCAATTCAGTCTTGGATGGTTATATAAGCAACCGCCTAGATAACAGGAATTTCCGTATGCCCGGATGCCGCGGGCGGGGAAGAAAACACAGAGGCGGCGGGAAAGGCCAGGGTCGCGGGCATGGAAACAGGAATCGGTAATATTTGCATTACTTTAAAATAGTTAACAAATTAAGTTTAGCAATACAGGAAGGTGATTAATATGCCAGGTGGAGACAGATCAGGACCGAGAGGTGGAGGATCAAGAACAGGCAGAGGATTAGGATACTGCACAGGATACAGCACGCCGGGAAGTATGAACCCGGTTGGTGGAAATTATATGGGATTCGGAAGAGGCATGGGCAGAGGCGGAGGACGTGGCAACAGAAACATGTTCTACGCAACCGGCCAGTACGGCTGGCAGCGGGGAATGGCAGCTGCTCCCCCCCCCGTTCAGCCAATATATCCTGATGTACCCAATGAAATCCAGATCGAGGATCTCAAGCTACAGGCGGAGTATCTTGAAAATACTCTGAAAGAGATTCTGAACCGGATAACAAACCTCGAGAAAAAACCGGGTGACGAGTAGAGGCAATCCCCTAGAGGTAACCCCCTGGGGGCAATTCTCTGGAAGCCGTTTCAGAACATGGCTTTTCTGTCATTCTGAACGTAGTGAAGAATCTATTCGCGATAACGTGAATTAATTTCGTCAGGTTTAATCATCAACACAACAACTAATACATGCTTCGCTGCGCTCAGAATGACACTGTTTTACGCATATAATAAAGTTCTGAGACGTTTTTTACAACGCAAGGATTTTATACAGCTCGTAAAGTTCTTGGTTAAGTTCCTTCTGCTTTTTGAGAACGTCCTTTATGGGAACCAGCTGATATTTCCCATTCATGAATGATGTCATCATACCACTTTCCCCCTGCTGGAAAGCCTCAATGGCAAGCGCGCCCATACGGCTTGCAAGAAGCGTATCAAAAGCGGTTGGAGTGCCTCCGCGCTGGATGTATCCCAAAACCGTTGTCGAAACCTCATGCCCTGACCTTTGCTTAATCTCATCACCGATTTCGTACGCATTGCCCGCGCCCTCTGCAAGCACAATCATTGTGAAAAGTTTTTTTAGCTGGATGCACTGCTCGACTATCTCATCGATTTCATCGATGCTTAATTTCTTTTCCGGTGTAAGAATTATTTCCGCGCCACCAGCTAATCCTGCAGCCAGCGCGATATGTCCCGCATGTCGTCCCATCGTCTCCAATACAATTATTCTCCGATGAGCCGCCGCGGTATCCCTTAGCCTGTAAATCGCTTCCAGAACGGTGTTTACCGCTGTATCAAACCCGATAGCGTAATCGGTCAAATTGACATCGTTATCAATTGTCGCGGGGATTCCAATCACAGGGAATTCCAATTCAATCAAATCTTGCGCGCCACGCAGAGAACCCCCTCCGCCAATAACAACAAGACCATCAATCTTATAGGCTTTAAGGCTTGCGATTGCTTTCTTTTGAGTTTCTTCCTCCAAAAATTCTGGATACCGGCTTGTCCCAAGTCTTGTGCCGCCACGATGAAGAATTCCGCCGACATCTCTCGAATCAAAACCTTCAATATCGCCGTTAACAAGTCCCTCGAAACCGTTTTTCACGCCAAACATTGCGAAACCGTGATATATCCCGGTGCGAACAACAGCCCGTATGCATGGATTCATCCCGGGAGCATCCCCGCCGCTGGTCAACAACGCAATATTATTAAAGCCCTCAGGCATTTTCTTCTTCGATTTGCCAGTACTGTTCTTGGCCATCCTGATTCTCCCGGTACGATAAATGTTTACATAATTAGAATCGTCTTTTTTACAAGATATGTTCAAAGCAAAGAAATTCCGACAGATTATAAACCAGAAAGTGGGATTAAATCTCATTAAGTTTGATTAAATCTCTCGATTTTCAGAAATTCCAGCAAGGGTACTCGGTGGGCAGAGGGTTAAAGAGCGTATCGGGAAAGGTATTGCAAACAAGAAGCCCCCACCCCAGCCCTCTCCGCAAGCGGGGAGGGAGAGTGTTGTTTCTCCCCTTCGCAAGTATATAGGTCAGATATATTGTATACAAATGCAAAAAATCTCCCCCCGCTCGCGGGGCTGTTGAAAAAGTCCATTTTCCCCGTAACCCGGTCATGCCTTTATATGAAAATGTGAATCAAACCCGACAATCCTCGCAGGCATGCCGGGTTCCCGCGTAAATAACCACCTCCCCGGAATGCCTGCGAACGTTGTAGAATAGGTTCTCTCTTTTTGATAAAGGCCGGGTGTGAGATGCCCCCATATTTTGTACCAGCTAGAGTTTGGGGGTTTCAGCTGGATCG
>CBDURE010000088.1:0-14555 GCA_965369605.1 uncultured bacterium
CCTCAAATTTTTTGAAATATCTTTTTGATACATATCAGGAAAATTTGAAAATCAGAACGACTGCGATGAGCCACACAAGAATATCAATCTGGATGGCTCTGTCTTTAAGAAGAATCTCCTCAGGATTGGCTCCCTCACCTTTAAACAGCACAATCGCCTGATAACGGAATATTCCGAAGACAACCATTGGAATTGTCGCCATGAGGTATGTCCCGGTGGCGTTATCCGCCATGAATGTATAGAGCGAATATGAAATGATATTCGCCGCGGCGGTGATTGTTAAAAGCTGTTCAATCAGCGGGACTGAATAATCAGCGAGGTTTTCACGATGATTAGCTGACTCATCGCCAAGCTGAAGCATTTCACCGCGACGTTTGGCAAGCGCGAGATATACACTTAAAAGAAACGTGCAAAGAAGAAGCCACTGGCTGATTTCCACATTCAATGCAGCCGCGCCGGCTACCGCGCGAAGCACAAATCCTATCGCGATTATTATTACATCCAGAAGGGATATTCTTTTCAGAAAAAACGTGTACAGCATGGTCAGGATAAAATACGCGAGAAATGTCAGCGTAACACCGAATTCAATGTGCATGATTTTTCCGAATCCTGCGATTGAGAATGCGGTTAAATCAAGCCATGCTGAAATTGCGAAACTTGCTACGAACAGAATGAACGCGAAGAAAAGCGCTGCGGATTTGGGTAGTTTCCCTGACGCTATCGGGCGATTTTTTTTAAGTGGATGAAGTTTGTCGCGCCTGATGTCTGTTATATCGTTTATGATATATAATCCGCTTGCCAGCAGGCAATAGGCGATAAACACAAACACGCTTCTAGTAACAGCCTGGCTCTGGAGAATAGCGCCCGGCACAAAGAACAATGCTCCGAACACAAGAAAGTTCTTCGTCCAGCTGCGATAGCGCATCGTTTTTATCAGGTAAGCAATCATTGAGTTTCAGCCAAACCAAATCGTTTGAACATGCAGAAAAAAGCTGCCTGCTCAATTTAAATTATAAACGCCCTCCTATTCTATCAGAATCGGCAATTTCAGGGGTGTTTTTTACCTGGTTTATTAAAAAGAGACAAGCAATTACTTCTACAATTTTCCTTATCTTCATCCACGTCGGGTGCCGCCCACACATCACGCGAAGCGGGATTTGTGGGTGAAATGCGTAACTTTGCAGCAAACACCCATAAAGCCGGGACGGCTGTATGGGCGGCACCCGGTTAATGAGAAACCATGATGAAATCTATTAAAACCGAGCCCCGAACGTGAGAGTGTGTCGGGAAAGGTATCGCAAATAAAATGCCCCCTCCCCAGCCCTCCCCGCGAGCGGGGAGGGAGAATGCTTTTTTCCTTCGCAAGTGTATAGACCGGGTATTACGTTTGCAAATGCAAAAATATTTCCCCCCGCTCGCGGGGGGATTAAGGGGGGGATGAGATATAACAACAACCTTTCCCGACAGGCTCGTGAGTGAGAGGTAGTAACAATTACCAGATACCCCTCACTAACGTTCGGGGCTCGGTTTCAGGACATGGGTTACAAATTAATTAATGTGAATCATTTCAATTACCTTTTCCGCGACATGAAATAACAAATCTGAATGTTCCTCAGGTGTAATCAGCCTTACGGAATAAAGGTAATTGGCGTCATCTGTCGGATACCAGATTTGAATAACGAGAATGTCAACGTTTTCAGTGTATTCATTTAGATATTCACCGCGATGCTCAATGCTGCCCTTGTATGAACATATCAACGACTGCCTGCTGTCAATGATAATCTCCCGGCGTTCAGTCGAATCTGCGATTCCCGTTGCTTTTGATTCCAGTTGCTCATAGTGTTTGACAGCGTCATCAAAGGATGTGTCCACATGAGATGTGTCCATATTTTTAAATTCGCTAACCATGACCATGCCTGTGATTTCGGATGTCGGCAGGAATGTGAATGGCGGAAGGTTGTTGTCGTAATGGAACATGCCATCCCAATCATCCGGAATGTCCATGGTTAACCGCTGGTCAATTTCATAAGCAATGGTTTTGTTATTTGCATCGCGAATAACAACATCCGCTCCAGCGAAATCTCCCAGTTTTGCCATGCCAACAGGGGATGGATAGTTTGAAACTATAAATGAGCCTTTACGAGGCGATTTGTTAAGTTTGTTTTTAACGCTGACCGAATATGAATATCTCCCGGATTTCAGGCTGTGAGGGAATTCAAGTTTAATGGGGAAATAGCCATCGGTGGATGACATGTATCGCGCTTCATCAGTGTAAATCAATTCCTCCTGTGAATCATAGACTTTCCACAAAAGCGTTACAAATTCGTTGAAACCAAGGTGAATATTATATTTCGCGATAAGAAAAATACTGTCGCTGTCAGCGAAATATCGTTTTCTCAACCAGTCATCGGGGCGTGATGATGTTATTACACTGCTCAGGAAAAAATCCCTTTCGTAGCTATAGTCCCAGTCATCATTGTATGAATAGCCTTTTTCGGATGATGATCTTATTGTGTAGGAACTGCTTGTGGATGTAGTGGAGTTTCCATATTTTGCCTTAACATTCATTGTCATTCTGTATGTCGATGACGGCAGGTAATCGGGCAGCCATCCTTGATGGCATACTGTTCTATACCCTTTCTGCGCGGTTGATCTGAAACGGTCATGGAAGAGAATGAAATCATAACGCGTATCTATTGTGCATTCAAATTCCACATCGCCTCTTGCATCACCCGTGATTTCATATTCGATTACAATCCAGAATGGGGCACCCGTATAGAATGTCGAGGCTGGATATCCGGGGTAATAGCTGTTATGCGACCTTTCGGTTGTCAGGTAGGCATCACGGATACGCACTTTTCCACTAACGCCGCTGACTTTATTCCATATTGTTTTGCGCGCCTTTTTATTCTCGACCTCCAGCACAATCTCGACAGAAAAATTAGATGAGTTATGCAGCTTATTCATCGGAACAGCATTTGTAATGCGCTCCGTAACTTGCCGGTCAGGCCTGAGGCGAAGTGTACGGCTGTCGTGATGTACTGAATGGCCGGATTGATTTTTCACAGACCATGATAAATGAACATCATCAAAACCCTCATAATCACCGATTTTATAAGATATTTCCAAATCGACTCTGTCATTCAGATCGAAATAGCTATTGTTGCTCCCGCTTGTGTTAATCAGTTTTAGATTGTGGATGGCAATATAGGGGTCGAGGTCGATTTCACGAATGATAGGATTCAAGCCTCGCTCGGGTTCTCCGTCATCTTTCTTTTCCTCCTCTTTCTTTTCCGATTCCTTCTCCTCCTCCTTTTTCTCCTGCTCCGCTTTTTTCTTGTCTTCCCTTTCTTTCTGTTTCTTATTGATTATATCCTGGTATATTTTGGGGAGCGCATACGCCGGAGTTGTGATTGCCGAGCATACATATCCAGACATTATCACCGCAAGCAATATGAAAAAAAGCCAGTACTTGAGGTTTTTATTTATTCTGATCATCTTACATACCTCCATATTATATGATGAATTATATTGTATTATGTGTCAAGCCTGTGTGCGCTTTTAAATTGTGCCGGCTGCCTCATGAAGCGTATATTTCGTGGCGGCTGCGTCCCGCAGGCGGTATGGAGCGTATACAGCGGGACGGGGCTGATGCAAAAGCCTGTTTTCGCTGTAACCCGGTCATGCCTTTATAGAGAGGGTGAATAATATTTGCATATTTGGCAGGCATGCCGGGGTGGTGGCTATTTATGCGGAACCCCGGAATGCCTGCCAATATTATAGAATTGATTCACATTCTCTATAAAGGCATTTCGGGTTACGGTGGAAACTCACCTTTTTCAACAGCTTCGAAACGCAGCCCTAACAAAACGCTGCCGCTTTGAAAACCCATTCCTCCTTATGGTATAGTTTCATTGGTATAATCAATATACCGAGTCGTTCAACATCACAATCTTCACATTCCCGGAGGCAGTTTAATGAAATCCTCACTCCAATTTACATTCCTGTTTGCTGCTGTTATGGCATTGCTAATTACCGGATGTTCGAAAAGCGGCACTCCAATTCAACCTGATGAGCAGCTATTAAGCCAGTCAATCGCTGATCAAATGGGCGGCTTGGGCACGAAAGCGGAAAACAGCGATAGGGAATTTATCGCCGCGTATCTGGTGACTTTTAATCCTGATGGCGGAACATTCAATCTTGAACCGGTTGACAGAATAGGGCAGTATCATTTTAATTTGACAGCCGCGTATACGAACGTAGTCGCGATTACTGAAACCGGAAATGACCCTGAGCATAACGGAGACTTCTATGCTGACATGCGTTTGTCGCACCCTTTTCCCGATAGCGGGATTGATGGTTTTGACGCGCGAATAATCGCTGTCCTGCCGGCTGACAGTTTAAATAATTCAATGCTGTTCCCGTCTTTTGATGTTCTAGCCAACAGTAAAGTTGTGATGGAACCCGATGGCTATACGAAACTTTTTGATAAATGGGACCTTGATGGAAATACAAATCCGTTCAAGGCGTATTTCAAGGATGTGCCACATCGCAGGTTCTCATCAACGGAACAAATAACAGAAACGCTCAGATGGTATCTTGATTTGACAGGATTCTCGCATGGTTATCAGTTCTATTTAATCTGCGATGTTTCCACCGGTTTCCCAAATGCGCCTACTCCTGTAACAGACAACGCTCCGGAGCCGGTCAAAGCTGATGTTGTAATCACAGGCGAGCTGTACTCGAACGGTGGTTATGCCGATGTCGAGGTTACTATTCTCGACTGGCAGGGAATAGAATATGTAACAGTCGGAATCGAAAGCCCGGCATTGTTCGATTCAACAGTATCGCTTGAATATATTGGTCCTGGTGTCGAGCCGGACACATACGTTTTTGCAGGTGAAATCGGCAACTACAATCAGGCATCGCCCGGAGATTATCTCTGTTTGATTAACGCATTTGACGGTTTCGCCGCGAAAGGGATTTATGTAACTGCTAAAGTAACGGTCAACGAGGCTGTCGCGCTGGAATTTGATGATCTCTTTTTCGATTTCTCAACTCAGGATGTCAAAGAGATTCATGTAACAGGTTCAGGATTCGGCAACGAACAGGGGACGAACACTGTCTGGCTTGATGATGAAACGACCGGATTCACTGTTTCATCATGGCGATTTGATGAAATCGTTATCCAGATTCCAAACGATAATCTTGATCACGTTGTGCAGTTTGAAATTGACAGTGTGTTGTACGACCCGATTCCAGTGCCGGAATCCGAGTCGATTCTTGTGGCCTATAATTTAAACAACAGCGATTCAGTCGCGATAAAGGATTATTACATCAGTGATGTAACAGGGCGCGACATAAAAAGCGACATGATTTGTGAGCTCGATTTATCGCTGGGCGAATCAATCACACGCATACAATATAATGACCTGATACGAACTCCGATTGAGGATTTCATCGAGAGCAACGGGATTAAACACAGGATTAAATATATCGTGCTCACCAAGGGAATCCCGTTGAAAATACAAAAGACTCATGGCAGTGATTATAACGACCTTGACTACGCTGCAATCGACAGCGAGCTTTCGCTCATTTTTAGCGATGAATATAATCTGGACGGCAGGATTTACAATCCATATTACGGCAAGCTTGATGGCAGTTGGTTCCATCCGTTTAAATACCAAATGGGAAACGCGGTAGTGGCATATCTTGTTACACGCCTTGCCGCATGGGAAGTGGAAGAGGTTTACGGCATGATAGACAGGGCGCTTGATCCGTATTCAGGCCCGGATGCCTGGGCAATTCTTGACGGCGGCAAGTATTATGACCGCATGGAAAACGCGGCTGACATTTATGAAGACCGCGGAATCCGGCACCTCTTCGAAAATGCTGAAATATTCCTGACCGCTGAAACAATCGATGACCCGTCAATCAGTGATTACGTGCTGGCATATACAGGGCACGGAATCCATCACAGCCCATCGCCTCCCGGTGGCGGACTCTATGTGTTTGAACTCGGTTTCGGGCTTCTAAACGGCGCGATTTTCAATACGTATGAATCATCCAACTGCACTACTTTCAACGAAGCAAGCCGGTCAAGCCACGGGATGGTCGGGGACTGGATTCGAATCGGCGGAACAGGCGGCATTGGGCATGTTTACGAGCCGTGGTCGGACGCTGTCGGCGATGAGCGTTTCCTCTATCCACGGCAGGTGTCAAAGCACAATCTTGCAGAAGCGTGTTACATATCGTTGAAATATGTCAGCTGGACGGAGACAATAGTCGGCGACCCGCTGTGTATTGTGGATGTTCAGTAAAGTAGATTTCTTAATGGAGCATAAACATAAAAAATAGCAGAGGGTTTAAACCCTCTGCTATTTTTTTCGCAGAGCGGGTGGCACCCACCTTGGGCATTTTAGCAAGGTTAATGGAACTCAACAGAGTTTATCTAACAGATGACATACCTAAAGATAAGGATTGAGTTTATTAATCCTGTTCGTAAACTCACCTTTTTTCATTTCTGGTTAGTTCGCTCAGGTGCCGGTCAGAGACCAGCGCTCCCAGGGAGAAAAACAAGGAAAGTTAACTTTTCAGGAAATCATGACTCAATGTAAATGAGGTTTTTAATGCTGTCCGCGTATTCGGACTGCTTTATTTTACTGATGGCGCGATTACGAATCTGGCGTACTCGCTCGCGAGTGACGCCCTCTATCTTACCGATTTCATCAAGTGTCATTACAGGATGGTCATCAAGGCCGTAGCACAAAGTTAGAATTCTCTTTTCGCGCTCATTAAGCAGCTCCATGGCTTTTCTAACTTCGCTGTAACGCATTTTGACCATCGCTTCAACAGCCGGGGAGGCGATTTCGGAATCGCTGATTATCTCCTGAAGGCTTGAACTCTCCTCCTCGGTGGATATGGGAGTATCAAGTGAGATGATTTTCCGTGCGACCTCTTTTATCTCTTTCGCTTTTTCAACGGAGATTTCCATCGCCTTGGCGATTTCCTCGATGGTTGGCTCCTCGCCTGTTTCAGCTTTCTGGCGTGTGAGTTCCTGTGTTGTGCGGATGAACTTGTTGATTATATCAACCATGTAAACAGGCTTGCGTATAAGCGAGCCGTGGTCGGCAATGATTCTGCTTAACCTTTGGCGAATCCACCATGAGGCGTACGTGGAAAACTTCCAACCCAGGTCAGGATTGAATTTCTCAACCGCTTTGATAAGCCCGATTGTTCCTTCCTGCAGAAGGTCGAGAAAATCAACGCCGCGATTGATATATTTCTTCGCGATTGACACTACGAGCCTGAGATTCGACCGTATCAGCCTCTCCTTTGCCTTATCGACCTCTTTTTCATCTTTGCTGGTCTTGATAAGCCGGGTAACGAACTTTTCCTCATCAAGGGAAAGCAACGGAATTCGTCCGATCTCTTTTAAATACAGCTTTACGGAATCCTCAATCAGCTCATCAGATTCCTTAACAGCTTTAGAAATACCGGCTCGTTTTGTGATTTTCTTTTTCTCTGATTCGTTGTCTTTGTTTTCTGTCATTTAGAAATATATATATGGAGGATTGAATAATCGGAAATAATATATGAATCTAACCGGCTTCTGACGACTCAATGAACATCTTATGGAACCTTTTATCGTGCGTCAGTTCAGGATGGAAAACCATCCCCCAGATATTTCCTGAACGTACCGCGACCGGTTCATCATTCAGTTTCGCGATAATTTCAACATCTTCACCGACACGAATAATCCTGGGCGCTCTGATGAAAATTCCATTAAAAGGTTTCTCACCGGAAGCAGGCATTTCTATTTTCGCCTCGAAACTATCAACCTGACGGCCATAGCCCATTCTTTCAATTGAGATGTCAAGAACACCCAGAGTCTTCTGATTGTTATTGCCGACATCTCGAGCCAGAAGAATAATACCCGCGCATGTTCCCAGCACAGGCATGCCATCAATTATCCTCTGTCGTACAATATTCATCAAATCCAGGCGTTCAAAAAACTTCAGCAGTGTGGTGCTTTCTCCGCCCGGAATAATTAACGCGTCGACCTTATTAATGTCTTCAGCTGTGAAGACTCTAAGAACATCGCGGCCAAGCTTTCGTAACATATTCTCATGCAGTATATATGCGCCCTGATGAGAAAGAACTCCGTACAGCAATTCACACCATACCCTTTGGAATTAAACGCACCATAAAACAACCGGGCGAGATGTCCGGTTTTGTTTCCCCGCAATTATACATAATTACAGTAAAAACCCAAAGTTTTAATCCTGCGGATTGGCTGCATATCCTCTTGCTCCCTGCCGCATCTCCATTATAATCGCTTGATCGAACAATTCGGCCAGTTCATCCATTTGCATATCCACTACGGTGAGCAATCCCATAACCTTGAAATAACTGGTCCAGTCTTTATTTGTTATGAACTTTTTTATCTGTTTAAAAGCGTCATGTAGCTGCATGGTTGTGCTAATCAGATAATTGTGGAACTGAATGAAATTCTTCGGCGGTTTAGTTTCATTTAGGGCGTCTATCTCCATTTTTAAAACTTTAGATGATTCATTCAGCAACAGCTCAAGCTCTTTGAGATTCTGAGCTTCCGCTTTGTTTTGCTCGGTGTTGGATTGATATGAATCCTCCCCGACACGAGATTGAAGATTAGAGAAATTCGTTATCATCTTCAGGAAATATTTCTCAGTTTCTCCTGTAATCCTGAGTATGTCAGTCACATAAACCTCAGTTTCAAGTGAAAAGGAGATATCGGGCGGTATCATCGAATCAAGAGATACGCTTGTACCCTCGCTTTTGGAAACCATACGGTTAAAAATCGCCTGATTCTGTTCAGTGTCAGGATTGACAGGCACATTGTCAATCATGCGCCAGTAACATGTTTTCAGAAGTTCCTGAATCTTTGCATTGGTGGGCCATTTATGTGTAGCGTCTGTCAGCAAAATCTCTGCATCCTTGAATTGCTTTTCCGACAGGAGCCTTTCGATTTGGCATATTGTTATTTCAAGTTCCGACATTTCCGATTCATTATCATTCGAGCCTGTTGAAACGGACTCGCTATCCAACGCGCGAAGCAATCTCGCGGTGGTTTGCGCCTCATCGAATCTGCCTGATTCCTCCAGGCATTTAACCATGACTTTATACAACGCCACCTGATTTTGCTTTTCATACAACGGGATAGTAATGTCAATCACGCTTTTAATGATATTGTCGCTTGTTTCGGCATAAAGGCGGATCAATCCCTGAAGAGCCTCAAACCTGTAAATGCCTTTCTTAACGAGGAGAGTGAATTCACCGGCAGCTTCCTCAATATGCCCCTTCATTGCGAAATACTCGCCTTTCACCAGATGAATACGCATATCATACTGGTGATGTTTTTCCATGCGGCTGAGTTTTTTTCTGGCAAGATTGAAATCACCCAGTTTTGAATATGACCTGACCAGCCCGATAAGCACATCGGCATTGTCGGGAGCTTGCTTCTCCGCCTTGATGAACTTCTCAAGAGCATCTTCAGCGTTTCCCGATTTGAGGTTTAGATTAGCCGCAAGTATCAGATTATCGAAGAAGAAATCATTTGTTTTCGCCTCGACTGTTTTTGAACTCAAAACAGAGAACAGCAGAAGGATAATCATAGAAATCAGAAAATATTTAATCAATGAGGTTACTGCTCGTGCAACCATAATACACCTCACGAAAGAAATGCATACTGGTATATTTATCGGTAGTTTTGCGGGTTTATGAAATTCGGCGGGGTTTTATAAAGTAGCAGAGGGTTTTAGAGCCTGTCGAAAAGGTTGTTTTTATATCTCCATCCCCCCTTAATCCCCCCGCGAGCGGGGAGGGCTGGGCATAAGCGCTAAGTTAGTTATCCTGGAAAAAGCTATATTGAACTACTTTAAAATCGCAATGAATTGTAAAGTTAGAAATTTTAATCCGAGCCCCGAACGTTTCCGAGCCCCGAACGTTAGTGAGGGGTAAACAAGGTTTATAGCAGCTTCTAGGTTACCCCTCACTAACGTTCGGGGCTCGGATAATGCATCGGTCGGGGATTGGGTGAATACTACCAAGCAACGATAAGTTTAACTTAGCGCTTATGGGAGGGCTGGGGGTATCTTGATTGCGATTTAATACAACCGGTGGCGTGACCCATCCTCCTCTAATGAGTAACGCCACCAATGATATATTCCCCGGATTGGTTATTTAACCCGGGCTTCGGGAATCTCACCCTTCTGGGTCAGAGGAATTCCCTCATCGGGGAAATACAGGTCGTTGACATGAATATTCAGCTCGACAACCTTGAGTCCTGTCATTTCGTTAATCCGTTGAGTGATATTTCGACGGATATTGCGAACGACATCAGGGATTCGGCTGCCGTACTCAATTGCTATATCCAGATCAACAGCGACCTCCGTCGCGCCGACTTCCACTCTGACACCACGGTCCGGCCCTAAAAGGCCGAAAAGCTGTTGGAGTCCGCTTTTAGGGGCGAAATCAGCGACACCTTCAATCTCGCTGGCTGCGATGGAGGCGATTTTCTCTACGATATCATTCGCGACTCGGACATCCCCACGTGTTACATTTGTGCCTGTTTTCTTTTTTGTTGTCATTTGTATCACCATGAATTACATGTAATCATCAAAGTAATTTAAACAAATATATAAAACCTCAGGTTATTACAAAGCTTTCAGCACAATAACTGTTGTGTCATCGTGCTGCGACTTGCCTTCAGCATGATCTTCCATCGCCAGGAAAAGTTCCGTTATGATTTCATCCGGGCTGTCATCAGTCATGCGCCTGATAATTTCCTCGATTCTGTTATAGCCAAACTGCTCATGGGTCGGTGACATTGATTCGCTTAATCCATCAGTGAACATAAGGATGATATCGCCTGAAGAGTAGCTTGAGTTAATTATCTCATACCCGAACTCAGGCAGAATGCCAAGCGCAAGCCCTTCAGCGTCCAATTGCTCAAAAGCACCGGCTTCACTTCTATATATAACGAGATACCCATGTCCCGCGTTTGCCAGTTCGATTGATTTGTCTTTCGTGTTTATATATATCGCCTGCGTTGTAACAAATTTCTCCGAAGGCGTTTCATATGCCAGAAATCGATTTACATCAGTTATCGCATCACACAAACTTACTTCCTGTTGAAGGTGGAATTTCAAAAGGCTTTTAGTCATCGACATCAACAGGCTTGCCGGGATTCCCTTGCCTGAGACATCACCAATTACAGCTACAAATTGATATTGCGACAGTTCAATGAAGTCATAGAAGTCCCCACCAACCTGTTTGGCTGATCGGCTCTTGGCTGCTATTTCAAAACTGCACGAGGAAGGCGTCGTTTGGGGAAGCAGTCCACGCTGGATATTGCGCATGATGTTTATCTGCTCTTCCAGGATGCGCTTTTCAACCAATTCTTCATGTAAATTGATATTTGTGAAATGAGTGCCCGCAAGTGTTGACATCGTAATATAAAACGGCAGGAAAGATGCAACATCCGCGGGGGGTTGTTTAAAAAAGATGAACATTACTCCGATTTTCCCCTGGATATCGGTCAGCGGATAACCAATATAATGAAGTTCCTCTGTTTGGCCAACTCCCCCAACCGGAACTTCCATGCGATTCGAAAGAGGAACATCCGACTCAAAAGCATCGACCCATGGCAACGCTTCCCTCGATGCCAGCCACGATTGAATTCTCTCCTCGAATCCAACCGAATAGACTTCGGAAAACCGCTCTTCGTCGTCTATAAATCCCAGGATGCCCTTTTCTGCCGACAGGTGTTCCAGAAGAATTAACAAAAACTGCAAAGCGAAACTTTTCTTATTTATATCGGAAAACAGCTTGCATGTTTCACTGATTGTACCCAGCCTTACGATATTGTCATGAACAATCAAGCGCTGGGTTTTAAACAGCAGCGCGTTGTTGACCAGCAGGCTTATCTGAAGCAGCAGAAGGTTCATGCTGGAATGTTCCGATTTATCGCCCTGACTTGCCGGAATTAAGAGATATCCCAGAATCTGTTTTTCCGCATGCAGGTGAAGAGTTCCAACCGAGTAATCACTGCCGATAGAATCATCGCCTTCAGGTTTAACCAATCGCCGTCCCCAGACAACATCAGTATATTTGCCAAGCGTTGCGCAACACTCACACTTTTTCCTGAACGCCTTAAGATGCTCTGACAGATGCTTAGTAGTGATAGGCAGGTGGACATACGTGTAACATGTTTTATCCGCATAGACAAAAATCGATGTTACAGGAATTTCAAATGACTTCGCCAGCAGTTTCAGAAGAGACTTAATAGCGAATTCATATTCCCTGATAAGCGGGGCAAGAGAGGCGATATCAGATATCAGGTTATTATGGGAATACTCTTGATGCTGTTTTTTAATCGACATGTCCGCGGATTTCTGCCTCTCGATAATAGTATCAACAGGCGAATTAACAACTCTCGACAATCTGGCAATTTCCGATGCAGCCTTGTCTAATGCGGTTTTATCATCCGAGGGAACCTCAATCCATGTGTCGGTCTGATATATGCTGGACTTGAAATCAGCATTCTTTTCCTCTTCCGACTGTACCAATACTCGAGGAATCGATTTCAATTTGTCATTGTTTCTGGCCATAAAATCGATCCACTGGGTTGAAATGGTTTCAGCAACGTCATCAATGAGAATGAGTGAATTGCCCTCATTAATTTCAGGCATGATCTGTTGACAAACATTATGCCCGGCACGTTCCATAGCTATCCAGAATGGATGTTCTGCATTTATCCTTTCGCTCAGCAAAAGAATGTTCACACAGAAAAGGTTTTCCACGGAATCCTCCACCGTTGTGTTTTGTGTTGGCTGCTCCATACAAATTATGATCGCATTTGATCGCTGTGCCTTTGTTTATCAGGTTTGATTTTCCAAAAGGAATTATTGATTTAATTAAGAATACTTATTGGGATTTAATGGGAAGTAATTGCTTTTAAAGCATAAAGCAGGTGTAATTATAAAGAAACACCGGATGCCCCTATTCGGACTCGGCGTCCTCTTTGTTCTCTTTGTCCTTTTTGGTTTCAACAGGGCGGGATAAATCGCTTCGAATTATTTTTGGCCTGGGCTGGAAATCCTCATCGATATCATCCCAGTCGAGAGGGCCTTTCAAATAGTCCTTTTCGCCAACCTTGCGGCCCTCCTTTTCGAGTTCCTTTTCCGCAATGGCGCGAAGTTCCTCGCGGCTCAATTTATCTATGCTCGCGAATCCCTTCGGCAGGTCATCACCGTAGATCGCTTTTAATTCTTCAGGGGTTATTTCTGATATTTTAATTTTGCTTTTTTGCTGTTTATCCCTGATTTTCTTCATCCTGAGTAAGAGGAAAACCACACCGAAGATAACGACAAAAAGCAGCAGGTACATCGAGGCGCGAGTCAGGTTTGTAATATAAACCATTCTTTCCAATGCTTCATGGGGATCAGTGCGTTGTGTGTCACGAACATGAGGTGATACGGACGTTAAAATAAAAACATGAAGAAACGGTATCAACCCGTTAAGGTTCATGCGTTTCCCCCTCATCCTCAGTTTCATCTTCATCCGACAAATCAATAAGCGGTGTTACTAATTCGAATTCTTCGAAATCTTCTCGTTTACTCTCAATTTCCCTGGAAATTTCTTTCGGTTCAAGCTGCGGTTTTTTCTCAACCTCTGGCTCCTGAATTCTCTGCGCTTTCTTCTCGTCCGCCAGATTTTCCATTTCCTCCTTCATGGCGTCAACATCCACGCCAATATCGTTCGCTTCTTTCTGAGCCTTGTTCTTGAAATAGAAAATGATGGCTGTCAGAATGCAGACAGGAATCGCTATTACTAATGTCAATTTGAGCGTTTCAAAAATCTGAAAAGCTTCATTCGGTTTATTCAAAACGCACTTTCCTCCAGTCGGTTATAAGGATTCAGTCACCTGCTCCTCGTCCTCCTCATCCTCCTTGAGATCATCAACATGCTTGAGTGAATCGGCTTCCATCCTGTCAGTGAAAAGTATTCCATCCAGATGGTCCATTTCGTGCTGGAAAACTCTTGCTGCCAGTCCTGAATATTCCTCCTCGATTTTGTTCATGTTGATATCATAATATCTGGTTTTTATTTTTATCGCTCTTTTAACCTGGGCGACATAATCTGGATAACTAAGGCAGCCTTCGAACGATATAATCTCGCCCTCTCGCGACAGAATCTGCGGATTAATAGCAACGTTTATTTCAACTTCCTCATTGTTGTCGTATGTTTCAAAGTCGGACACAAAAATGAAAAACCGCTTGTTTAGCCCAACTTGAGCGGCGGCAAGCCCAATCCCCCTCTTGACAAGCATTGTGTATGACATCTCTTCAATCAGATTTTGAGTTTCGCCATCAACGAGATTGATTTTACTGGAGGTCTTTCTAAGAATCGGATTTCTGTGTTCCAGAACCGTAAGCGTTGATTCAGGCTGTTCTATTTCTTTTTCTTCTGTTTCTTCTTTTTCCTTCATTAAATAATCCCACAGAAATCTGCAA
>CBDURE010000089.1:0-14396 GCA_965369605.1 uncultured bacterium
CCGCTCGCGGGGGGATTAAGGGGGGGATGGAGTATAAAAACAACCTTTTTCAACAAGCCTAGGATGTCCGCACCACAAAAAGGATAGCGGCTAACCATCAAAAAAATATTACGTTATGAACGACATCCATCTGGACATAAAAAAATCCGAAACAGGCTCGCTTCTCGTTTTGAAAGCTCATCCCGGCGCTGCCAAAAACACCATCAGCGGCGTTCATGACGGCAAACTGAAAGTCCAAATCACAGCCGCTCCCGATAAAGGCAAGGCGAACAGCGCGATAATCAAGCTTCTGTCAGCAAAACTAAAAATCCCGAAGAAGGATATTGAGATAGTGAAAGGGGAAACATCCAGACAGAAAACAGTTTTATTCCACGGTGTAAGCCCGGATGATCTGCGCGATTTGTTGATTGCGCTGTTGTCCGAAATATAAGTATTTATTCTCGCAGCGACCTCGTCCCGTGGGCAGTATGGAAAGCCCCCCTTGTTGCTTTTTAAAACAAATAATGCAAAATCAAGTCAACCAGCTATTGACATAAACCCGAAAATGTTATATAAACTAGGTACTTATAGATAAATGCCGAGGAATATTAACAAGCGATGCCAACCAATATGGACATAGCGCTCGAATACATCAAAGAACATCAGATCGTTCGGCCAAAAGACCTTGACAAGATAAATATTCCTAAGGTCTATCTTTATCGACTTCTTGAGCGAGGAGAAGTCAGGCGCATATCCAGAGGACTATATGAGCATGTCGATCGTGAAATCACAGAGAAAACCACGATTGCTATGGTCTGTAAAATGATCCCGGAAGGTGTAGTTTGTCTGCTTTCGGCTCTTCAAATTCATGATGTAACCACACAATCTCCACAAAAAGTCTGGATTGCACTGGAGAACTCAGCCTGGCGACCAGATACAAACAAACTTCCGGCGCGAATTGTTTATATGTCTGGCAAGGCGCTGACTGAAGGGGTTACCATTCAGAATATAGAAGGGGTTAAGGTCCGGTTTTACAATCTGGGGAAGACACTCGCTGATTGTTTCAAGTTTCGAAACAAGGTGGGGCTGGATGTAGCTCTTGAAGCACTGCGGGAGGTACGCAGAAAAAAACTCGTTACAAGTGAGGAACTCTGGCATTATGCGAAAATCTGCCGGGTTTCCAAAATCATGCGCCCATACATGGAGAGCATCCAGTGAAAAGTGAAAAATCGAATATTGCGCATTCAATTCGCGACAGGCTTCTAAATATAAGTCGGGAAAAAAAAGAGGATTTCCAGTTAATTCTAACTCGTTTTGCGTTGGAGCGTTTTCTCTATAGGTTGTATAAATCCGGGCATTCGGACAAGTTCATTCTAAAGGGTGCATTCCTTTTTACTTTGTGGACGAAACAGTATTATAGGCCAACAAAGGATATTGATTTTCTTTCTTACACTTCCAACCAACCAGAAGTATTACATCGAATATTTAAGGAGATATGTGAGGTGGAGGTTGAGCATGATGGATTGATTTATGACTCAGGCAATATATCTGTTGAGGAGACAATTGAGGGAAACACATATCATGGTTTAAGAATTAAACTATTAGCATTTCTTCAAAACATCAGAATACCACTTCAGTTTGATATTGGATTTGGAGATGCAGTATATCCATCAATTGAGAAATTAGATTATCCATCTTTATTGGATTTTCCTAAACCGATAATACATGTCTATCCTCTTGAAAGCCTTATTTCCGAAAAAGTAGAAGCAATGGTCGATTTGGGAATGCAAAACAGTAGAATGAAAGATTTCTACGATGTTTACTCCCTAAGCAGGATTTTTGATATTGACGGATCAGTATTACAGAAAGCAATTAACGCAACTTTCACAAGACGTAAGACTGGATTTTCCAAAAGCCCGCCACTGGCATTGACTGATGAATTTGCTTTCGATAATGACAAAATTAAACAATGGCAGCAATTTACTCGGAGAAATAGTTTACCAAACGCACCGGTCAGCCTGGCTGCAGTGATCGATGAACTAAAGGATTTACTGCTTCCAGTATTCACCGCAATAAATGAGAATGTTGATTTTTCATATACATGGAATTCCAATAAACACCAGTATGAAAGTAAAAGTCCTTGAATTTATGCTAAGAGCATCATCAAATGTTCATCGAAAATAATCGAGTACTTTGATTTCTTGCCGATAATATTAGATATATTTATGCTGTTCTTGGAGCGTATAGCGCTCCAGTTTTTTACTAATCCCTGCCTGGGAACATCGACGGCCTGTCCACACGTTCCCAAGGCGCGAAAAAAGGCCGGAGGTATAGCCTACGCATGTATGAAATTACTATGAAACAACTACTGGAGGCCGGAATTCATTTTGGCCACCAGACAAAGCGCTGGAATCCTAAGATGAAACCCTACATCTACACACAGCGCAATGGCATTTATGTCATGGATTTGCAGCTCACGCTGAAAATGCTCAAGGAAGCGTACTCGTTTGTACAGAAACTGAGCCAGGAAGGCGGAAATATCCTGTTTGTCGGCACGAAAAAGCAGGCGCAGGAGGCTATCAAGGAGGAAGCGGTTCGATGCGGAATGATGTATGTCAATCACCGCTGGCTTGGCGGCACCATGACCAACTTCCGCACGATTCAGAAACGAATCAAATTTCGAAATGAACTTGATCAGAGATTTGTCAAAAACGATTTTGGCAACCTGACCAAGAAGGAAATCCTCAAACTTGAGCAGAAACTCGGCAAACTAAATCGTTTCCTGTTCGGCATCAAGGATATGACCCGACTCCCGGACGCGCTGTTTATCGTTGACCTGAAAAAGGAACGCAACGCGGTTTTGGAAGGCAAGAAACTTGGGATTCCCATTGTCGCGATAATCGACACAAACTGCGATCCTGATGAAGCTGACTATCCTATTCCCGGCAATGATGATGCTATCCGCGCGATTCGCCTGTTCTGCCAGGCAATGTCAAACGCGATAATCGAGGGGCGCGAGGGCGAGGACGCTGTTCTGCTTAGCCCGGAAGACCTTCCCAAAAAGGAACGCCCACCTGAAACGGATTCAATGCCAACACGCGATGATAAAAAGAAAACTGCGGATGTGCCTGCTGATACGAAAAGCGCAGTGGAAACTGTTGAGCCGGAAATCAAAAAAGACGATGCTGAAACGCCGGATAAACCTGCAGAGGAAATCAGAATCCCGGATAGTATCCAGTTAAAAACCGAAGGCATGGCCGATGAATCCAGTGAAAAGCCAGATGCATCACAGGACAAACCGGAATAATATAATACTATTTTTGCAATAATTTTTACTACAACCGACAAAAAGACCACGTGTCTTTGGAGGCTAATAAAATGGCGTACGCACCAAAACCAGATGAAATCAAGGAACTCAGGCGAGTTACAGGAGCCGGCATGCTTGATTGTAAAAAAACCCTTGTTGAAACTGAGGGTGATGTCAATAATGCAACCGATATCCTTCGCAAGAAAGGTCTTGCTGTCGCCGCGAAGAAATCCGCACGGACAGCATCAATGGGACTGATTACATCCTATATCCACCTCGGCGGAAAAGTCGGTGTGCTTGTTGAAATCAACTGCGAGACAGATTTTGTCGCGAAAACCGAAGAGTTCAAGGAACTGACAAAGGAAATCGCGATGCAGATAGCGGCTGCCAATCCGCTTTTTGTTAAACAGGAAGATGTCCCTGAGGAAGATCTCAGCAGGGAAAAAGAAATCCAGCTTGACAGGCTCAAACAAGAGGGCGACAAGCCGGAGAATATCCTTGAGAAAATCGTCGAGGGTCGAATGAAGAAATACTTCTCCGAGATATGCCTTCTCGAACAGGCGTATATTAAGGACGACTCGAAAATCATTCAGGATATCCTTAACGACACCATCGCGAAACTTGGCGAGAATATTGTCATAGACAAGTTCGCGCGATACCAAATCGGCGACTGATTTTTTAACTGACGTCAAATTCAACGATGTTAAGCAATAAACAAAATCCGGGCAACAAGCCCGGTTTTTTTCTTGTGTTATTTTAATAAGTGGGATAAAATATGCCGGTCAAAGCAATAAAATTACCATTTTGCTTTGGCGGATTTGTGCTTTATAAAATATGTCCTACAGGGAGATTGTCATGTTCTGTCCATCTTGTGGAAATGAAAATCCCGATGATGCTAAATTCTGTGAACACTGCGGGGATAAGTTTGGCGCAGCCGAGCAGGCAACGCCGGAGCCGGAACCCATGCCGAAAGAGGAACCTGTCGCGGATTACTCTTCGAAAGAGGAACAACCGAAGGAGCAAATGCCGGTGAAAACTGAGCAGCCAGCCTCCAGTGGTGATTTCATGGCGAGAGATGTTCAAATCGATGGAGTCAAATGGCTCAAGGAAGCGTGGGAGATTTTCAAGGCTGATATGGGGCCGCTCATTATTATTTCCCTGGTTTTTGGAGCTGCGTGTTTCGTTCTGGGCATAACGGTCATAGGCTCATTTGCAACGCCTGGTATTTTCGCGGGATATTTAATTGTTATGATTGGTTATCTGCGAAGAAAAGAGCAGCTTGATATTGGGAAGATGTTCAGCTGCGGATGGGAGTATTTTGTTGATATGCTTCTCTTGGCAATCGTGGGCGGAATAATCGCTTCAATTGCAACTATCTTCCTTATCATTCCGGGTATCATGGTCTGCATCGCTTTCGGCATGACCAGTTTCCTTATCGTGGATAAAAAAGTTAAATTCGGCGATGCGATAAACGCGGCGTTTGCATTGATTTCCAAGCAGATAAGCGGATTGTTCATGTTTGCATTGATCCTGATTGCGATTTGTATTGTGCCAGCTATTCTTGGCATGATTCCTGTACTGGGATGGCTTATCGGTATCGCATTTGGACTTGTATTGTCTCCGATTTTGGTTATCACCTATTACAAGGGATATCAGGAGATCTATGGTGATGGCTAGTTTGTAATCAAACTTAATAAATTTGATTTTCACAATCCGGGCGCAAGCCCGGTTTTTTTAAATGCATTTGGAAGCACACGTCTGTCATCAGGCATATTGTGTAGGGGCGAACCTTGGAAGCTGTCTCATAACCCCGATTTAAACAAGATACATTGTCATTCTGAGCGAAGCGAAGAATTTATACGTTGTTGTGTTGATGATTAAACCTGACAAAATTAATCCATAAATTGGTGCCAGGTACCAATTTATTGAGCCTTCAAACAGTAAGAAAAACGTCATTCCGACCATCCGCTTCGTATGAAATTAATTGGTGCCAGGTACCAATTAATTAGACACTTTCACAAGGTTCGCCCCTACGAATTAACCACTCGCGAACTTAAATCTATCCGTTTTCCTATTCTTTTTAAAAATATGCTATTATGATAATGACTATTATTTCTCACAATTCCTCGTGGGGTAATATTAATATGCGCTTATTCTTATTCACTATGATTTTCTTCCTGTCTCTTTCGATTTTTCCCGGCTGTTCAGGCTCGAATCCCGCATCAACGCCGGTTGATGGGAATATCATAAACGGGATAACCGGCAATTTTGATTCAATGCCTGTCGGTGTGGCTGACAGATTCAGCGATGGCTCTCCCGCTTCCGGCATGGGCGCAATGGGATTATTTAACCTCTATGTTGACTCCGTAAACGGCACAGCTGAATTGACATCTCTTCGACAAACCGCATTGACAGATGTCCTTGAGGTTGTTGACATCACGAATTTTCTTCAAATGGCGCCGTGTTACGATTGCGCGAGAATCGGTTCGGTTTCGCTTGATGCCGACAGCAACCTCGTTGTGTCAATCGGGATAAAACACCCATTCCCCGCTGGTGACCCACTTAAACCAATCTCAGGAAAAAATCGCGGCGACCTTCATGTGTTCAACATCGAAGGAACAATAATTTCCAATGCCGCTGGAAAATTATTTGCATACATCGGCGAAACCGCTGCCGGATTCACTCTCGTAAACGCTGATGGCTACACCGGTTATCTCGATGATTCTCTCGATGAAATCTATCCAACTGATGCAACAGTGCATCCCTATATCCTGCATTTTGACGACTACACCGCGGGCAATTTCGATGCGTCAAATCCGATGGGATTCGACAGCGTAACAGACCCGCCCCCAAGCGGGAATCTTGTAATGGCGATGGGATGCGATTACGACTATCAGGATTACGTTTTCGATTTAAGCACAGGTCCGATGGATTTCATTTATGCTGTGGGCTGCACTTATGCTGTAAGTTCGGCATACAAGAGTGAAAGATTCGCTCCTGAATACAGAATTCCACAGCACAATAAAAAAGCCGCGAGTGAGGTTAGTGTTGAGATTATCAGCAATGATCTTGAAGCGGGTGATGAGTCATCCTACGCGTTGATTAGAGTTAACGTTGTCGACATCAACCATGGCGTTGCGGTTGGTGGAAACCTTGACGAAATGCTGGCTGACAGTTCTGTCAGCGCGATTACAATTGATGCTCCCGACATTGAAACCAACATACTGAATGTCGATGTTTCCTCACCGTCGGGAACCGGGCATGACCCCTCCGACCCTCTTGCTTTCGGCGCAATAATGATGAATACAGCAAACGCATCCGAGGGGACATACAACTGCCTTGTAAAAGTCACAGACAGTTATGCGCCCGGGCAAAACGAATCACTGCTTCTCAACGGCATGGACGGCATCAGCCGTGTTGAACCAACTGAAAATCCGCTAACAGGCCTGTTCGATATTTCCGAGTTCGCAACTTATCAGATTTTCACAATTAATGTATCCGAACCGAGTACTATCATTTATGTTGACAGCTCGCATCCGGGACCTCTTTACGAGGGAACAATGGCAAATCCGTTTCTTACCATTCAGGAAGGCGTGGATGCCGCAGCAGATGGATTCATGGTAAGAGTGGATGATTCGGGTACTCCCTATGAGGAGGAAGTCCTGATGAAATCCGGTGTTACAGTGCTTTCATACAACTGGGACGACACGGATGGCAGCGCCAGGGCATTCATCGATAGTCCTGACGATGATGACACGCATTCCGTGGTTTTTGATACTGTTGATAATGCCATTCTCAGTGGTTTTCAAATAGGCTTTGCAGGTGGATGCAGTGAATACCCATTTGATGTAACCGAGATGATTCGAGTTGACGACGGGACCGGTAACATTATTAGAGACTGCCTGTTCACAGGTAACACAAATATGGTGATGGTTATCCCGATTAAAGCAGTCGGTTCACAGTACCTGACTATAGAGCACTGCAGAATAGCGGAAATGGACAAGGATACTGCAAACTCGGGTTGTACCGATTTTTATGGAATCGATGCTGACAACTGTCCCGGACTGGTTATTCAGAATAATATCTTCGCTAATATTCGACCAACTGAGGATGAAAATTCAAAGAACTTCTGGATGTGCGATATAACCATATCGAACAGCGTTACGCTGAAGAATAACCTTATCAATCATATCATTCCACATGCCGGTGTTGGTTTTATGGGCGCCATGTTGCTTGAGGGATTCAGTTTTGAAGATTGCTCGGATATTGAAATTATCAACAACACAGTGGATAACATGGACTGCAGAGACGCGTTCTTCATCCAGCAGGCTTATGCCTACCATTTCCATAACTGCACCAACGTGGCTTTTTCAAACAACATCGCATCAAACATATTTTCAATCGGCTGGCCGCCTCCTCTTGCACGGGGAATATGGGCGCGTGATTGCACTGTGATTTGCGATTATACTAACACCTTTAATATCGGACCAGGTGTCCAGGGCGCTGATTACCATGGTGGCGCATCCGCTGGTACAGGAGCCATTACCTCAAACCCTGATTACAATGACCCCGGAAACGAGGATTATGACCTTTTACCAACATCGCCGGCGCAAAACGGTGACCCATCCATTGATGACTGGGATGGCAATCCGGGCGACGGAAGCCGAATGGGATGCCACGGCGGTCCCGGCGGTGAGACAGTCGGCCTTTTAACTTAGAATTGTTAAATCCAGGCAAGGGGCTTAAGCATCTTGTCTTTAATGACATTTATGTAATTCCACATTTTGCACGGAGGTAGTGGTAGTGTTTATACGATTATCTGCAACTGCTTTGTTGGTTTTTATCTTCGCGCTTTTTACCGGTTGTTCCAGAGGAAATAATCCTGTCATGTTATCTCAACATGACATGGACACGATAGATTCAACCGCCTTGATTCCAATTGGTGTGGCTGACAGATTCAGCGATGGCTCTCCCGCTTCCGGCATGGGCGCAATGGGATTATTTAACCTCTATGTTGACTCCGTAAACGGCACAGCTGAATTGACATCTCTTCGACAAACCGCATTGACAGATGTCCTTGAGGTTGTTGACATCACGAATTTTCTTCAAATGGCGCCGTGTTACGATTGCGCGAGAATCGGTTCGGTTTCGCTTGATGCCGACAGCAACCTCGTTGTGTCAATCGGGATAAAACACCCATTCCCCGCTGGTGACCCACTTAAACCAATCTCAGGAAAAAATCGCGGCGACCTTCATGTGTTCAACATCGAAGGAACAATAATTTCCAATGCCGCTGGAAAATTATTTGCATACATCGGCGAAACCGCTGCCGGATTCACTCTCGTAAACGCTGATGGCTACACCGGTTATCTCGATGATTCTCTCGATGAAATCTATCCAACTGATGCAACAGTGCATCCCTATATCCTGCATTTTGACGACTACACCGCGGGCAATTTCGATGCCGCAAATCCGATGGGATTTGACAGCGTAACAGACCCGCCGCCGAATGGAAATCTGGTAATGGCGATGGGCTGCGATTATGACTACAGGAATTATGTATTCAATCTTGATGGCGGTTATATGGACTTTATCTACGCTGTTGGCTGCACATACGCAATTACAACAGAAGTATACGGCATGAGATTTGATCCGGAATACCGTGTTCCTCAACATAACAAGAAAGCCGCCAGTGAATTGTGGGTTGAAATTGTCAGCAACAATCTTGAAGAGGACGACACATTGTCAACTGCTGAGATTGAAATCAATGTTGTTGATATCAGCCATGACATATCCGTTGGCAACGCTCTGAATGAAATGCTCGCGGATTCATCTGTTAATGAAATCACAGTCGAAATTCCCGGAGTGATGATTGATATACTTGTTATTGACGGCGGCAGCGCGATTTCGGGGACAGGCCACGACCCATCCGACCCGCTTGTTTTTGCGGCAACTATCACAAACACAGCCAGCGGAATTGAGGGATCATACACGGGCCTGGTTAAAGTCATCGATTCCTATTCGCCAGGATTGAACGAGTTACCGCTTCTTAACGGTATGGACGGCATCAAGCGCGTTGGTCCGATTGAAAATCCACTAACAGGTTTATTCGATATTTCCGAATTCGCAACCTACGCGTTATTTGAAATGCCTGTTGTAATAGTCAACGAAGATCCTGTTGCGGAACTTTCACCTGTTGATGAGGAGATAGCTCATGGAAATACAATCGAATGGGACGCCACTGCATCCTATGACACAGACGGCACTATTGACACTTATGAATTCGATTTTGAACTGCCCGATGGCGACCCGCTGCAGTTCATATCTGACGGTGATTGCACTGACGGCATAATGGAATCTGGAGCTTACAACGATCTTGGCACGTTTTATGCCGCGGTTCAAGTAACAGACAACTTTGGCGCGACAGACATAGCCGTTGTCAGTTTCGATGTAATCGAACAAATATTTCCAATATGGCAAACAACCCAGGGTAATGTTGGAAATACCGGCTGCGTTGGGCTTTACGGGCCATCCAATCCTCTTGGAGCGCCGGTATGGGAAACAGATGAATGTGTCTGGAACGCACTGCAGATTTTCCTTAATGAAGATATGGCTTTTGTCAGCACTGTTGGTTCGGGTTCAACAAACGGATATACCGCCGCGCTTAATCTTAGCGATGGCTCATTGGCATGGACCAAGGCTTACGACGACTCAGCAAATACATATCTCGCCTGCAAAGGTTTAAGTGAAGACGGTTCAATTGTGTTCTGCGCTCAAAGCAATAACGGCACATTATATGGGCTTGATGCGAGTGATGGCACTGAAATCTGGAACACTTCCGGTTCAATAAAATGCGACGCCAATCTCACGCTCGACCTTGACGGCAACTTCATTGTACCGGCATCGGACGGAATCCGCAGCATGGACCCGCAAACAGGCGCGATTAACTGGACAGCGTCAATTGGAAATACGTATTATTGCACTCCGGCAGTTGGACCGGATGGAACCATCTATGCCTACAGCTCTATTTCCAATTGTCCACTTTACGCTTTAGACCCCGCTACCGGTACGAATAACTGGTCAAGCACCATAAATATTGGCGAGTGCCATAACGGAATCACTGTTCATCCAACATCTGGAAATATTATCATTCACTGTAGAGTTAGCGGAACTGGATATCTGCGATGTTTCCAGGATAACGGTACAAGCGGCACTCAGCTATGGCAGCAAGAATATCCATATACGTGGTATAGTTCAACAGCGGTTGGAGCAAATGGGGATATCTACCTCATCGATTACAGCGGTACTGTACGACGACTCGACCCATCCGATGGTCTAACAATCGACTCTTATTCAGCAGGCGGCAATGGTTACGCCGCACACCCGGTTATTGGAGAAGATGGTTTAGTTTATATTGGATTCCAAGGTTATTTAATGGTTTTTAATCCTGACTGCTCTCTTGCTTCATCATCAAGTAATTACAACAACGCTTATATAAAAGGCCCTGCAATTGGACAGGACGGCACTATATATGGATTCAATTACACCGGAGTTCGAGCCTGGCGCGATTAATTAGTTGTTGGAATCATCATAAAATTATTTAAATCCATATGGCGTTGTTTGCTGCGCTCTCTAATAATGCGACATGGCATCCTGTCAGGCAAGCTGTTATAATGCATCTTGTGTTTCAGCATTTTCCAGGGAAATTACATATCTGAATATTAATCTATCCGGGGTGTTTAAATGAAATCTCGATACACTCTGTTTGCAACTATAATCCTGCTATCTCTTTCCATTGGATGTTCGCAGGGGATTTCGACTCCTGTTTCATACGATGTTTACAATGGAATTTATTCAACCGGCGAGTTGGATTCACTTCCCGTTATCGCGTTCGGCAAACACAGCGCGATTGGCTTGTTCGGCGCGTTTAATCTGGACATATCACCGGATTTCACATCCGCTGGCCTGACACCGATGCGAACATCCGCACTTGGCGAATCGTTCATAGTCAGCGGCGCATCGTTTTTCACAAGGACTCCATGCCCCGACTGCCTGCAACTGGACAGCATCACTGTTTACGATGCGGATTCCATTATTCTAGGAATGTCCATTAAACACCCGTTTCCAAAGGGAAATACAAGCGAACTCCCAACGGCATTGAACCGTCTCGATTTGGATGTTTTCGACCTCGCGTTTGTGCTTAACCCTGTTGGCGCGGCTCCGACAACATACACACAAACCGGTCTCGCGGCCTTTTCTCAACTAATGCTCAATGCCGATGGTTACACAAAGGAACTTGAATCAATCACGGCAAACGCTGCGGCTGTGCCGTATAAAATCTGCTATGAGAATGCAAACAACAACCGTTTTGCGATGGGTACAGATTTTCAGCCTTTTGATGTCATCCTGTCGCCCGGGCCGGAATTGAAATTTGAAATATATCTGACAATGGGCTACGGCGCCAGCGCAACGAAAAAAGAAAGATTGGAACCCGTATATTTTGTCCCCGAGTTCAACAGAAAAGCAGCGTGGAAAGTGGATGTTACTCCTCCCGATATCGGCGACACATGGACATCGGGCGATACCACAACCGAACACGATGTAATAATCGATATCTACGACTGGAATCACGGTGCGACTGTATCAGGCAGTTTTCCCGATTCCAGCAACACCGACCGCATAAGTGCATTATCGAATATCGACTTGGTTACAATCGAAGTTCCGGGAATGACAAACTCGCTGGTAGCGGCATCCACAACTGACGCGTCCACAAACGGATGGGATGACCCGATGACATACACCGCGTCATTCGCAAACGAAAATGATCTGGGCGCGGGTGAATACACGGGACTCGTAAAAGTAACAGATTCGAGAATCCCCGCTGATTCCGATGAGGATGATTTCGCCTATGGCTGGGGATTTACGTGGGACACAAATATTGATTTCAGCGGATTCACATATTCGTCAGTTATCGATGGCGCCGGCAATATATACATCTCGGGTGATTTTGTCGGCATTCTGGATTTCGACCCCGGTCCCGGCGCTGACTGGCATTCATCCGCCAGTCCGGGAAACTCGGACGCCTTCCTGAAAAAATTCGACACAAACGGAAATTATCTCTGGACGGTTACATGGGGAGCGGGAAACAATGAATACGATTACGGCATCACTATCGATAATTCCGGCTACATTTATGTAATCGGCACATTCGACGGCAATGTGGATTTCGACCCCGGAACCGGAACTGACCTCCATCAATCATACGGCGAAAATGATGTTTACCTTTGCAAATTCGATTCCGACGGCAACTTCCAATGGGCGCGTACATGGGGATCAGATTATCTGGGAGATTTTGCCAGTGATGTCGCGGTAAGTGATTCCGGCGGTGTTTATGTCGCGGGCATGTTTACCGGCATGACCGATTTCGAACCGGGCCCGTTTACTGACATATACATTGCAAACGGGCAGGAGGATGCATATTTAACTTTCTTCGATGAAAACGGCAACTACCTCGGAGTGCAGGTCTGGGGCGGATTTGGCGCTGAAAAGGTTTTTGCTCTGGATGTTGATAATTCGGCTGATGTGTATGTCCTTGGAATGTTCGAGTACACAGTGGATTTCGACCCGGGAGTCGGCAACGACTGGCACGATTCAATTCACAATCCGGATGCGCCTTTCCTGTGCAAGTACGAATCGAATCAGAATTATCTCTGGACAAAAACATGGGGAACGGCAACCGGCTGGTGCGCGGCTTTTGGCATGGCTTTCGACAGCGCGGATAATATCTACATCACGGGAGTATTTGATGAATATGTCGATCTCGACCCGGGGGCGGGAGAGGATTTCCACCTCTCAGCCGCATCATCAACAGATATCTATCTGACCAAACTTAACTCGGACGGCATTTTCAACTGGGCGAAAAGCTGGGGTGGCACAGTCGCGGACTGCGGCGCGGCAGTTGCGGTGGACGATTCCGATTACATCTACACAACAGGTTTTTTCACAGGCGGAGTGGATTTCGACACAGGCCCCGGTGTGGAGGGACACAATTCAGTCGGACAGTCAGACCCCTACATAAGCAAATTTGAACCCGACGGCGATTTCATCTACGCTCACACATGGGGTGGCGGCGCTTCTGACTGGGGCTCCGGAGTGATGCTCGACAATTCGGGAAACATATACGTTACAGGCATTTTCAATTACGCAATCGACCTCGACCCGACCGGCGGCGAGGACTGGCACACCGCTGACGGCGAAAACCGATTCCTGGTAAAGTTCCTGACATCAGGAATAGCCAGCGATGGCGATTCCGATACGCTCGTCCACTCACCGGACGGAATAGACCTCCAATGGCGCTACCTGCCGGAGTTCGTCACATACCAAACTTTCACCGCTACGGTTAATTGAGTTAGTAAGTTAGCAGGTTAGCAGGTTAGTAGGTTAGTAAGTTAGTAGGTTGACACAGAGAATTGAGTTATTACTATGAATTGCATTCCCCCCTGGGAACGCGACCGTCCCGGTCGCATTGATTCGTAGCCCGGCATTTCGATAAACTCAATACAACCCTTCGGATTGAAATCCATTTCCCGGGAAAATTTGCGTGACTTATTTATTGAATTCACCAGTTTACGAATTAGCCCGGGTGCCGCCCATACACACGTCCTCGTGTTTATGGGTGAAATCCGTACATTAGCGCTAAAACTCACTGGTAATTACCTTTCCACAGGAAGGCATCATACCAATCAATAGCTGTCTGCGGATCACCACCGTCAGGATTGAAATCCACTATGCCAAAGAAATGCCCAGTGACATAAGCATTGCCTGACTGATCCAAAGAAACCGAAAGACCACTATCGTCGTTTGTTCCACCCCATGTTTGAGACCACTGCCAGTTACCGGAGGAATCGAATTTACTCAGGAAGACATCTTCATTGCCATTGGATGACTGAGTCCCGCCACCATCTGGATTGAAATCAACTGTATTCTGGAAATGCCCACTGACATAAGCATTGCCTGGCTGATCCAAAGAAACTGAACGACCATAATCCACGTCAATTCCACCCCATGTTTGAGACCACTGCCAGTTACCGGAGGAATCGAATTTACTCAG
>CBDURE010000090.1:0-14318 GCA_965369605.1 uncultured bacterium
CGCACCATGGGAGCAGTGTTGGTCCTTGTTGCAACGATGATGATTTTGGGCTGTTCGGGGGGTGGAAATCCTGTAGTTCCATCTACAGGTGGGAATAACGACATCCAGGCGACATACGATGGAGGCACCAATCTTGGCGCTTTCACTTTGGCGCTTGATTCCGACAATCTCACGGCGACAATCGAACCGGTTGACCGTGAGGCAGCTATGAATGTTTCACAATACGTGGACATCACAATACTTGGCCTTCAATGGGATCCTCTTGCCCGTATCTGGGATATCGATGTTGAAATCGAAAACAGAACCCAGCACGATGGTTATGGTCCCTGGATTGTTTTTGCTGAGACTGGAGAACAGAAGATTCTCAATCAGGATGGTTTTATCTGGTTATGGAATGATCCGGGTAATCCGCCAAAGAGAGTTCCTGTTATTGCGTTTGCGAAAGATAACCCACAAAGGGTTTTCCCCGCGCGTTCATTTGAAATTTTCCATCTACAGATTCATTGGCCTGTTGGATGGGAAGGATTCCAACCGATGGAGTTTTTCGTTGATGCCTCATATCCGCATCCAAGACAGAAGGCGATAATAGAACAACTTCACATTCAGCCGATGGCGATTCCTGAGATGTTTAATCTGACAGGTTATCTCAAAGATTGGCAGAATGCCTCAGGCGTGCCGCGTATGGAAGCCTGGGTTGATTTAACTCCAATCGGCGGATCTCCTCATGAGCCGCTTTTCGATGACGGCAATCATGGCGACGGCGCTCCCCATGATGACATCTGGGGATGTAACTTCATGGGAATTATGACGCCGGAGCCTGTACCTTTGACTGTTTACGCTCACGACTTTGAGGGTTACCAGTTTGAAAATGATGTTGTCTTTGGTTTTAACGAACCTCCTCCATGCCTTCCGATGGAAACTCTCGATGAGGGGCTAAATGGATTCATGGAGCCGCTCGAAATAATTATCCGTAATCAGGTTCAGTGGGAGGATGTCTGGTTTGAGCTTCATCCTGGTCCGGGCAATGAGCCTCCCCTGGTTGATTTCAGGCATGAACAGGTTGTTGTTGTGATGCTTGGTGCGAGACTATCCACCGGATATTCAGTACATGTGGACTGCGTGAAGGAAATCGGCGGTCCCGATGGCGGTCCTCACACAATTGTCGATTACATGGAGGAAATCCCGGGACCCGACTGCCCGGTCGATAATGTGACTTATTATCCATATCAGTTGGTGAAAACGCCTCTGACAGTAGCGAACGATACCTTCTTCCACCACGAGCATGTTTATTCATGCGGCAACGAATGTGTTCCCCAGCGTGATTTGATGAGGGGATTTCATTCCAATATCCACGAGGGAAGATGGGAAGCGTATCGCAACGAGAGAGACTGGATCAATTTCTGGGCTGAGCATGGACCATATATGCCGCCTCCTGAGGTCAATTTCCCCGAGGAAATGGCTATTGTGGGAATGATTGGCGACAGGCCGACCACGGGATGGAATGTCGAAATCGACTGTGTTCAATTTATCATGGATGATACTACCGACCCGGTAGTCCTGATTCACGCGATTGAGGTTGAACCCGGTCCGAACTGCATTGTTCAACCGATTGTCACACAGCCACATCATTTCATTGCTGTTCCGATGTTTGAGGGTCGAATAGATGTCATTCTTGAACATGTTATTGACCCCTGCGAACCGCCTCCATGTGTGCCTATCAGACCTCTTGCTGAGGGTGATTTTTCTGATATCCACTGGTTTACAGAGGAAATGTTCACAGGACCAGACCAGTGGGATAATTTCTGGGTGATGCACGGTGAGGACAGACCGGCACCGGAAGTTGACTGGTCAAGTGAATATGTTATCGCTCTGCTACCTGATGACCGTCCCACAACCGGTTATTGGGTTCGCGTTGACTGCGTTCAGCTTCTGGAGGGTCCGAGTATCGGGCGAGTAACACTGGTCGAATATACACTGATGATTCCGGGAGAAACCTGCATTGTTGAACCGGTTGTAACTCAGCCGTTTTTCTATTTTGCAGTACCGCAGTTGTTCAATTCACGACCGGAATTTATCATGAACGAGGAAGTTTATGAGTGCGAACCGCCTCCTGAATGCCAGCCAACCAGGGAAATGGCGGAATGCAATTTCTCAAACATCCATCATCCGGTTGAGGAACTTTTCTTCACGATGGATCAATGGGCAAATTTCTGGCGGATGCATGAGCCAAATAGTCAGCCTCCTGAATTTACCCAGGATGAACATGCAATTGCTTTGATGCTTGGCGACCGCCCCACTACCGGATTCTGGATTCGAGTGGATTGTGTCCGCTTTATTGATGATGAGCCAGGGCATTTTATAATTGAGGTTGAGTACACCGAGATGATTCCGGGTCCTGACTGCATGGTTTTGCAGGTCATAACTCAGCCGGGTTTATTCTTTGCCATACCGGTATTCACTGAATCCTTCGTTGAATTCATCCACAATGAAGAGGTTTACAGCTGCGAGCCGCCACCCGACTGTCAGCCGATGGAACTTATCGCTGAAGGCGTTTGGTCCAATGTCGATGTGCCGCACGACCAGATTATCTACAATCAGGATGAATGGTTCGATTTCTGGATGTGGCATAGCCAGAATCCGGGCGACCCGCCGCCTCAAATTAATTTCGATGCGAACATGGTTGTCGTTACATGCCTCGGTTCGCGCAATACCAGCGGGTTCTATGTGGAAATCGGCTGCGTTAAATTCATTGAAGACTCTTCAGGAATGCCGCCACAAATCATTGTTGACTACACCGAGTTCATTCCTGGTCGATCATGCATTGTTCAGCAGGTATTCACATACCCGTACCAGTTCGTAGCGGTACCGCGATTTGAGGGTGAGCCGGTATTTCACCATATGAGTATTGTTTACGAATGTCAGGGATAATGTAATGAACTGACGAAATTCATCACAGAATTAGCTATCTCCATCCCCCCTTTTTAGTAAGGGGGGCTTTTTATTGGGTGGTAGTTGTTGAGTCAGAGAAAAGCCGCAAAAATATTAAATAAATAAGCAGTTATCACGGTGATGTTATAGCGTAAGACTTGATATGGGCTGTCACCGAGGCTGTCACCATGGCTGACACTTTTTACACTTTTTAAGCACTTTTTAACACATCCGGAAAATCAACCGACCACAAAATTTGCTATAATCTGTGCTTTGCAATTCGAGGTGAAAATGGAAACATCGATACGATTCTTTGGCGCTTGCGGAACAGTTACCGGCTCACGATTCCTGGTGGAATACGCCGACGACAACATCCTGATCGACTGCGGGCTTTTTCAGGGACCGCGTGAAATCCGCGAATATAATTGGAAACCGTTCCCGATTCCCCCCGCTGATATTAACCATGTCGCGATAACTCACGCTCATATCGATCATACGGGTTATCTTCCAAGGCTGGTCAGGCAGGGATTTGACGGTAAAATTCATGCAACACGCGCGACAGGCGACCTTCTGCAGATTCTACTGCCGGACGCGGCGATGATTCAGGAGGAGGATGCGGCGTACTACAACAGAAAAAAACTGAGCCGCCACAAAAAAGCTCTTCCGCTTTATACATCTCTGGATGCCAAACGCGCGCTCGCTCATATTCAGGCGCACATACCGGGAGAACCTTACAGATTAAACGATAATTTCCAGATTGAATATCATACAATCGGACACATTCTCGGCGCGAGTATGATTCATCTGAAAGTAGGGCATGGTGAGAATCAAAAGAACATCGTGTTCAGCGGCGACATTGGTCGATACGGCGTCCCGATTCTCAAAGACCCGGTTCCCCCGCCTCAGGCGGATTGCCTTGTGATTGAATCGACTTATGGTGACCGCCTGCATACTCGGGAACCATCACCAAGAGAGCAGCTGGCTGAGGTCGTTAATCGAATCTACGAGAATAAAGGCGTTCTTTTAATTCCGTCATTTGCGGTCGGGCGTACACAGAATATTCTCTATCACCTGAGAGTTCTGGAGGAAGAAGAAACTATTCCTGAACTTCCCATTTTTGTGGACAGCCCGATGGCTATTAACGTCACAAACCTATACTCCAGCCATCCGGAGCATTTCGATGCTGAATTGGTTGAGTACATTTCAGAGGATGGCGACTTTCTAACTCCGCGGAATTTCCACATGACTCGCTCACCCGCGGACAGCCGTAAACTGAATCATCGCGATGGCCCGATAATTATTATCTCGGCAAGCGGGATGCTGACCGGCGGACGAATACGGCATCATCTTTACCACCATATTCAAGACCCGTCAACCGAACTGCTGTTTGTCGGGTATCAGGCGCAAGGCACTCGCGGACGGAAACTGTTGGATAATCCTGACACCATTTATATATTCAAGCAGGAATTGAAAGTCAGAGCGCGTGTTACACAAATAAATGGTTTCTCAGCGCACGGCGACTATGAGGAGATGCTCAAATGGGCATCCGGAATGCCAAAACCGCCGAAGAGAATATTTCTGGTACATGGCGAGGAGGACGTTCGCCTGATTTGGGGTGAAAAATTACAGAAACAATTCCCGGACAGCGAGATTCTTATTCCTGAAATAGAGGATTCATTTGCGATTGATTGATAAATGAAAACCTACGACTCAATATACGATTTCACCCCTCCCGATAACGGTGTCGTTATCTGTATCGGCAAGGCGGATGGCCTTCATCTGGGGCATATCGCGCTGATTAACGAGACGCTTAAACTGGCTCATGAAATGGGATGCGATGCCGGGATTCTTTCTCTTGTACCAGACTTGTCTGTTCCAGACTTGTCTGTTCTGGATTTATCAAATCCGGCAACAGGCGAAATCCCGCGTTTTGTTCTGACTCTGGATGAGCGCCGACAATTTCTCGCCAACTGGCCACTTGAGCATCTGTTATACCAGAGCATGACAACAGAGTTTACTTCAATAAGCGCGGATGATTTTATTAAAGATATTCTGTTAAATAAACTCGGTGTTCGTGGCGTTGTTGTCGGATGGGATTTCAGGTTCGGCAATAATAGAACCGGCGATGTCGAACTGCTGCAAAAGTACGCGGATGAAACAAAATTCAAACTGCGAGTTGTTAAGCCTGTTACAATAAATAACATTCCTGTTAAAACAACTCTTGTGCGTGAATTAATCGAGATGGGGAAATTCCAGAAAGCACAGAATCTTCTCGGTTATCCCTTTTTCATTAAGGGAAAAGTTGTTTCAGGCAGGGGGCTTGGACAGCAGCTCGGATTTCCCACCGCGAACATCGATATCCCGAAAGAGAAACTGATTCCATGCTCAGGCGTTCACTTTGTGAGAGGCCTTTTTGAGGACAAGGTAACATGGGGACTCGCGAACATAGGACGGCGTCCCACGGTTGAGGATAACGGCAATATTGTAGTTGAGGTCTGGCTCAAGGATTTTGACGGCAATCTGGTTGGAAGAGAAATAAAGGTCGAGTTTTTCAAACATCTTCGAGATGAGATCAAATTTTCCTCCACAGATGAACTAAAGCAGCAGATACAAAAAGACGCCAATGAGCTGGATAAATACCTGAAGGAAATCCAGGACGTTTAGATAATAAACAAACCTGGCACCCCCTTCCCGGAAAAATAATTAGCTTTTTGGCACCCCTCTGAAATTAGCTTTCTTTCATTTTTCAGCATTCTCTCCATAATCTGAAATAACCCCGAATCTATTAACGCCAGTGTTAATCAGCATTAACGTCAAAGCGCCATTTTATCTTTAAACTGGCACAGAGATTGCTATATATAAAAGCATAAAACAATCAACCGGCCTTGAGGTCATCGGGAGGTTATCATGATTAGAGAAATGTATGAAATGATGTTCTTGGGATTCGCATCATTATTTGCGCTAGGCGCTTACCTCCTGAATCATTGCATTAATAGTGCATACGAGATTCAAGCGAGTGTATTCAATTCACAGCTATTCGAATATGCTGATTACATGGTCAATAATCTTTAGATTGCATAACCGCAATTAATCAGGATTGGACACGGATTCGAGGGATGGGGTCGTTGTAAGGATTGGGTTTGTCTGCCTTTACAACTAAATATTCTGTAGTCGCGCAGCATGAATTTCCTGAATATCCCTTTCGCTGCGCGACTATGGCATGGCTTTCCCTTTTTACAGCAATTCATTTATAATTGTGAGCGCTGTTCTCAACGTAATTGAATCTCTCTGAAATGGTCAGAGGGGAGAGTGAGGATTATGTTTACAGATTTCGATGATATGATAAGCAAACTGAAATCCCCGAATCCGGATGAACGTCGTGATGCCTGCATCAATCTGGGCGAGATCGGCAACCCTCTCGCTGTTGATCCGGTCATGAAACTCCTGGATGATCCCGAAAAGGAAGTCCGCAAGGTCGCATGTCAGGCGCTTGGGAATCTCGGCAGTATCAATACAGTTGAGCCATTGATCAAATGCCTTGAGGATTCTGTTTATCTCGTTCGATTCAACGCGGTTGTAGCGTTGGGAAAACTTGGCGATAATCGCGCGGTTGAGCCGTTGATTGAATGTCTTCGCGATGGAAAAAGATGGGTCAGACACGCCGCGTGTGAGGCGCTTGGCAAACTTGGCGACAAACGCGCTATTGAACCTCTTATCGAACGCCTCGATGATTCATTCGATAAGGCGGGCCTGGTTGCGTTAATCGCGCTTGAAAAACTGGGTGAGGGTCCTCTGGCAGCGGCAATCGCCCAATTACGATTTGATGATTTAATCGCTTTTGCAAAGGAGGGCGACTCACGTCCGGTTGACCCGCTTGTCGAACGGTTGGAAACAACAAATGCTAAAACGCAGGATGCAATAAAAAAAGCGCTTGTTAAAATCAACAGGGAATTAAAATCACACGCTGATAATCTATTGTGCAAAAAACACTTCACCCGATTTGCATTAACAAAACTGCCGGATGTCAAATCAAGTAAATTGCGAAACCTGTCCTATTATGCCTGCAGGATATGTAAAAAGGCATCGAATGTCATTCCGCATGTACATAATGTAACTGCTGTTCTTGACAGCGATATGAGCAAACTTACATCACTAAAGAGAAATAATCTTTGCGTCAATTACTTCAAATTCAATGGGTTGTTCGATTTTGAGAGAGTTGAGATTGTCAATGCAAATATTCAGGATGTTAAGCTGTTTCTGAATAGAATAAAGAGAGACACCGATGAATTCAGGCAAAAGCGCTACAGGAAGATGATATGCACTGTTAAACGTGAATGTAAAAGCGAGGAAATCCTCGCATGCCTCAGAGAAATATTTGAAAACGTGCGAGTTAAGTAACCCTTTTGATTTTGCGTAAAGATGCTTATATATTATAATTCCAAAAGCATTTTAGTTCCGACAAACAGCTTTGTTTTAGATAACAGGAAAACCGAAATTCATGAGGGAGGTTGAGATGAGTACATTACGAACTCTCTTAACATCATTGGCTATACTCTTAATCGCTTTCGGATGCTCAAAAGGCGCTTCCTCACCCGTAACCAGCGATATACCTGCTGAATCATCGCTCGATTCCATCCCCGTAATCGCGTACGACGGCATCAGCGCGACAGGCATGTTCGGCGCCTTCAATCTGTCAATTTCTCCTGATAATGCGAGTGCTGAATTAACTCCAATGCGTATCTCATCTCTTGGCGAGGCGTTTATTGTTAGCGGCGCTGACTTTTTTACTAATAAAAAACGTTTGAGAATAAAAAGCATCGCGATGGATGAAGGCGCGAGGATTATTCTTACGTTTGAGATAAAACACCCGTTCGAGAAAGGCGATATTGTTGAGCCTCCATCAAAACAAAACCGTCTTGACCTCGATGTCTTCGACCTGGCAATGGTGATCCATCCGCATGATACAACTCCGCAGGATTTCGAAATTGCGGATGCATACACCGGAATCATCCTGAACGCGGATAGTTATACAACGGAACTGGGCAATGTTATTGGCGACAACGCGGCTTTGCCATATTTGTGGAGAGGATTGGCATTACGCTCATAGCGGCAGCACTGATGTTTTCCTTATTGACCTGAGAGCCAGAGGATATAGTGAATCTGAACCAAATGATGCATGTGATGATGCTAATGCTTGCTATTACAACATAATGCACAATGGTGCAGTCAGAAAAGCTGTTGATGAAGAGGATTTATGGGTCTTTGAGGGGCTGGGTGCTCCATTGGACCATTATATCAATCTCTACAACGAGAGCGGTTATGATATCGACTTGTATATTTACACAAACGATTGCCTGGAGGAGTTAGCCTTCTCCACAAATGTCGGTGACAGCGATGAAATAATCGGTCCATTGAATATTTTTGAAGCGGGTGAAAGCTATAAAATAAAGGTGGTGAATAAATCTGACGGTTATTCAGATTTGAAAGATTATTTGCTTCAGTTTGTTATTGATTGAGGGGTGGATATTATTATTTAGATCTTAGTCAATCTGCGATTTTATTCTATCAAGAATCTTTTTAATCTCCTCGCCAACACGAGTCATTCCGTGTTCGTTTGCAATACTAATTGAATTCTCGCATAGCGGAAGAGCTTCTTTTGCTTTTCCCTGCTTCAACAGTATATTTGCCTGATTAGCCAGGGATATCGCAAGGCTTCTTGGAACACCCAGTTTACGCGATATTTTCTCCTGTTCTTTCATAAGTTTGAACGCGTCATCGAACTTATCCTGCTTTTCCAAAATCATTGCCCGACCACCAACACATCTAAGCAAACCAACAGGATCCTCAAGATGGCGGCAGATTTCTTCCTGTTCCTTCAAAAGTTCCATTGCTCTGTCAGGCTCCTCGTTGTTAAGTGCAATGTGCGCCTGATTGCCTAGTGATCGCTGAAGGCCATCAAGATCGTTAATCTCCCTGCAAATGCTCTCTTCCTCTTTGTGAAGTAAAACTGCCTTGTCCAGGTTTTTGAGGCGCTTTTGAGCTAACGCCTGATTGCCAAGGCTTTTATTCAGGCCAACACGATCGCCAATCTTCCGGCAGATTGCCTCCTGTTCCTGAAATAGAAGCAACGCTTTATCCAGTTTGTTGCCCATATATTTAATCAATCCCTGATTGCCGAGTGAACGCTGCAGTCCGACAGGATCGCCAATCTCGCTCGAGATTTTTCCCTGTTCCTTTGTCAATTCCATTGCTTTATCAAGATTGCCAAGCGATATATGGATGAAAGCGCGGTTGCCGAGATTAGTCGCGATTATCCTCCTGTTACCAATTTCTTTGGCGATGGGCAACGCGGCGTCGATTACCTCAAGCGCCTTTTTGAAATCACCTAAAAGGTAATGGATAGTTGAAATGTTATTTAATGTTGTTGCCTGCTGTGCCTTGTCTCCCACTGATTCAGCAATCATAAGCGCCTTGGTATACATTTCGTTCGCGCGTTTTCGATCACCTTGTGCCTTCATCACCAGTCCAATGTTATTAAGCGCAACAGCTTCCTGATTTTTGTTCTCAGCTTTCTGATTTATCAATAATGCCTTCTCAAAGAACGATTGTGCCTTTTTGTATTCGCCTTTGTCATAATGGATTCCACCGATGCTGTTCAGATGGTCAGCCATGGATGATGGTTTACAATCAGGATTTTGCTCATCAATCGCATGTGCTTTTTGAAAATGCTCCAGCGCCTTGTCCCATTTGCCATGATCTCGAAGGATACTGCCAATAAAACCGTGAGTTTCGGAAACAAGAGCACTAATATCATCAGGAAGATTTTCCGCAATTTTCAATGCCTTGTCAAAATGCTCAAGCGCGCCGTCGATATCGCCAATTTGTTTTAGCGCGTCACCGATATACTGCTCTTTTTCAAATTCAGTTGGTTTTTTCGCACCGAGAATGAAAGCAATCAACCTGCCGAGTTCAGTGGCATCAGATATCTGTTCTGACAGATTGATGATATCCAAACCTGCAAAGTCATCGGGAATTTGCTTTTCTTCCGTATCGGGAAGCAGTATGGGAATAACATTTGAGCGGTGCGCGGGTTTTATATCTTTAAACTGCGCCAACTGTTCTGATGTCGATGGTGTCGGTCCGATGAGAAAAGCAATCGTCGCGGAATTTTCCAACGCTTCATTTAATTGAGTTGAACTGCCGCCGGGAACCATGTCCCATCTGTCGAACCAGACATGAATCCCTGTATCCGCGATGCAGTTCGCAATTTCCTCAACCGCTTCATGATCCTGGTTTGAGTAACTGAGAAAAATATCGTATTTTGGCGTTTTTTGTTGTGTCACACCGAGACCTGCATCAGGCTATCCAGTAATTTACGTTGGTACTCCAGCGCTATTTCCTCAGCTATTAATCTATCAGCGAACAACTGCTTAATCTTGCCAAGGTCCTCCTTGACTGCACACATCTTTTCACTCAGATCTGTTTCCCTGGCGGGGCCTCTACCCGGGGCTACATCTTTTATCGCGCTGAAAAGGAGATGGAACTCCCTTTCATTCTTAAGGCCATCCCTGAAATCAACCCATGACCTTAAGCCAAGAAATTTATTAACATATTTCTCATTAGCGCCCGGCAGGAGAATTGCTAAAACACGGAAACCATCTTCCTTTGCTTGACGGTCCAGCGCGCGTTCTATTTCCATGCGGAACCAGCCATCGGGGGTTTTCCCTCCTATAAACACCGCACAGCAACTGGTTTCATTTAGTCCCTTTGCGATATCACGCTGCCAACTTTTGCCGGGGATGAGTACCCATTTGTCCAGCCATACCTGAAACTTGCCATCATCCTCGAGGCGCTTTGCGACAAATTCAACACTCTTGGCGTCCTCGTGTGAATGGCTTAAAAACACATCCCATATGGTCTGAATTTCTTCGAGCACGTGGTTTGTTTCCTAATATAAACTCAACTGCTCAGAAAACCTGAAAGCTAACTAATTGTATCATTTCATGCCACAAATATGCAATTCACTGAAATTTCAGCATCAGCAAATGTGTTAACCTGACTTGAAAACATTATACCTGCAATAGTTCTTAACAACAATGGGGATTCTATTCCAGTGCGTTTTCAGCTCTATCGATTATCCATTGCGCAGTTGGAGTGTAATTCACAAGGCCGTTGGTCGAAAACTCCACGTTTTGCTTTTTCAGAGTATCCTTAATCATTTTTGTAATCATATTATTTCCCATACTCATTGCTCGATTGTGAATGTCAGATGCGCTGGATGAAACATAAAGCCCTACAACAATTACCTTTTCCTTCTCATTCGCGGCATCCAGAATCGCGGGTACGCAATTCTCGAAATAGCTCTGGCCAACCGCGGCGAATCCCCAATCTGCGTAATCGATTCCTGTAATCCCGCAGCAGAAGGATGCCACTCGCAAAGCTTTTCTTGTAACGAGATTATGATGGTCATCACATCCGTGCATGATGATTATGAGCGCTTCCTTTTCCGGATTTTCCGACAATGACCTTACTTCATTAAGCGCGAATTGTTGAAGCAAATCGCTTTCATCCAATGTGTGAGTGAGAGTTATCGGCACTTTGGGTTGCGCGATTCGTCCGCCCTCATCCGCGATTACGGCTTTTATCTCATCAGATGTGTATATCCCAAGCACAGCGGGGACATCGAAATGTGTATGTGATGACGGCGCTATGAAAAGGGGAACTGCGATGATTCTATCGCACCCCGCATTCTCGAGTTCAGTTACACCCCATACGATATCCGGTTGAGCGAATTCAAGAAACACAGTTCGAACCGCTTTGAACTTTCCTTTCTTTTCAACCTGCGCTGCCACTTTTTCACCGAGATCAATCACAGGTTGATTCCATTGCGGCATTGGAGAACCGTGCGCGATTATTAGAAGTCCCGGCTCAGCATGGCTAATCTGCGTAGATGCGATGTTGAACACGAGAGACATAAACAACACGCTTAATGTAAATAGCGAAACCTTTTTCATTGTATTATCCTTGCAAAAAGTTACCTGCATATAAGATTAGTTAGCATAACCTAACTTATCGTGTGGTGCAATATGTTTCTCCAAATACGCGATTGAATTTTTATATATTGTCGAAAAAGGAAAAAGAAGAAGTGTCAAAAAGGGAAAAAAGTGTCAGCCACGGTGACAGCCACGGTGACAGCCCATATCAAGTCGTATATCATAATAAACGTAGAATAAATGCTCATGCAGCGATGTAAAAACAGCGGGGATCCCCCATTAAACCTGGAATTCAATGTTGCGAAACATCAAAAAAGTGACAGCCACGGTGACAGCCACGGTGACAGCCCATATCAAGTAATACATTACAATATAAACGGAATAACGAACCATATATATGATATTCTCGGCATTTGCAAAAATTATTTCCACTTGTTAAATCATACAAATCCATGATAAATTTATCCTCTTGATAAACTTTGTCTCGGAGATGAAAAATGGAAGTGCTTGAATCAGGAATTGGCGAACTTTTCTGTCCGGTTGACCCGAACGGACAACGCGATTACCTCCGCAAAAACAAATCCATGGCGCTTAAATCGAAACTGATGAGCGAGCAGGACGCTGTTTCGAAATTCATCGCCACCGGCGATTATATCGGTTTCGAACTGTACGGCTCGGTGCGATGCTCGATGTCTATCGCGCGTGAAATCGCGAGGCAGAAAATCGGCAATCTCAGGATGGTAGGGCAGGGGATTAATGAAATCGATGTTCTTATCGCCGCTGATCTGGTTGATGCTCTTGACCAGACTTACATCGGTTATGAGGTTCACGGCATTTCCAGTATTTTAAGGCGCGCTGTCGAGAGCGGTCGAATCAAAGTTTCCGAATGGTCGAACGCCGCTTTGGTTTGGCGGATGCGCGCCGCGGCTATGGGCCAGCCGTTCATCGCTGTCAGAAGCATGCTTGGAACGGATACTCTCAAGTATTCAGCCGCGAAAGTGGTCAAAGACCCGTTCACCGGAAACAAGGTTTGTTTGCTTCCAGCGTCAGTGCTGGATGTCGGAATTATTCATGTACACCGCTGCGATGAATTCGGCAACTGCCAGATTGACGGCATCAAAGGATTCGCGCCTGAAATGGCAAGAGCATCGAAAAAACTAATCATCAGCACCGAGGAGATAATCAGCACGGATGAAATCCGTAAATATCCGGACAAGACCGTAATTCCGTATTTCTTCGTAGATGCCATTGTTCATGCGCCTTTCGGTTCGCATCCGGGTGAAATGAACTATATTTACTGGCGCGATGAGGAATCCATCAGCGACTGGATTACTGCTCAAAAGAACGAGGATACTACTCAGGAATACATGAATAAATATATTTACGGCGTAAAGAACAACGATGAATACCTTGATTTAATCGGACGTGACAAGCTTCAGAATCTGAAAGATATTTGCAAGGGACGATAAATAAATCAATAATTCAAAACAGGAAAACAAAAAATGGCTGATGAATATAACCCTAGAGAACTTCTAATCTGTCTGGCGGCTCGCCAGATGGAGGACAATACAAGCGCGTTTGTGGGCACCGGAATCCCGATGCTTGCGGCGTCACTGGCGCGTAAACTTTACACACCCGACCTGATGACAGTCTTCGAATTCGGCGGCGTGGGTCCGACTCTGGAGGATCTCCCGCTCGCGGTCGGCGGTTCAAGAACATTCTATCGCGCACTCGCGGCGCTGAGTATCGCGGATGTCATGGACATGGCTGCCTGCGGATTAATCGAGTACGGCTTTGTCGGCGGCGCGCAGGTCGATATGTACGGCAATCTGAACACAACCGTTATAGGTGAGCAACCGAATCCGAAAGTTCGCCTTCCGGGTTCAGGCGGCGCGAACGATATCGGTTCAGCATGCTGGCGTACAATCTATATCATGCCTCAGGACACAAAAAAGTTTATTCCGAAAGTGGATTTTGTCACGACTCCCGGTTACCTGTCAGGTCCGGGCGCGCGTGAGGAAGCCGGACTTCCCCCCGGTTCAGGCCCCTATCGTGTAATTACAAATCTTTGTGTGATTGGTTTTGATGATGAATCCAAACGAATGAAAGTGCTCGCGCTGAATCCGGGAGTAACTAAAGAGCAGGTCATCGAAAATACGGGATTTGAACTTCTCTGGGCTGAACCATTGGAACAGAACGAGCCTCCAACATCCGAGGAACTTCGAGTTCTTCGCGATGAGGTTGACAAGGACAAACTTTATACATAGATTCAAAATTCTGATGTTCTAATCATCCGTAGCGCTGGAGTCCCGGGCTTGTTGAAAAAGGTTGTTGTTATATCTCATCCCCCCCTTAATCCCCCCGCGAGCGGGGGGAAATATTTTTGGATTTGCATAC
>CBDURE010000091.1:0-14287 GCA_965369605.1 uncultured bacterium
TCTTCGCTTCGCTCAGAATGACAGAATTCGCTCAGAATGACAGAACAAGACAAGTCCTGAGACAGCTTCCATGCCTTGCCCCTACGGAAATACCATCCCAGTAGCAGGATGACTCCCCAATGAATAATCTCCTGCCAATCCGCTATACACAACCGCTCCCCCAACCACCAAAGCAATCATGATAATTATCACCAGAAGAAACAGAAGCAGTTCACGATTTCTAACATCCGTAACCTCAGGATGCGGCGTTTGACCCTCAACATGCGGCAATCCCTCAGGATTACTCCTGAGTTCACAAATCGAACATCCTTTCTTTTCGCAGTTGTTCATTTCCATTCTACTTTTTCGGCACGACAAAATTAACCAGCGATGGCGGACGCACTATCGTTTTAACAGGTTCCTTGCCGCCGAGATGCTTAATCACCTTTTCAGTTTTCGCGACCGCAAGCATCCCTTCCTCGTCAATCGATGGGTCAACCTGAACCGTATCACGAACCTTTCCGTTAACCTGAATCACCATCGTTGCTTTTCGCGCGGATAGAACTTTCTCATCATATTCAGGAAACGGGATATCGAATACACTTTCCTGATGCCCTGTCAATTCCCATACCTCCTCCGCAATATGCGGCGCGAACGGGCTTAACATTCTAACCAAGACACCAAAAGCGATTGCGAAATCGCGTTTCATATCCTCACTGCCATCAGCGAGTTCCTTTTTATCAAAGGCATAGAGCGTATTCGTTATTTCCATAAGGCGGCTTATCGCCGTGTTCATGCGTTTCCTCTTTCCGATATCGAGGTCAACTTCCTTTATCGCCGCGTGGACTTTCTGTGAAATCTCATCATTTTTAATCTCAATTTTCTCAGATTTCATTGCATCGCTGTAGGTTTGAAGTTCATTCTCACGCGAACATGCGAGACGCCATATCCTCATTATAAACCTGTATAGCCCATCGACATTTCTAGCGTGATAATCTTTTCCGAAAACCGGACTGGGGGTATCCTTCAGGTTTTTTCCATCAGTCCACTCGATATGGTCCTCCCAGTCGATATCCGCCTCAGGAGGCGCGGCAAATAATATAAAAAGCCGTGTGGCGTCAGCGCCGAACTTGTTGATTATATCCATCGGGTCGGCGGTATTCCCTTTCGATTTCGACATCTTAACCCCACCCCATGTGACCATTCCTTGCGCGAGAAGGTTGTATGTCGGCTCATCAAACGAAACAAGCCCCATATCGCGAAGCGCTTTTCCGAAGAATCGGAAATACATCAAGTGCATTATCGCGTGTTCAATTCCGCCTATGTACTGGTCAACCGGAGTCCAGTAATCGACTTTCTCTTTACTGAACGGAATTTCCTCGTTATGCGGGTCGCAGTAACGCAGGTAATACCAGCTTGAGCACACAAATGTATCTAGTGTTTCAGTTTCACGTCTCGCATCACCGCCGCATTTGGGACATTTGCAATTGACAAATTCATCGCTTGTCGCAAGCGGACTCATTTCACCGGCGGTGAAATCGACTTTTTCAGGAAGAAGCACCGGAAGGTTTTCATACTTCTCGCCGACTATTCCGCATTTATCGCAATACACAATCGGAATTGGCGCTCCCCAATATCGCTGGCGGCTTATTCCCCAATCTCTCAAGCGATAATTCACCTTACGTTCTCCGATTCCCTTTTCCTGCATTACATCAGTAACCTTATCAATGAAATCCTTCGAGTTCATACCGTCAAACTCACCGGAATTAACCATCACGCCGACATCCACATACGCCTGCTCCATTGTTTCAACACTAAGACTCTCACCCTCAGGCTGGATAACCACCTGTATCGGAAGACCGTATTCTTTAGAGAACATGAAATCACGCTGATCATGCGCCGGTACAGCCATAACCGCGCCACTACCGTATTCCATGAGAACGTAATTCGCGATGAGCAACGGAATCTCTTCGCCCGTCATCGGATTGACGCATTTAAGCGGAGTGATTTTTCCGACTTTGGGGGAATCCTCGCTGGTTCGCTCGAACTCTTTTTGCATTCGCGTTTCATTCACAAATTTAACAAAATCATCATCGACCTTCTTCTGCTCCATCAATTCATCCACCAGCGGATGTTCCACCGCAAGCACCATGTAGGTTACGCCGTAGATTGTGTCCGGCCTGGTCGTGAAAACATCGAGCGTTTCATCACGCCCGACAATCGGGAACTTAATTGATGTTCCGAACGATTTCCCAATCCAGTTGCGCTGTAGTATTTTAACCGGCTCAGGCCAGCCTGTTAATTTCTCATGGTATTCAAGCAGTTCCTCGACATATTTTGTAATCCTGAAAAACCACTGGCTCATATCTTTTTTTATGACTTGCCCATGGCATCGCTCACAGGAGCCATCCGCCATGACCTGCTCATTCGCGACAGTGGTTTGGCATGACGGGCAGAAATTCACCCATGTCTTTTTCTTCACCGCGAGATCATTTTCAAAGAACTTCAGGAAAAGGTATTGTGTCCATTTGTAATAATCAGGATTGCTTGTAACAACCTGCCTGTCCCAGTCGTACGCCAATCCGAGTTTTTCCATCTGGGTATGCATTCTTGTTATGTTTTGGGTTGTCCATTCATTTGGATGAATGTTACGCGCGATTGCCGCGTTTTCAGCAGGCAAGCCAAACGAATCGAATCCCATCGGCTTCATTACACATTTGCCCTTAAGCTTCTGGTATTTCGCGATTACATCCCCGATTGAGTAAACCCTGGTCTGTCCCATGTGAAGCCCCTCACCGGAGGGATACGGATACATCTCCAGGATATAGAACTTCTCTTTTTCAGTATCCTCTTTTATGCTGAAAGTTCCATTTGCGCGCCAGTATTCCTGCCACTTCGACTCAACTTTCTCGAAGGAGTATTCATGTTCGCTCATCGCGACACCTCAAATCGATTGCTTTTAAAATCAAGCCTGCATAAATCTTATCTAGTGTAATAATAAAACACATACTTTATTTATCGGTAAGCGGGAATTTAATCCCAAATCCACACCGATAACAAAATGATACCGAATCTTATCAGCCGGTATCAACAATCCACAATCATATTATGCGAGATGGATTTTATCAGAGCGATTGGTGTTTATCAAATCGGGATAATTGCGAATTCATTTTAACAATCCGATTTTAACAAACCGAGTCTCGAACGTCATTAACCGAGCCTCAAACGTTAGTGAGAGGTAGTAACAATAACCACCCACCCCTCACTAACGTTCGGGGCTCGGATAATTCGTGTTAATTTAGGTTATGGGGTGAAATTGCAAATTCGTAAAAACTCACACATTTACCCCTCAACACCCCTTCCATAATTCCCAATCATCGACAACACACGCGTCCGGTCGAATTCGTTCATCTCGATAACGTAATTCTTCTCAGTTGTCTTAATCTCAATCCCTGAACCGGATAAAATGTTGAAGCACATGTACCCCCTGAATTCACCAAAACCGCACTTTATTCCAAACCCGCCGAAATGCTTTGTCGGATTCCATTCCCGTGTTCCAACATGAGTTATCTTGTTCCTGTCAAGGCGCACCTTAATTATGTTGAGAAAACCGACGGTAATCACAACGGCATCGCTGCGAAAACTAACATAATATCGCGGACACATAATGATGGGGATTAACCCGAAAAAGAACAGCGAGATTCTCAATCCCCACAGTATTGCAGGGTCTGATGGAGCATCGGGCATGATGATACCCAGCGCGATTAATCCAAGCCCGATTATAACCATAAGAGCGCTCATAAAGGCTTTTTCCACTGTTACTCCGACGATTTCTCTGTCTGGCATCTTTCTGTCTCCTGTCAGGAAAAGTAATTGGATAGAAATATACACTATTCTGACTTCGATTTGGCAACAAAGTTTCCTATGAATATCTCAATTTATAATCATTGTATGCTAATAATCGGTTGATTTTAAGGCTTAATAAGATTAAACTTTATCCGATAGAACTTTTAGTGATTTAATTTTCTCAATTTCCTGGAGGAAATAACAGATATGAAATTTTCAAATGTTCAACGTTCTATGATTTTTGTCATGGCGATTCTCTCCCTTGTTCTATTCTGGGGAGGAAGTTGCGGAGGCGGAGATTCAACTCCTGGAGCGTATGACTACAACGCTGCTATCTCAACGATGGGCGGCACCTACACAAGCAACGTCATTGACATCAATTACTATGTCAGCGTCACAACAAACAAACCGGGTTCAGTCCCGCTTGCCCCGGGTTTCGGGGATGTCTATTCGCTTGTCGAATTCTCCACGAACAGCGGTGTAAGATATCAACTTTGCCACAATACAGCTGGCAACCCCGGTGATTATTTCACTTTCCTGGAAGCACCATCAACTCAGGAATCTATTTTCCACTGGGATGTTGACCGAGACCTTGGCGTGGGAGCAAATGTGGACAGCTGCCTGATCCGCGTGAGAGTTTTCCACGCGAGCGATGACCCATGCACAGACCCGCCAATGGATGTCGAAGTGTCAGAGGAATTCATAATTTCTCTTGGCGGTGGCGGCAGTATTTGCGGCGACCCGCCTGCAATTATCACTGAGGGTGTCGATGATGCCACAGATGAATTGGCATACAACTTCACTTTCGAAGTGACCGGTGGTTACGGTGACCTTACTTGGGAACTTGGCACACCGATTAGCAACGAAATGGTTACAGGACTCAGCCTGACACCGTACGGTATCCTTACCGGTACCCCGGTTGTCCAGGGCGAATACAAGGGCACAAACCTCCAGCTCGATCTCGATGTCTGGGTAACAGATTCCTGCCCCGAAGGCGAAAGAAGCGACAACGCTGTCTTCCCAATGACAATATTCCCGCAGGAGCCTGTTTGCGCGGCACCGCCGGAATTTGATGATGAACAAACTCTTATTGATGGAACCGAGGGTGAGGTTTATGATCCCTACACTCTACTTTTGTTAGAGCAGGGCGAAGGCGCTTTGACATTTACTATCACAATAGGCGCATTGCCGGATGGCATTACTCTCGATTCCGCGACGGGTGAAATAGCAGGAACTCCCGATACGGGAACAGCTGGATTATATCCAGTTTCTTTCCTGGTTACTGACTCCTGCGAAACATCTCAAACCGATTCAATCGCACTTGAACTGACAATCATTGCACCAGCGGTCGAATGCGACCCCGCTCCTGTAATCACTACAGAGGGTCTCGCCGACGGCGTTCAAGGTGATCCGTATGAGGTTATAATGACCGCGACAGACGGACACGGAGCTCTTACATGGGAACTTGATGGAACTCTTCCCGTGGGCCTTGAATTCTCTGCTGCTGGCGTTCTGAGCGGAACTCCGACAGAATTTGGCACCTTTGAAGGCCTCTTGATCACAGTTTCCGATTCCTGTCCTGAAGTTCAATCAGACACAGAAGAGTTTTCACTCTTCATCGAAGAAGCAGTATATGTCTGCGCCGACCCGCCTGTAATCACAACTTACGAACTTGATGCAGGCGCCGAAGGTCAGATTGGATACAGTTACACATTAGCTGCTGATGACGGTGAACTTCCACTTACATGGACACTTGAAGTCGGAACACTGCCGACATCACTCGCGTTAGGCACGGATGGCGTTCTTTCCGGCGACATCGATTGCGGCCAAACAGGTGATTTCCCCATTACTGTTCGAGCTACAGACTCATGCGACCCGGTACAGTATGATGAAGCTGATTTCACGCTTTATGTTGGTCCCCAGAGCTGCACTCTGCTCGATATCGACGATTACCAGGAAGTTCCAGACGCTATGATCGGACAAATGTTAATGTACATGTTTGTCTACACAGGCGGTTTTGGTGATATAACCTGGGAACTCACAAGTGGAACCATGCCTACTGGAGTTGAATTCATGAGTGGAAGGCTTATGGGAATCCCGGAAGCTGGTACTGAAGGCGATTATCCGCTTACTGTACAGGCTACCGACAGCTGCTGCACTCCGCAGACAGATGAATTCTCATTCACTCTGCATGTTGCCCCGCTCAGCAGATGTCTTGAAGAGCCAGTTACACTGCACACATTCTGCATCGACTGCCCCACTATAATCCCGTACGCCGGAATGGAAGATGTTCCTCTTTTTCTAGTTCCGCCGATAATGACAATGCAGTTCCCGGCTGATATCGAGGTTGTTATAACTTACGATAATACTCTGGTTTCCATACTTGGAGTATCACCAGGTCCGATTGTCGACGAAGTTATGGGATTTAATGCTGTTATTGGTGCTAGCTCAATAACAATCTCATATTTTGGAATGCCGATTGGTATGTCTGGCATCTTCTGTTACATGAGAATGAACAATATCAATGAAGGCGGAACAACTCCATTTACGCCTGAAATTACAGTTAACGTATTGAACGATGATTTCGCAATGGCGATTGACAGTGCAACCGACACATGTGAAATCAATGTTGAGGGTGGCGTATAACCTCATTAATAGCTTTTAATGAAAACACAGCGGGACTTTCGAGTCCCGCTTTTTATTTCCCTAAATATGTGATTCGGACATCCTGATTGTGGTGTGGGTATCCTGTAACTGTGGAAACTCACCTTTTTGAACAGCCCCACTTTCCCTGCACAACGACTCCGCCTTTTCTTCATTTAATCACATTAATCTGATACAATTAAATCCGATAAAACGACTGGAACTTAACATCTTCAATAAATAGCACTAAGGAGATTATTATGCGCAGACCCGGAATACTTCTAATACTGGGACTTGTTATTCTTTTAGCTGGATGTTCATCCAGCACAAACCCGATTGCTCCCACTGAATCAACTGGGGCATCCGACCAGATAGAAAGCGGCTACAACCTCTCGCAGGCGCTGTTTCCGCACGACTCATCTGGCATCACAGGAAACGCGATTATCGCCGCCTTCGAGGGCGTGATCAACACTGAAACTCTTGAATATCATTTCACCCCTTTACGCCAGGCTGACACAATCGGCGATTCCTTCCAGGTTGACATTACATATTTTCTGGATGGCATCCCGTGTGGAAACTGCCTGAGAATAGGGGATATCCATATTGATGAGGATGCGAATCTTGAGGTTGAATTCGAAGCGATGCACCCCTTCGATAACACGGGTGACCGTCTCGACCTGCCTGTTTTTGATGTCAGGGGCATTCTCGTAAATAAGAATCCCAACCTTACTGTTTTCTACAATATTCTCGCTGACATGGATTCGGACGGCACCATCGACACACCATCTGCGGGTGATATCAATTTCCTTCTCAACGCTGATGGCTACACTACTTTCTTCGACCTTGTAACAGAGAGTTTTCTCGGTTTGGACATTCCGGGAAATCTCAATCCATACAAACTATTTTTCGTTGACCCGACGCAGGGGAATTTCAATCCCGCCCATCCAAACGGTGTGAACAATATAAATCAGCCGAGAGGATATAACGTATTCGCTCAGGGAACGAAATTCACTGACCCCGGAGCATCGCAGCTTTATGTCATTAACGGCGGACTCGACACGACAATCAGTTTCCTTTTCATTCTCGATTGCTCCTACGGGCACGCCGCGACTTTCAGAAACACCTATGACAATCCAGGTGAACCAGGCTCGCGTGACAGCCCCATGTTCTTTGTTCCCGAATTTAACCGCAAGGAAGCATGGAAACTTGAGGTTGAACTGCTCGACAACAATCTCGCGCCTTTCGATTTGGCATCCACAGCCCAATTTCAAGTAACCGCCTGCGACTGGCAGGCTGGAGTTACTCCCAGCGGCGATTTCAGCGAGGATGCCGCTTTCGATGATATCCGTCACGCCTCCGATGTGGATAGTCTCGTTTTCGATATCCCCGGAATTCTGGTTGACGCAATAGAGCAAAATCTGACGCACTCCACTGGTACCGGCAGCGATATCGACCCTTACACATGGGTAGTGGATCTTACAAACGAGTTATCCGCGGCGCCAGGTGATTATTATGGCTTGGTTTGCGTGCGCGATGAAATCTGCGCTCTTCTCGATGGCACAACACCGCCGTTTGGTGTAGATCAGGATTCGCAAACATCAGACATAAGGGATTTCGCGACATATCAAACATTCGAAATTGAAATCCCGGGCCTTGAGGGCGTTTTCCAGGCTGACCCGCACAGGACTAATCTTGACCTCGTTACCGACATCACACAACCGACATCAGCTTCAGTTGAACTTGACCTCGCGGTTGTGGAAAACGACAACATTAACATTGCCGGTGTTTACATGCCGGATTCGTACAACCAAATCACCAGGTACAAATTCGATTACACCGATGCTGTATTTCACGCACCCGGACGGCTTCCCATTAACAATACGGGAGATCATCCGCATCCTGACGCGGCGATGGCGATTCGGCGTCTTGACGCCAGCGAAAAGGGTGTTACCGGAGTTGGTTATCTTGACGCCAACGAAACATTCTGGCCCTTTCATCCCGACCTGCCAATACTGCCGGCGGGAAATATTTTCTTTTTATCATACTGTGTAGTACCGCCGCCTGAGCCGCCGTACGATACAATCTACCCGCTTGACTTATTCGCCATGTACCTGATGTACGATTCCGATGATGACCAAAGGCCCGCTGTCAGCGAATTTGAGGAGGAAGACCCGCTGCCTATCGACATTTGGGAGGATTTCGACAACAACCTCGGCTGTGTCTGGGAAACAACGAAATACACCAACATGGGCATCGGACTTTATGACACTCTCTATTTCGGGACAGATTTCGATTATCCGTTTGACCCGGCTGACCCGCCTACTGCTGATCCTCTCTTCTCCGTTGCATTATCAGGAATTCCATCCAATGATATCAAGGGCGTGGACAGATCAGACACCGGTTATGTCTATTACGCTTTCTCCGGCGCGGACACACTCGCCGCATGGGGATATGACAGTTTGCTTGTCGGCCTTGACGGCGCAAATCCGGACGGGAATCCCACAATCGGCGGCATTCCAATCTATTCAGGCAGTGTAATTGACATGGAAATTCTGCCGTATGATGACACATGCCCCAGAATCATCAATGGAATTGAGCAAACCGCGCCAATCGCCGTATGCCTGACCGATAACAAAACAATCGAATTCATCGACACAGTTAGCGGACAGATAATACAGACAATTAATGGCGCATCCGATGGCAGCATTTCAGGCGACCCGAAGCATCTCGACATCGGCAACAAGAGCTTCACTGTTCACGTTACGCATTTAGACGGCACAACACCGCGAGTAACCGTCTTCATTCTGTATTGATAAGCCAGCCGGATTGATAGACCGGGAGCTTCGGCATCCTTGCCGGAAACCAATAGGCTTCAGCCCATTGGTTTCCAATATACATACACTCAACCTTCAGGTATATAACCTTTAGGACACGATTAAAACAAGCAGAGGGTTTTAACCCTCTGCTTTTCTTTATCCTCTGCTTTTCTTTATCCTCTGCTTTTCTTTATCCTCTGCTATTCTGTCCCCTCTGTAATTCCTTCCCCTCTGCTATTCTTTATCCTCTGCTTTTTCTAAACAAAATATTAATATGACGTTTGAACTCAATTGCCATACCATGTAAAATAGTAAGAAGCTTTTATGGTAAAAAACATACTTAGGGAGAAGCACAATGATTAGAAAAACCTATCTCTTAATCATTCCAGTATTCATAATACTTGTGCTGAATATGGGATGCTCTGGCTCAAATTCACCAGTAGCGCCATCCGACGATTCACCCGTATCTGCCAGTGCGGAAACAAACAATGAAATCCTGTATTCCGGCCGCATGATAATCCCACAGGATTTCACCGGTGAAATCAAAAGCATCGAGGATAAGGAAACGATGTTAAACATGAATATCACCGGATATCTTGCAAGCTGGTGTCCGGGAGGATGTTTCACTTTTCAGATTTTCGATGTTGTCGGAACAGTCCTGCATATCGAACTTGAGATCGAGAATCCAACCGCATTGCAGGCTTATGATGTAAGGTTGATATATATCGGCTTATATGGCAAGCAGGTTCTTAATCCTGACAGCTACACCGACCTGTTTGTCAAACCGGGCATTCGCCCCTTCACCGCGTTTGCGAAGGAAAATCCGGACAGGAACTTCCCGGTTAGCCCGGACGCGTTTGACACGGAGCTCCTTCTGCTCGATATCCCACCCGGAGCGCCCGGATATGTTGACTACATGATAACCGCTAGTTTCCCGAATCAGACATATGAACCATATGAGATAAATAGCATGTACGCAGGCATGGGTTTGACACCATCAGGCGGAAGCGCCGAAATTGGATGTTATGTGCTCGATCATCAGGATGATGTTAATTCTGTCATCATTGATACAACGGTTTTAACCGGCGCTGTAACAAACCTGATTCAGGATACTGGGGACTACACTCACTGGTCAGCGACTATCAGCAACACAGAAGGCGCAGCGATTGGCGATTACACATTGATAATTCAAGCCAATTCACCAAACGATGAATTCATACACACCTACAACTTTGTAACTGTAACTGTATATGAGGACTCAGGCGAATATAACGGATATGAACATCCGGGATTATTCATTGGCGAGGATGACAGAATCCACATCGCGTTTGTCAGACGCTCAATGACTGATGATTCTCTACAGCTATGCTACACGGTCAGTGATAATGGCGGAGTGTCATTCAGAACTCCTTCAGTTGTGTTAACCGTACAGGCAAATGATACGATTATGGATACTCCTGTCGCGGCATTTGATGAATTCGGATGGAACAACGTGGTTATTATTTACAATCTCAATGGTGATATATGCGCCGCTCTTAGCAACGATGACGGCATCACGTTCCAAACAGGTTTTCTTATATCAGAGGATGGCACTGAAAATCATCAACCCGATTTCGTTCTCGATTCAAACAACGACTGCGTATTCACATGGACATATATAGATGCTCTATATGGCGGTGATGTATATTACAGAAAAACTGAGATTATCGGGGCTGGTGGTCAGCTTGATATGGCATTCCTGATTGAGCCAACCGACCTTGAGCATAACTACTGGTCTCTCGGTAAAAAGGAATTCAGTCCGGCGATATGCATTCAGGATGATGATACCTACATGATTGCAAATGTCATTGAAGCATACGCGAATGACGGATTTGATACTGTTCAAACACTGGATAGTCCCGATGGTTTAACATGGACATTCGAACGGGGCATGATTGGCACAGGCGGTTTCTCGGACGTGACGAAAGTAACAGCCGATTACGGCGACAACGAATCTTACGCATACTACGGCAGCCCATCAACAACAAGCAGAAATTTCGTTACGAAGATGAACATGCCGGATTATGAATATTCATGGTTTGAAACTCCATTTACAAATAATAACGAGATTCTTTCATCACATGCCACCGGACATATCTTCCTGTTTGCTGATGGCAACAACATTCTGCAAATAAGAAAATCAAATGTGGCAAATGAGATAGACAACGGCTGGTCAGTGCTGAATCCCGAAGTATCTGACACCGACCCGCGAATATCCCATGTAAGAAGCGCGGGCGATGATTCACTTGGGTACATGTACCTTGCATACTTCCGCGTGGACGGCTCAGGAATCAAACTGCTCAAATCAACCGACACATCCGGTGACAGCTGGGATGAGCATGAAGTCTGGATGCAGTAACGAATGTAAAATAAGTGAAACTCAAAGGCACTCCATCTGGAGTGCCTTTTTGACATACATAGCTAATAGCAATATAATTACTGATACCATTGATTTAACAATGTCCACGAGCGAGGCAAGGCAATGCGTAATTTACTGATTTCTCTTTTTATCATTATGGCGATATTCGCCGGATGTTCGAATTCATCCGGCAATCCCACAATGCCCGGTACGGATACCCCTCAGAATGAAACACAAAAAGAAGGTACATCACTGGCGTATATGGGTGAATTTGAAATCGATATCGAAACAATGGCCATATCGCAGAATTCACGAAGCGCGGATTATATATACGACATCACAGGATTCCTGCCGGACAAATGCCCCGGCGGATGTTTCAGGTTTACGATTGTAAATGTTGTCGGAACTGTTCTTGAGATAGAGCTGACAATTGAAAATCCACTGACGATTCAGGTTTATGATCTAAGATTGGAATACCTTAACCTTTTTGGCAAAACAGTGCTGAATCCTGATAACTACACGGATTTCCTTGCAACGCCGATTACGGATATCAAACCGTTTACAGCGTTTGCGAAGGATGACCCCGACAGGGCGTTTCCTGTTGGCCCATCCGCCACAGATGTTCAAACGCTTTTCCTCGATTTCCCTCCGGGATCAGCTGCGGCTGTCAGTTACGCAATTACAGTAAGCATGCCGTTAAATACTCTTGATCCATACATGATATCTGATATGGCACAAACCGGCAGCCTGACAACATCAGGTGGCAACGCGACAATCAGCTGCAAAGTCGATGACCATCAGGATGATGTGTCCGCGGTTTTCCTGGATTCATCACCGTTCACAGGCGGACCTGTCCAGATGCTTCCCGATCCGTTAAATCCCGGATCTTTCACCGTGGATATTTCAAACACGCAGGGAGCCGCAATCGGTGATTATAACCAGCTAATCATGGCGTTAAGCCCGAACGGGCAGAATGTAAGCACATACGATTATGTCGAAATCACTGTTTTGACAGGCGATCCCGGGGACCCAATCGCTATCATCGATACTCTTCCCGACCCGCCAAACGTATTCACATCAAACGCACTGATTATATTTGACGGCTCACGATCTTATGACCCGGATGGCGGACCAATCACATTATATGAATGGGATTTCAAATGGGATGGCATTCCGGCTAACTTTGACCCTGATATATATGGTGCAGAAGCGATTGTAGATTTCGATTACCTCTGCGCACACGGTGTTCATCTGGCGGGATTAAGAGTCACTGATGATGATACACCTGCCGGCATAAGTGAAATAGAATCCGTTGAGGTGACAGTTACAAGTGATTTCGTGGAAGGCTACTGGGAAAGCGGACATCATTTCACAGATGAAAAGATACGCGGAGATGTTTCCTACCATACAGGCCAGGCAGTTTGCTCAGATTCAACCGGACTCGTTCACATAGTCACAAAATTTTCCGATGGCATTAACTTTGGAATCCACCACAGAACATTTGATGGCAGCACGATGTCTGCTCCTGAGTTAATACCGGGCGTTACTGATTCTGTAAGCACGGTTTCATGCTCAGTTGATGGCAATGATAATCTTCATGTTGCGTGGAACAGATATGCAATTGTCCAGTGTACATCAACATCAGGCGGTGTCTTTACCGGAATAATTGAAGATTTGAAAGTTGCTGAACCTGATCATTTTGTCAGATGCCTCAATATGGATAGAAACGATGATGGCCATGTAATGGTTACATGGCTATATTCAGACAGTGATTATTATCCATATATGTTTGAATATTCTCTCAACACCGGTTCAGGATTCTCAGCAGCTGCTGATGTTGGCCAGGTTCATATCAGGTCAAGCTCCAGCGGTGGTAGCGGATTAATGCTGTCACCTGTTATGGTTTCAACGCCGAACGGATATTTCCACCAGTTGATAAGAACCAAAATAGCCGACTTGTCAGGACAGCAAGAATACTGGGATTTTGTATATAACGGAACAAACTGGGAGGCGCCTCGCACGGCGATGAATCTTTCTCCAACAGGATCAATAACCGATCTCGCTGCATGTGCAGGCATGGATGGCAGCATTCACATCACCGGAAGAAATCATAGTACGAATGATCTTGAGTATATTCGATATGAACCGGCAACCGATACCTGGATGCCGCACATGACAATCACGCTAAACTCACATCCCTGGGTACATGGGCCGATGGGTGCTGTTGAAATAGATGAAAACGGTCTGGTTCATTCTGTCTTTGTTGAGGAATCCGATGACCTGCTGCATCTGAAAATATTCTGCCCGTATTCAGATGAGGTTACAATCCAGAACACGCCTGATTATGTAATCGACGCGTCACTCAATAGCCAGATATACGGCCATGCCGATTTATACTGGGATCCGGATGGAAACCTACTCATGGCATGCGAGAATAATTACGTTGCTTATAATTACGAAACTGTGTTTTATCGGTTGATGTATAACTAGAAGTTACAATGATTGTATGTAAGTAAAAAGTATCTATGTCGCACTATTTATGGTCAACATAAAAGGGGACTGACCCCAATGGCACTAACTTAGGTGGTTATACATATAAGTTGTC
>CBDURE010000092.1:0-14234 GCA_965369605.1 uncultured bacterium
TTCGATAATGCATATCCATCCCGCCTACCTTCGCAGGCATGCCGGGGTCTTTGCGAAGCTACACATCATACTCCGCCCCAGCAACATCAACACCATCACCGCCGTCCCAATCAACCCCATAAATCCCCCGTGCAACATAATCATTAAAACTCGAAAACCGCCATTCTGACGGCTCTTGCGCAAACCCGTGTTTAACCGGATTGAAATGTATGTATTCAACAAACTTCGCCCACTCGTCTTCATTCCGTACTGTACGCTCCCAGAATCTATTCAGCCATATTTTAGCGCCTTTCGAAACAGGAGCAATGTTGGAAATGCGTCCGCTTATTCGTCTCTTAAACGAAAAAACAACGTTTGAGTAATCCGCGTTGTTTGGCGATATCAGCCAGTGTATATGATTGGGGAGAATGACATACGCCGGGAAATGCAAATCAAACCGTTTTTCCATAACGCTCATTGTGTTTAGAACAAGTTTATATCCCCGGTCATTTGTGAAGATGGGGATGCGGTTATGTGTAACCATCGTAATGAAATAAATGGCGTCTGGAGAATCTAGTTTGTTTCTGCGGTATTTGACCATTGTGCGTTCTATGCCCCGGCATGCCTGCGTAGATTGTCTGGATAAATTCACATTGTCCATAAAGGCATAACCGGGTTACGGTTTGCGTTTCATAATGAAAAGTAATTTTCATTAATATAGACGGCGCGGATGTTCGTTTCGCTGCAAGCATTACGAGGAAAAATGGATATTTTTTATCATGTATCATGGCTGAAGCCATGATACCCCGGCATGCCTGCGAAGGTTGGCGGGATGGATTTACATTATCGAATAAAGGCATGACGGGTTACGGTTTGGGGAGGGTTACGGTTGGGTGATTGATAGTTGCGCAAAGACCCCGGCATGCCTACGAAGGTTGGCGGGATGGATTTACATTATCGAATAAAGGCATGACGGGTTACGGGACTAATGCACAAGATTATCTACTAATAAACACCTTCCTCTAATACACACCTTCCTAATAAACATCCTTGTCAGGACTCTCCAAATCGAGCCAATCCACCTCGACAAGCAAATCAGGATCATGCTTATTTAATAGTTTGGCTATTCTTTGTGCCTGGGATTTGGTTACTTTGCGAGCTCCGAGTATGGTGTTTTCGAATGCGTCGTATGCAAGGGGAGCGACTTTTTTAGTGAGCGTTCCGATTACCTCTGCGTAGCAGCGGATTTCGTACTGCGCGTGCCAGTCGAGGCGTAGTTTGAGGAAGCGGAAGAGGTTGTGGAGGTCGATTTGCCAGTACCATTCGGTGTAGAGGCTAAGGGGGAGGTTGATTCGCGCGAGTTCGCGTGCGATTTCATCATCGAGCATTTCCTTGTAGCCGGTGAATGCGGTTTCGCGGTCGCGTTTGAGGATTTCGAGCACCTTGTTTTGAATTTCAGCGGGGACATCGGTGAGATCATCCCGTCCCTGCAGGTTCTTTTTACTCTGCTGGCGGATTACGCTTTTGTCGGGGATGTAGAATTCATCGGGCATTTCACTGTATCGTCCGGAGATTTCATTGACCCGCGCCGTGCGGTGGCGTATCCACTGCCTTGCGACGAAAATCGGCATTTTGCAGTGGAAGGTTAAAACGACCTGCTCGAACGGCGATGTGTGCTCGTGCTGCAATAAATATTCGATTAGCATTTTGTCGCGACGGACTGATGTCGTTCCTTTGCCGTACGAGACTCGCGCAGCCTGCACGATACGGGCGTCGCCGCCGAGGTAATCGACCAGGCGGACGAATCCCTTATCGAGGACATCGAATTGCTGGTCGAGAATTTTTTCCGCGTCATCTGAAATTACATGTGCCATTATTCATACCTCATTGCTGATTAATTTCCACGGCATTTTATCATAAATCCTGACAGTGAGGGAGTAAAACAAGACAGGGCATGATATATAAAATAATGGAGAGTTTAAATCCTCTGCTATTTTTATATATCCAAATTGTCATTCTGAACTTGATTCAGAATCCATGCTTTTTCGGCCATTAGATGGATTCCGGGTCAAGCCCGGAATGACATCAATATTAATCGCGGATTTTAAGGATGTTATTGTGCTTTTCATAATGCGCCGGTTTCGTTATAATGTTTGGCTGCACGGATAGCCCCATAGCACAATGGATAGTGCAGTAGATTCCTAATCTATTGATCCTGGTTCGATTCCGGGTGGGGCTGAATCCCCTGCGGGATGGAGAGGTGGCAGAGATGGTTGATCGCGCTCGACTCGAAATCGAGTAAGGGCTTTTAAAGGTCCTTCGTGGGTTCGAATCCCACCCTCTCCGAGACTATCCCATATGTGCAAGCATATGGGATAGTTATCTTTAACTATTCGAAATGATAATAATAAAAATGGCTAAAACAGAAATAACAGAAAAAGACAAGAAACTGGCACAAGGATGCCTTGAATGTCCGGTATGCAACAGCGCTCGCAAGAATCAGCGAGGATTCGCTTTCTGGTTTGTTAAATTCATCGAGCGCGGATTATGTCCTCAATGCAAGGCGTATGAGAAGGTTTACGGTCGCAAGGCTCATGAACCGATGCCGAAAGCAGAGAAATAGCAGGATGATATATAAAATAGCAGAGGGTTTAAACCCTCTGCTATTTTACATATCCTGCTATTTTACATATCCTGCTATTTTACATATCATCCTGCCATTTTATTATTCCCAAACTAGTAATTAATTTTTAGCTTCTTCCATTTCATTTAATTGGCCGTGAACTTTTCGCGCAAGATTAATCAGGCGTGTCGCTATTTCCGATGTCGGATCCTCAAGGACAATCGGTTTACCCTCATCAGTTGATACCGGGAGTTGCATGTCTATTGGCAGTTGCGCAAGGAGTGAATATCCCAGCTGTCCGGACTGTATATAATTGCGGCCCTTGTGGAAGATTTCCGTTTCCTCTCCGCAGTGGGGGCATTTGAAATAGCTCATGTTTTCAACGATTCCGAGAATGGGCACCTCGACTCGCTTGAACATTCCAACCGCGCGGGTGACATCGAGGAATGCGATGTCCTGTGGAGTTGTTACCACTACCGCGCCTGTTACTTTTACCAATTGAGCCATTGAAAGTTGCGCATCGCCTGTTCCGGGGGGGAGGTCGATTACGAGATAATCCAATTCGCCCCATTCGACATCATCGAAAAACTGCTGGATTGCTTTCATAATCATGGGACCGCGCCATATAAGGGCTTCTCCAGCGGCTACGAACATTCCCATCGAGACAGCTTTCATGCCGTATTTTTCAGACGGATAGATTTTCTTCCCATCGGATTTAGGCATCTCGGTGATATCGAGCATCATGGGGATACTTGGGCCGTAGATATCGGCATCGAGAATTCCGACTTTATGTTTATCAGCCGCTAACGCTGCAGCGATATTAACCGCGATGGTTGATTTCCCTACCCCACCTTTGCCGCTGGCAACGGCAATGATTCGTTTTACATCTTTAAGTCTTTCTTCGGATGTCAAATCCAGATTCTTCGCTTGTTCTTTTGCCTGTTCCTTTTTTTCTTCATCTGCCATATCCAATCACCTGAAAAACAACACCCCCCGCATCGCGAGGAATGAATGTTGAAAATTGCGTAATGTTATCGATTTGATTTTGCCACTCGGAGATGAAATTTGCAACCATCTTGCATGAATCAATATGAAAATTGAGCCGATAACTAGTTAAAAAGTGTAATTAATTCATATTAATTCTTTGCGTACAATCGGCTATAATGCCTGGGTAGCAAATTTAAAAAAAGGAGCAATAATATGCAATCAATAATACTCGCGGGCGGATTCGGAACGAGGCTCAAACCAATCACTGACACGTGCCCCAAACCGGCGCTTCCAATCATGGGACGGCCATTTCTCGAATACCAGCTCGACCTTCTAAAGCAGATAGGCGTTACACGCGTTACGTTCAGCCTGCATTATCTCGCGGAAAAAATCCAGGAGATTTTCGGCGACGGCTCCCAGTACGGCATGGAGTTTTTCTACGCAATCGAAAATGAACCTCTCGGAACAGGCGGTGGAATCAAGAATTGCGAGGAGTTTCTGAATGATGACCCGGTTGTTATTTTCAACGGCGATGTTCTAACCGATCTCGATTTGAATGACGTCATCACCTTTCACAATAGAAACAAAGCGCGAATTACAATCACAATGACTCCAGTCGAAGACCCCACTGCGTACGGAGTTATTTTCACTGAGCCGGATGGCCGTATCCTGAAATTCCTCGAAAAGCCAAAACGTGAGGAAGCTACGCAGAATACTATCAACGCCGGCATTTATATTTATGAGCGTGATGTTTTCGATGAAATCCCGCCCGGTGTAAATTATTCGGTTGAGCGTGGCTTGTATCCAAAAATGCTTGAGAACAACCAGCCGCTTTACGGTTTCAAAACAGAAAAGTACTGGCTGGATATCGGAACTCCTGAAAAATTTCTCAAGGCGCATTGGGATTTGATGGATTCCAAGCTCAATGTCAAAGTCGGCGGAGTTCAGGTAAAGCCGGGGATATGGACATCGCGTGACCTCGTACCCGGGCAGGAGGACGTTCTGGAGCGTTCGAATATCAAACCGCCAATTTATATCGAATCTGGAGCGCAGATGGATGGCAACGCCGAGATTGGCCCTTATGTTGTTTTAAATCGCATGGTAAAATTGCGCGGTCCCGCAAAAGTCAGTCGCGCGATTTTTATGGATTTCGCCAGCGCGCATGGTGAGGTTGAAATCGAGGACACAATTGTCCATTACAAGACTGAACTGCTTGAGGGTGTTAAGATAAAATCAGCAGGAGTATTTTCAGGAGAATAACCATCCACTCGGAGGATAATAATGTCGTCGAAGTTTGCGTTAATAAGTGTCTATGACAAAACCGGAATCGTTGATTTCGCCCGCCATCTGGAGCAGCTCGACTTTGGAATCATCGCGACCGGAACAACTCACAAAGCCCTGCGGGAAGGCGGAATTGATTCGATGGAGGTTTCCGAATACACGGGATTTCCTGAGCTGTTCGATGGGCGGGTAAAAACGCTTCATCCGAAAATTCACGCTGGAATTCTCCACAAGGATAATCCGGAACATTACGATGAACTGGCATCGCTGGATATTCCATCGATTGAACTCGTGGTTTGTAATCTCTATCCATTCAGGGAGGCTCGTAAAAGGGAAAATATAACCGATGATGAGATGATCGAGATGATTGATGTCGGCGGGCCAACACTCGTTCGCGCCGCTGCGAAAAATTGCAGCCGTGTCGGCGTGATTTGTGAACCTGCGGATTATGATACTGTCATCAAGGAACTGTCCCTGCTCGGCGGAGTACTGAGTGACCAGACACGCCGCAATTTAGCCGCTAAGGTTTTCCGAAAAATAGCTCTATATGATTTCAGCATTTATGATTATTTCAACCAGTCGCTTAATCATAATCCGTACGATGATGATGAATTCCTTGTGGGATTCGAGCGCGTTGAAACATTAAAATATGGCGAAAACCCGCATCAGGGCGGGAATTTATACAGGCGTCTCGATAAAAAACAGCTGTTCCCCGATTACGCCCAAATACTCTGCGGCTCGCAGATTGGTTATTGCAACTACCTTGATGCAAACGGCGCGTTGAATATCATGCGTGAATTCGAGGTTGGCAATCCGTTCGCTGTTGTCGTCAAACACTCGAATCCAATCGGCGCGGCGAGAGCGGACAATGAACTGGACGCTTTCAAACACGCTCGCGGAGTCGATGAAATGAGCGCATTCGGGGGAATCATAGGAATTAACGGCAAAGTAAATATCGAACTCGCGCAGACAATCAAGGAAGTCATGTTCCACATGATAATGGCGGATGACTACGATGAGGACGCGCTTAAACTCCTCTCGAAGAAAAAAAGCCGAATAATAATAAAACTAGCAAAAGACTGGCGCGATGCCGACCTGCCGCCAAAGGAAATAAAAGTCCTGCGAAGCGGAATCCTCATGCAGGAATGGGATGAGCTGTTCACTCCGGTTGACCAGTGGCAGATTGTTACAAAACGTAAGCCATCCGAGAATGAAACCCGCGATTTATGGCTCGCGTGGCGAGTCGTGAAGCATGTTAAATCAAATGCTATTCTACTCGCAAAAGAGCACAGGACAATCGGAACAGGCGCCGGACAGATGAGCCGTATCGACAGTTTCCAAATCGCAATCGAAAAAGCCGGCGATAATGTGCAAGGCTCGGTAGCGGCATCGGATGCCTTTTTCCCGTTCGAGGATAATGTCGAGATAGCGCATCAAGCGGGAATCACATCGATAATCCAACCGGGCGGTTCAATCAGGGATAAGCATGTAATAGCAAAAGCTGATGAATTAGGCTTAGCGATGGTGTTTACGGGAAAGCGTCATTTCAGGCATTAAAAGCAGTTAGAAAGTTAGCAGGTTAGTAAGTTAGTAGGTTAAAAAAAAGCAGAGGGTTTAAACTCTCTGCTATTTTTTTCCAATTTTTTCAAGAGATTCACTTTTACCGACGGGGTGCTGATGCACCCAACGTTCCGGCAAGGGTGCCGAAACTCCCGGCTGATGCCTTTTTTACTTACTAACCTGCTAACCTACTAACCTGCTAACTTGCTAACCTATTCCGCTATCTTCAGAGACCAATCAACGATGTTTTGTGAGGGGAGGCGTCCATAGACTATCTGGTCCGCAGCGGGGACCTCGACCAGGAATTCCGATTCGTAGAATTCCTCGCGGTCATTAATCAGGATGCTGACTCCGTTATACGCGAATGAATCCCAGACTAATGCCTCAATGTCCCACTCGGGATCGTATGACAGCTCATCCACACCAAGGCTTGTAACCATCATGTTGATATTCACCGTTGATGGAAATTCAGGAAATCCTCGCCAGTTGAATTTCAGATAAATTGTATTGTTTGGAATGGTGGGACCGCCCTCAATAATTGGCGATGATATGACACGGGCATCGATATATTCTATTTTTTCCCTGAACAGGTCGGGAAGCCTGTCGAGCGGATTTGTTTCCGTAGCCGGTTTGGTTGGGTCATCGCGGCGTTTTTTGTCGTCAGTTTCGTACGGCAGCGCGCCGATTGTCTGGCTACTCCCGCCAAGTCCCTTGTAGAAATCAAGAGGTTCAGGCGCCATCTCGGGACGGTCTCCCGGTTTGCCGCGCATGTAATAGACTTCCCAGAACCGTCCGCGCTCCTCGCCATCCAGAGCTGCGAGTGGTTTCTGGTTGATGTCGCCGGAAAAGTTGAAGACGATGATGTAATAGGAGTAGTCATCAACAGCGCCCTCCATCACCATGCGAAGTTCCCAGATACGGTCAACATCGGTTACATCCGCGTCGAGATTCTCCCACGCGCATCCGATGGAAAGAAACGCCAGCAATGAAATTGATATGATTAATCGAATCAGCATGTTGATGTATTATAGACTGTCTCGAAAAGATTATGTAAAGAAATATTACTTCAATAACACCATGCTTTAGCGTCTGTCTTAGACGATGGTTTTAAAATTCCCTTCCCCCCCTTAATCCCCCCGCGAGCGGGGGGAAACAATCTTCTCCCTCCCCGCTCGCGGGGAGGGCCGGGGTGGGGGTGTCCTGTTAACAAAATCTATTACGACAGATTCCGGGTGCCGCCCACACATCACGTCTTTTTGTGATATGTGGGTGAAATGCGTAACTTCGCAACATATCACCCATAAAGCCGAGACGGCTGTATGGGCGGCACCCGACGTTTAAAATCAGATTGGCGCTTTCTCCGACAGGCTCTTTTTCATGGTGTTATTTATTCTCCAATCCATATTTATTATAGGTCAAAAGGAAGCCCCTCGGATGGGTCAATTCCTTTTTTTGACATTTGCTTCGACATCTTCCCCATCTTTTTCATCATTTTACGCGCCTGCTTGAACTGTTTGAGTATCGCGTTCACCTCGGATATTTTAGTGCCGCTGCCTCTAGCAATTCTATTTTTACGCGATGAGTTGATAATATCCGGCTGATGGCGTTCCTTTGCCGTCATGGAACATATGATTGCCTCGACTCGTGAAAGTTCATTTTCCTCAAGATTCTCTATTTGGCTGCCGACCATTCGCTGCATCCCGGGAATCATCTTAACAATATTTTCCAGCGGACCCATTTTCTTCAGTTGACGAAGCTGCCCGAGAAAGTCCTCGAAATCAAACGTCTGGTCATGGATTTTCTTCTCCAGTCTGAGAGCTTCTTCCTGGTCGATTTCCTGCTCGACTTTTTCGATAAGTGAGAGGACATCCCCCATGCCGATAATTCGCCCGGACATCCGCTCAGGATGAAAAACCTCGACGCCTTGCAGCCCTTCGCCGGTACCGATTAATTTGATTGGAACACCGGTAACCGAGCATACACTCAACGCCGCGCCGCCACGGGCATCGCCATCGAGTTTGGTCATGATGCATCCACTGATTCCAATACGGCTGTTGAAAGTCTCCGCGACTGTAACAGCCTCCTGTCCGGTCATGGCATCGACAACAAGCAAAACCTCATCGAAATCAATCGCCTGAGTTAATTCCTCCACCTCAGTCATCATTGCATCATCGATTGTCAGACGGCCCGCGGTGTCAGCGATTAGAATATCTATATTGTTCTCAAGAGCGTATTCATGCGCGCGAGAGAGAATCTGCAAAGGCTTTTCGCCGGCTTCAGGCGCAAATACAGGAACATTCGCCTGCGCTCCGGTTTTCTGCAATTGCTCGACTGCTGCCGGGCGGTAAATATCCAGAGCGACAAGCAACGGACGCCAGCCATCCTCGCGATATTTCATGCCCATTTTCGCTGCCATTGTGGTCTTGCCGCAGCCCTGCAATCCAATAAGCAGGATTTCATTCAGCTGGTTGTGCTCTAATTTTATCTCGACTGTTTCACCGCCGAGCAGTTCGGTTAGTTCATCACGGACAATCCTGACAATCTGCTGTCCGGCGGTAAGGCTTTTCAGAACCTCCTCACCAACCGATTTTTCCTTTACCCTGGCGATGAAATCCTTCGCGACCTTGTAGTTGACATCAGCCTCCAGAAGCGCCATTCGGATTTCACGAAGGCCCTCCTCCACAGCCTTTTCGTTCAAGCGCCCCTTGCCGCGAAGGCGGTCGAATACGTTTTGAATTTTATCTGATAGTTTTTCGAACATAGTTTATCCAGCTGCCTTTCGTAAGTCAGATATTTTACTAAATACGGCGGTTAATACCAAATAGAATGATTTAAATTATAAACTGTGAATGTGATTATTCGCAGCGCTGACGTCCCATCGTTCGTAGCGCTGATGTCCCATCGGCCGTGTTGGATGCGTCCCGCATCCATTGCCCTCGAGACGAGGGCGACACAGCCCCGGGACATCAGCGCTACGAGTATAAATAATTTGAGATTAAGTCTGTTTGTAGTGTGCTATCATTTATGCGGTCACAAAAATTGGAAAAACAGCAAATACATAAACCGCCCTACGGCCCGCTCCTTGTTTTCGTTCTGCTTGCAATACTCATCGGCATTGCGTACTTCAGCTCGCTTGATGTGCCGTGGCATTTCGATGATAAAACCAACATTGTAGATAATGCATGGATTCAGATTGTCGATTTAAGCCCATCGGAACTGGCCGGGACACTTAATGGGCAGCTCAGCGGAATTCTAAGGCAGTCATCATATCTTGGATTCGCGCTGAATTATTATTTCGCTAATGCAATATTCGGCAGCGGACTCGACCCCATGCTGTGGCACATTGTGAATATCATTCTGCACGTTCTGACATCGTATCTGATTTTCCTTCTGACATTCGACCTTCTGAAACGCGCTCGCGGTGATTGGGAGGAAAGCACTAGATTCTGGCTGGCATTTATGACTGCTGTGTTTTTCGCGCTTAATCCGATTCAGACACAGACTGTTACATATATCGTACAGCGCATGGCGGGCGCTGCCGCTTTCTGGTATCTGCTGGCTCTCTATCTTTACATCAAGCATAGGGCATCCGAGAAAAAGAAAACAATTCCGTTTCTGGGAAATTTCCCGCTTCTGGTTTGGATTGGGTTTGTCTGGTACGCGCTTTTTTATGTGTGGCGAAATGTGTTCAATCAGCCGTCGGATGGGCAGTACGCGCTTTTGTGCCTTGCAATTGTCTTTGTAATTGGTGTTCCGATAATTGTATTCCTGAATAAAAAAGGATTAATCAAACGTCAGAATGGCGATATAAACCTGCTTCTCGCTATTCCAGCCGGACTTATCGCGCTTACCACAAAGGAAAACACGATCACGCTTCCCTTTTTCTGCTGGTTCTACGATTATTTATTTATCAGCGGCAATGATGAATCTTTCAGAAAACGTTCGCTTCTCGGATGGGGATTTGTTGCCGGATTCCTTGTTCTTATCAGTCCGGTGCTGTGGGATAAAATTCTTGTTACATACGAGGATCGTGATTTCACAGTCTGGGAGAGGGTTCTGACGCAGTTCAGGATTGTATGGAATTATCTTTTATTAATGATATACCCTCACCCATCGAAATTGAATCTGGATATCGAGATTGTTAAATCAACCACCACTGTTTCACCGGTTTCAACATTTTTCGCGATTATCGCATGGTTTGCAGCAGTAATCACATCAATTAAGTATCTGAAAAAAGACCGGTTTATTCCGTTTCTTATCCTGTGGTATTTCGGGCAGCTGATTATTGAGTCATCGTTTATCGGGCTTGAAATGATGTATGAACACAGGTTTTACCTTCCCGGCTGGGGAGCGATTCTTCTTGTGGTGTACGGCATATTCGCGTTGTTCAGATATCTAACGAAGGATATGAAAACCGTAAAGCCATCGACTGCGTTCAGTGGGATAATCTCGATTATCCTTATTGTCATATCTGTTGTCTGCATTTCATGGACAATCGAGCGTAACGCTGTTTGGGCTGATGAACTTGTATTCTGGAAGGACGTTGTCGCTAAGTCACCATCGAAAACGCGGCCAAAAGTGAATCTCGGATTCCTTCTGGAGCAAAAAGCGGAGTATATACTTAAAAATCCTGATCAAATCAAAACCAGAGAGGACGCCGACAGGCTGCAGGCTCAAGCGCTGGCAATGTTCGCTGAGGCTGAATCGCACTATCAGGATGCGCTTAAGATTGACAAAAGGAGTGTTTATGCCCTTGTGAATCTGGGACATCTCTATCTGATTCAGAGCGATTACTCAAGAGCTCTGGAAACATTCCACAAGGCTGAACTGATTGATTCCGAAGATGCGGTTTTGCAGTTCAATATCGGAGTAACATACAAGGCTTTCAATCAAATTGAAAAAGCGCGAGAACATTATGAAAAAGCGATTGAACTAAGGGCAAATTACTACGAGGCATTGAATAACCTGGGAATACTTGAAATCGAAGAAGGGAATCTCAAAAAGGGGATAGAGATATTCACCGAGGCGACACAGATATCGAGATTCCCCGACCTCGCATACTACAATCTCGGCAACGCGTACGTGAAACTAAACGACCTTGACTCCGCGGGGAAAGCATACAAGAATGCGCTTTATTTCAGGCCTAATTATCTACAAGCGATGGTTAATCTCGCGAATGTATTTTCGATGCAGGGTGATTTTAAAAATTCTGTTAAAATGTTCAATGATGTGCTTAAATTTAATCCTGATCATATCAACACACATTACAACCTTGGTTTGATATACATGAACAACCTGAACAAACCCGAGGAGGCTCTGTTTCATTTTAAGAGAGTGCTTCAGATAAATCCGAATATCGCTCAGTCGAGAAATGTCGAGGAAATAATTCGTAACCTTCAGGGAGAATGGAAATGAAAGATCCTCAAAAAACGATGAAAATTCTCAAGGGGCTTTTATTCATTTTGGTTCCATGGCTGTTCCTGTACATGGTTGAGCTGCCGTTCTACAGGTGGTACTGGTATTTCGGACTGCATAAACTCAGCCTGCTCGCATATATCATGCCGCTGTTGATTTACATTCCGCTAGCGATACTTGGATTCATAGTCGGCCTGCTGACATATCCGTTCTATCAAGTCATTCTGAAAAGCGCAAAGAAAGTGGGATTCGGATTCGCCAACTGGAATTTCGCAATGAATATCGCGATTGTGCTGTTTATTTTAATAACGAACCGTGTCGCATTAACCTTTAAATCATCGCCCGGACTCGATAACGCGGCATGGCTGTATATCATAATAGGATTAATTCTGAGTTTTGTGATAACGGGCGCGATTTTCTATCCGGTTGCCAAACGTTCAAAAGAACGAGTGGTCGCCCCGTTTAAAATAAGAACGCTTTTGTTAATCGGCGTCGGATTGTTCCTGCTGTCGATTGCGTTTAGCTCATCGCGAGTAACATCAGCGAAACGCTACCTGAAAGACAAACCGAATGTCCTGCTAATAACACTGGATACGGCAAATATAAATTACTTTCCGGGATACGGCTCCCCTGACCTTGTCGCTCCGAGGATTGCGCAGTTTATAGATGAATCGGTTTTGTTTACAAACGCTTATGTGTCCACGCCTCTTACAACGCCATCGCACGGATCAATTTTCACCGGAGCGCATCCGCAGTATCACAAGGCATACTCGAATGAATCCAAACTGCCTTTCAGAGTTAAAACAATCTCCGAATATTTCAAAAACAACGGATATGTAACAGGCGGTTTTCCCAGTGCGTTCTGTGTAACATCCCTGAATAATTTCAACCAGGGATTCGACTATTTCGCTAATCGACAAGTATCCGATGATTTGCAAACCACAATCTTCAGTTACATCGCGCCGTTTCGATTTCTGGAAACGGTGTGCGGCTATGAGATTGCGCAGTCTGAACTGCCTGTTAATTCAAACGCAAAACTAACGAACAAGCGCTTTCTCAGATGGATGAAAAAAAACCAGGACCGCAGATGGTTCGCATGGCTGCATTATTTTGATCTTCACGCCCCCTATCTCCCGCCATCCATGGCTGATATTCCCAGAGCGCAGCAGATGGGCGATGTCGAAACCAGTTTGATGTCCGCCAGCGTTAAATCTCTCACCTGCCTTTTCGGAAACCGCTACTTTATAAATGAGGGAACAAGCAGTGTGGAACTCACAGATGATGATGTTTCCTACATTCGTAATCTCTACCGCGAGGAAATGAAATATGTCGATGAGGCATTCGGCGATGTCATGGCGCAGCTCAAGGAACTCGACATTCTGGACAACACGATAATCGCATTGATAGGAGACCACGGCGAAGGATTATATGAGCGCGGTTATTTTGGACATAACTATTTTCTGAACGATGATGAAATCCGTGTTCCGTTTGTTTTGTTCATACCGCCAGCCGTCTGGGAGAGGCAGCCTGATGATATCACCACAACACTTGAAGGCATGGGATATCTTGCCAGGGACACAACTGACAAATACTCAACCAACGGCGTGAGGGAAATCGGCTGGAATGTCGAGAGCATAGATTTAATGCCAACATTGATTGATTACGCCGGCCTTCGGATGCCGTCCGATTTTCGCCATGAGGGAAACAGTTCAATGTATGGCCGTTCGCTCAAGCCCCTGATTGAGTTGGATCCAGAGGTCGTGCCGACATGGAAGAAACCTGTCCTCAGCCAGATTTTCGTCTACTCAAGAGCGATAAGAGTCGGTGACTGGAAACTCGTGTGGGGACTTAACAGGGGCGATAGATTCTTCCGCTACAACTGCGATGAATTTCACCTATATGACATACGCAACGACCCGGGTGAATGTATCAACATGGCCGATGAATATCCTGAAAAAAGGGATGAACTGATAGGCATTCTTGAGGAAATGATGTCATCCCTTGAGAGGAAACGCAATTTCAAACGGATTCCTTTCGATGAATATATCAGGCTGGATGATGCTGAAGACAAGAAGCTTATTGACACTCTTGTTGGGCTTGGTTATATCTCCGATGCCGATCTGGACAGCATGTTCTCATCTGACTGGTCGGATGATGAGGATGATGAGGGGCAAAGTTATGTCGATGAGGATTGCGGATGCCGTGGCCGCGATAGTGAGGATATATCCATCGATCCGTGGCAGCTTCCTGTTGATGATGATTATGCTGATGGAATATAATCTCTCTCTTATCGAAAACCGAGCCTCGGATAACTCGTCATTCCCGCGAAAGAGGCTGTCGGGAAAGATAGTTTTTTTCTCTTCCCCCCCTTAATCCCCCCGCGAGCGGG
>CBDURE010000093.1:0-14088 GCA_965369605.1 uncultured bacterium
CCAACCCCTCGCCACTAGTGGCTCGTCACTAGTGGCTCTCCACCATGCGGAGAGGGGGAGTAGAAAAACGTCATGCAGAGAGTGTGGAGTAAAAGCAATCCATGTCCACTCTTCAGGAATATCTGCAATATTCAATTTGCATGAATAGAATAATAAGCTGGTAAACCAGATTTATCCCCTCTCCTGAAGCCGGTGTTTTGTCCACGGAGAGGGGCTGGGGGTGAGGTTCTTTTTTCGTTCTTTTTTATCTGGACAGTAGTGAGTGCAAAAGGAAAAAAATAGCAGAGGGTTTAAACCCTCTGCTAGTCTGAATCCTATTTCAACCCGGAACATACGCCCGGTTAATTCGTTATCTCATACAAGTCGCCGTACGTTGCTGTTGTCTGCTTATAAACATAGTATATTTGCAGTACGTCATCATCGGTTATAAGCGGGAATGGTTCAGTATAGTGATAACCGGATGGAATCCCCGGAACATCAATGAACGTGACAGGTGTATCCCAGCCTGTTGCGTTCGAGCAAATCAGATAGACAGCGTCATCCCTGGCGTATGTGATGTAAATCATATCAGTTGAATCAATGTCGATGCCGACATAATTCTTAAGAATTGCCGATGTTCCGCTGACAAGATCTTCCGGAGTTGACCATGAAGTGCCATTGTTAGTGGAACTTGCGTAATCGATTCTAAAATCAGTACCATCCTCGACTCGCCACACCGAATGAAGTGTTCCTGTCGAGTCAACAGACAATGATACCGAGTCAACAAGTTCGCCGGTAACTCCCTGGTAGATTGAATGTGATGTCCAGGAGTAAATCGATGATTTAAACCCTCGAACAAACCGTGCGGCATCCAGTCCGGACCTGTTTCGGTGGTACGCGATGAAATGGTTTGTGTTGTCGCGTTCATGGAAATTGGTACTCGCCATACGGCAGTCATAACTGTCATACCAGCCTGCCATTCCTGACCAGTTCGAAGCCCATGCATTGAAGCCAATAACCTGGAATCCACCCGAATATGTGTAAATATGGGTGAATGAACCATCATCATCAGGTAGAAGAATTGACGGTTGGCCTGTCGAGCCGTACAGCCACATGTAATTCCATGCGCCAGTGCCACCTGTCCATCTCAGCGCATGGCGAGAACCGCTACCTGATCCTGACCCTTTATATGAGGCATATACGGTTTGTCCGCTATTGGCAGAGAGAATATGCATGAAAGTGGGAATTGTGTTATACGCCTGAACCGGACTTTGCCAGTCTGTGCCATCATTGTAGGAATACTGTATTCCCTGGCCGTTCTTGTGCCATAGTCCTACAAGATCATCATCTGTATTCTGAACAAATCGCGGCATGTGGCTGTTCGTATCAATAAGAACCGGATTTGCCCAGCTTTGCTCAATGAGTGTGAAATCAGCGTCAGAATCATCATAAACAGTGAGCGCATCTACAAGCGATGCCCGTACGCGAACTGTCACGGATGGATCATCCAGGATGGTCCACTCGTAAACGCTGTCATCATCGGTGGATGCGATAATCTCATTTATATCCGAAACGAAACCATCCTTGGAGTATTCCAGTTTAATCATTCCGGAATAAAGAGTCGTTGTCCATGTGATGTTCTCGTTAGAACCAATCCGCCATTCCTCGCCGCCGTTTGGCGCTGTCAGTTCGATTGTGCTGCCGACAACAACTGTCGCGGTGAATGTTTGGTATGTTGCGAATTCAGGCAAATTGTAATTTCCAAGCGTGACTCCATCCGGGGCGTCGATGATAAAATCCCTGTCGCCGATAACACCAACCGCGCGCTCATCGGTAACTTTAACAAGCCCGGTGTATTCGTCTTCTGCAAGAAGATTCTCGTTTACGATTGAAAATGTGTAAACAAGCGGGTCATCAGGTGTTCCAGTGCCGCTGTCTGGAGTGGTTGCAGTCTGAAGAGCGCTGTTCATGCCGGGTATCTCGACTGAGACATTCGAAACACCGGATGCTGCATAAATATCAGTCAAATTAGCCAGCGCGGGGTCAACATTCGCGCCAATCTGCCAGTCGTAAACCTTGACTGTTACATCATAAGGCGTGGAATTATTCGCGCTGTTCCACGTGTTCCCCTGCGAGGGAGGGTCTTCGCCCTCAGGCGGTGTAACATCGACTTTCCACGCTGATTTCCTGTTAAACTCAGGATTATAATACGTTGGGTTTAGTCTGTCCGCTTTAACCGCGGAGAATCCATAACCCATTGTGAGATATAAATCGAACATCAGTGTACCGGATGCCAAACTGAATGTGGCATCGAACTCAAAATCCTTTGTTCCCATTTTGAATTTGTTGAATGTGCTTGCTCCACCGATACTGTCATCAATTACCAGGAAATAGGGGAGAGCAGAGCTATCCTCGATTACCTCATTTAGTTCAGTAGTGTAGCCGTCCGTATCAACGCAGAAACCAGCATAAACGCTTGTACCGGTCTGGCTGTACGTTGCCGCGACAGTCTCCAGTGGCGCGATAACAAGCGCGAGGTCGAATACATCCAAATCAAGACGATTTATCGCTGAAGGCGGTTTCAAATCATCGCCTTCTTCAAACGGATGGCTGATGGAAAATGTAAGTTCCACATTGCCATCCGGTGTCAGGCTTATGGCCTTTAGTTGAAGGCAGTTTGGGCAAGGTGAAACGGTAAAGAACCCAAGACCGCTGACAACGTAGCTTTCTCCAATCGCGGATGTTCGTTTCGCGACCAGTTCAGCTGTGTTGTTTTCAGGATTGATGCTTAGTTCATATGCCCCCATCATTCCAATCGCGTTGAACGAGCCATCATCGAAAGTTGATGCCCCAATTATCGGAAGATTGTCGATTTCGCCGACAGTATCATTCTCCTGTGGTGTTAATGGTGAATTCGAACTGGATGAGCATCCTGCCAACATGAAAATGCTGAGCAGAGAAAAAAGTATGATAAATGAAAGATAACGCATAATATTAATTCTCCTGTCTGAAGTAATTTTAACCAGGCAATATTAACAAATTGATATATATATTGCTACATGCTTTCGAGTGAAGATAGATACACGAAAGGGGCGACCTGCATAGCCGCCCCGGAATTAGCATAAAAAGGATTAATAATTAATTCTAAATCCTACGGCTCAACATAAATCTTGATTCCTTTAACCTGATATCCGTAATTAGCCGGATAAATATAACAGTAATTATAGATTTTCCAGATAAGCCCGATGTTGATATCCTGACCCCACTGGCTTGCATCCAGAGTGAAATCGGAATCACGCCATGAGTTGAAATACGCGCACCATGCGAGTCCGCCCCAATCGTACCTTGTGTTCATATATGGCTGATTGCAGCATGAGTAGGAACTCAAGTTGCAATATGTCTCGCTTGGTGAGTTGAACCCAAAGTTGGGTACGATGGTGCCGTCGATAGTCCAGTAATTGTTGGGACGTGTTCCAATCCAACTGCCGCCGTCATCAGTGCTGAACATTAGGAAAACCGCGTTGTAGGCTCGTGTGCAGTTGGTATGCCCATCCGCGCGGTGATGAATAACCATGTGAATCGCGCTTACCTCTCCAGATGCCGGCAGAGTTATTGCCGGAGTTTGCAAAATGGAGCATCCGGTAGGGCTGTATGTGTTGTCATTCCCGTTTTCATCCCATGCGGTTACACTGTCCATGTATTCCCAGTTAACAGCATGACCTGAATTGCACCCCATAGACAAATCCCCAGCGCCGTCATCTTCCGCCCAGTATTCATAAATTACCTCAGTTGCTGTAACTCTCAACGTTGTCGCGGGAACTGGTGTTGTGTGGGAATCGGTAACATCGCAGTCAATATCATAAACGCCGTCCATAACAACACCAAGCGCACCGAAATCGATATCTATTGTGCCATCCGAGTTTCCGGTAACATCCGACATCAGTTCATTCATGGTTGCAACTTCAGTTACTGTCCATAAATATGACAGAATGTCGCCATCCGGATCGGATGCCGTAACCGAATATGTTTCAATTCCCAGAATGAAAGGTCCGATTTCACCATCAACACCGGTAAGCACACTTGGCTGCAGATTTCCAACCACAACTGTCGCGGTGAAAATTTGATATGTCGCGTATTCAGGCATCTCGTAATGAATAAGGTCAGAGCCATTTGGTGTGTCGATCAGGAAATCACGGCCATCAGCCGGAGTCAGAACAGCTCGCTCATCTGTTACCTTGACAAGCCCGAAATACTCACCCGCTGCAATCTGATTTTCATTTGCAATCGGAAGTGAATAAACAAGCGGATCGGATGGCGTTCCCGTTCCACTGCCAGCTGTTGTGGCTGACTGTAATGCACTGTTCATGCCGGGGATTTCAACTGATACGCCTGTTACCTCACTTGATGCGAAAACGTTGTCCGCATCGGCATCGCCGAAATCCTCCGGCGCTCCGGTGAAAACAGTCGCTCCCTGCTGCCAGTCATAAACAGCGACAGTCACATTGTAGGGCGTTGAGTTATCGTTATCATCCCACGTATTGCCTATCGCGGGAGCGTTTGCGCCTTCGGGTGGAGTTACAACCACTTTCCACGCGGCTTTTCGGTTGAATTCGGGATTGTAGTATTTCGGTAGAAGCCTGTCCGGTTTTTTAGCGCTGAATCCATATCCCATTGTCAGATACATATCAAACGTGAGAATTCCACTTGACAGATTGAATCCAACATCGAAAATAGTGTCTTCGCCCATCGCCAATTTGTTATATGTTGGCGCTGGCGGATCCTCATCAACGCTGTCATCAACAGCGAGGAAATACGGAATCGCGTTGGTGTTCTCGATAACGTTCGCGAGTTCAGTTGTGTAACCATCAGGATCAATGCAGAATCCTGTATATGCGCCGACACCTGTTAAACTGTAAAGTGTCTCCGTTGCTTCGGATGGTACGATTACCATCGCGAGGTCGAATACATCCAGGTCAAGGCGATTCGATGCTGATGGCAGGTCGAATGTATCGCCTTCCGGGAACGGATGTTCGATTGAGAAAGTTAATATTGCATTGCCATCCAAATCAAGAGAGATAGCTGTGAGTTTTAAACATGTCGGGCATGGGGCAATAGTGAAAAAACTGATGCCGCTTACGATGTAATCCTCACCAATTGCTGATGTTCGCTTGGCGACAAGCTCAGCTGTCGCATTTTCAGGATTGATGCTTAGCTCGTACGCGCCTAACATTCCAAGCGCGTTGAAACTGCCATCCTCGTGCAATGACATTCCAATAATGGGAATATTTTCCATTGCATCAGTAGATGAATTTCCCTGCGGTGTCAGTGGTGTGTTGGTGCCACTGGAACAGCCAACAGTTATAAGAAACAAAATGGTAAAAAGAATATACAAGTGTTTCATGATTTGACTCCTAAACCTGATGTAATTTGTGAGAAGGCTTTCTTGAAAAACATTGATGCCACTTATTAATGATACAATTATCTAAATCGTCTGTCAATTCCGGGCGCAGCAGGGAAAGTGTCTCAGAACATAGAATTATGCGCGAAGCATGTCCTGAGTTTACCGAAGGACATCTATTAGTCGCCGTGTTGATGATTAAACCAGATTCAATTAATCCACGCTATCGAGGAGAGAGCCTTCGACTTCGAACAATATCGAAGTATTTCGCTCAGGATGACAGAAAGTGTAGGTTCTGAGACAGATTCCAAGCGGTCCCCCCTACGATAACCCAATAAATAGATATTCTCATCCTTTTCAACTGCCCCAGGGATGCTGACACCTGGAGTCATATTAGTTCAGCATAATAACTGGTATTTGTAATTAATGCCTGCCAACGTGCATTCCGGAATAATGTGGTAATATTAATATATTGGGGAATGAAATATATTTAAGTGATGTAACTCTTTCTTCAGGGAGACGACTAAATTGCAATCACCGGAATTTAACCTGTCTTTTGCCAGCTTAATCATCGAGAATTGTTCCCTTCCTGCATTTCACAAACGCATGGACAAAAAAAATGGATTACTGATGAAACGGGAGTACCTCTGGAGGTAATCCATGGCAAAGTCTAAATCCATATTCAAACGTACCATTCAAAAAACTCCTGTTCAGGATTATTTCAGCAACAAATATCCTGACCGTTCCAATGCTCGCAGCCGATTATTCCGACGTGATGAATCGGAACGCCTGAACACTGTTCAGAGCTGGATTCCTCATTGCGATGGGTTAAATGTATTTGATTTCGGTTGTGGGGATGGTGTATTTCTTTCAAAACTGATTGACGGTGTGGCGAATATTATAAGAATTGAGGACATTGTGGAATCTAATGTAATAGAGGCGCAAAATCGACTTGCCCATAAAGCGGATAAACTGGAAATCGTCGTAGCCGATTTCCCACTTTCAGTAAACAACTCGCTTTATGATGTCATCCTGGCAATCGGAGTATTCGATTATCACGATGACTGGAGCAGGTTATTAAATGCGCTGATGGATTTGACTGTGGATGGCGGTGTGTTGATTGTTGATTTTCCAAAATCGAACACACTTCACAGCCGGATTCGAAAATACTGGCTTGCTTTAAATAAAGTTAAATACAATAGTATAAATAAAGAAGGACTGGAGAAGTTTATTAATTCAATGAAGTTGCATTCGGAAATTGTTGAACTGGATTTAAACTGGATAGCCCGAATCAGAAAAACTTCCTAACAGTAATAAATAATGTTAAAGAACACTCATAATCGAATTTTAACAATAGACCTTGAAGACTGGTTTCACAGCTTTCTTCAGGATCCATACAGCTGGGGCAATTTTGAGCGCAGGGCTCATATGGCAACGTACAGGCTTCTCGAATTGCTGAAAGAGTACGGCTCGCAAGCCACTTTTTTTGTTCTTGGAGATGTGGCGGAGCATCATCGCGAACTTATTAAGGACATTGCGAATGACGGCCATGAAATAGGATCGCATGGTTTCCGTCACGAGTATATTTCAAATCTCACTCCTGACTCCTTCCGTCAGGATATCCGCCAATCAATACAGTTGCTTGAATCAATAACCGGAAAACCTGTGCAGTCCTACAGGGCGCCACATTTTTCGATTTCAAAGGAAACAATGTGGTCTCTGGAAATTTTAAAGGAAGAGGGAATTAAATACGATTCAAGTATCTTCCCAATCAAAAATGGTCGATATGGCATGCCGAACGCCAAGCGGATACCACATCAGATCCTACCGGATTTGTGGGAATGGCCCATAACAACTCTGCCATCTCAGATAGGAAACATTCCATTTGCGGGAGGATTCTATTTCCGTTTTTTCCCGTGGCGGTTTTTTTCATATGCTATCAGCGCAATTGAGAAAATGAATGAACCTGTCTTAGTGTACCTGCACCCATGGGAAATCGATATCGATCAGCCATATTACCGGAGTCCATCGCGGTTTTTAAACTTCAGGCACTATTACGGATTAAAAAATACTGAGGAGAAGATAAAGCGTTTACTGGGGGCACGTAAATTCACAACACTTGCAACTGGTTTTAAGAATATCAACGGAAATATCTCACAATAGAATCGTGTTCCCTTAAGAAGGTAAATCATGACTGACCTTGTTTTAGCTCGCACATGTTTATTAAATCCGGTTGAAAAACACTGGAGCAATTACCCGCCTTTAGGGCTTGGGTATCTTGCGAGCTCTGCTCGAGAAAAAGGATTATCCGTTGAAGTCGTCGATGGCAAGCTGGAAGGGCATTTATCCCCGGAGCAGACAGCTGAAAGAATTATCGCTTATAACCCAAAGTATGTGGGTTTCACCGCGATGACAGTTGAGCTATCAACAGCAAATAAAATTGCAAAGCTGTTAAAATCTTCGCAGATAAATCCTCTTATTATCATTGGAGGCGCGCATGCAAACGCGCTGCCGGAAAAAACGCTTAAGGAATCGGTTGATATCGATTTTGTTATTGCCGGAGAGGGAGAGAAATCGCTGGTGGATCTCATTCGAGCTGACAAGGATTTTAATCAAATTCCCGGTTTATTCTGGAGAGAAGATGGCACAATAAAAAATTCAATTCCGCCGCAGTACAACGAGAATCCTGCCACTATTCCATTTCCGGCATGGGATATTTTCCCTCGAACCGGCATTTATCCCGTTATGACCGAAAGGGGATGCCCGTTTAATTGTGTCTTCTGCTCCCATAACATGTCTAAAAAAGTCAGAAGAAGGCCTGTGGAAAATGTTATGGAGGAAATAGAATGGGTCTATGAAAATTTCAAGCCATCTGAAATCTATTTCGAGGATGAAACTTTCGGGTTGCAGCCGGAACACACAATGGAATTGCTTGCCCGCCTTGTGGAATTCAACCGGCACGCGGGATTAAAATTCAAAGCCCAGACACGTGTTGACAGGGTTAATGAACCGATGATCGAAATGATGAAAAGAGCGGGTTTTGAATATCTTGAACTGGGGGTGGAAACAGGAGATACGGAAGTATTGTCGCGCTGTGGAAAAGGCATTGACCTGAAGCAGGTTGAGAAAGCCGTTCAGATAGTCAGAAAAGTGGGAATGAAAGTCTGGTTCAAATTTATTATTGGACTGCCCGGAGAAACAAGGGAATCGGTACGCCGCACGATTAATTTCGCAGTGAAACATAATCCTGACCGGCTGTCTGTTGCAACTATTGTAGCCTACCCCGGAAGTGAGATATACAAATGGGCGCATGAGGGCAAACACGGATACAAACTTCTAACAAAGGACTGGAGCAGTTACGATAAATATCTATCGGACTCACTTGAACTTGAAAATCTCTCCAGCCGCGCAATGCGACAATTGCAAATGCAAATGTACCTCGAAGTATATCTAAGAAATCTGCGGTTTGTTGATCTGATGAAAATGTTTATTAAGAACTTCTCAATGTCAAAACATATGTTTAAACAAATGCTTCTGACAAAAAAATGAATTTTATTTACGGCTACCTGGTCAGTCCCGAAAATAATACATAAAAAAAATCCAGTGCAAACCGGATTGTTTGTGAAGTCAGATTTGAAATACCAATAGTTAATTAATACGAAACGAAAGAAAACTCCTCTGATTTGTTAAACGAATCACTCCCCATTGCCTCTTCCAATTCCTTAATAGCGTCGTCGAGTGTGCCGTCAGCTTCGAGAGCGGGATCAATGAGAATAATCTCCTCTCCATCGGATGTTCTCATTAGGATTGCGCCGTCGGGAAGGCGTTTCATCGACGCCTCAAGCTTCTTTTCGCCAAAAGTGAATTTCTCGCCAAAAGTGTAATGATTAATCGCAAGTACTCCCAGAAGCAGCACTATCAGTGTGCATACTCCGACAGTCGCGGGACGGGAGTACGGATGATAAATCATCAATTCCCACCATACGGGTTTCAGTTTCTTTTCATCCAAATCATCAAATTTATTTTCCATTCGCTGGAAGAAATCATCCATGCATTGATTAGCGGATGTCTCATCGTCATTAGTACGGCAATTTTCCAGAAGATTGCAGAGTGACATTTCCTGATGGAAATACTCATGGCAATCATTACATTCCTCGATGTGCTTATGAATGCCATCAAGCGCAGATTGTGGAATCTCGCGATTCCTTACCTGGTCAATAATGCGTTTTACTTCGGAACATCCCATTATGCCTTGTTTATCCCTCCCTTGATTTCCTTTTCCCACTGCCTGCCGTGTTTGGTTTTCAGAAGTTCAGTTTTCAGGCGTTTGCGAGCGTAATGCAATCTCGATTTAACCGTTCCCGGTGAGATGTTGAGAATCCCGGCAACCTCTTCAATGTTGAACTCCTGCAGTTCGAAAAGAACAAGCGCGGTTTTCATCTTAGGATGAAGGTTGTCAATCGCGCATCGAACTTTATCCGAAAGGTCAACCCCTTCGAAGATGTTATCAGGATTCATCGTCTTTTCCTGAGGTTTCTCGTTGATTATCGAGATATCATCCACGAAATACGTTCGCTCGCGTTTTTTCTTCTTAATCAGATTCCTGAACTGATTCGCGGTAATCTGAAACACCCATTCCTTGAATTTGGAGGGGTTTCTCAGCTGGTGGAAATACTTATATGCCTTAAAATAAGACTCCTGAAGCAAATCCTCGGCATCCTCACGATTACCCATCAGGCGATAGGCAAAACTATAGAGCTCGTTTTTTACCGAGTCCATTTTTTCCTGGAATAGAATACGTTTTTCGAGCTCATTCTCTTTTACCAGAGGAGCTGAAAGCGCTTTCGTTTTAGACCTGGCCATTGTCATCTACCATCCTTATTTTACGACTAGACCCCGGTTATGAAAAAATAAACATGCTACAAATAATAACTATACGACATACATTATTATACTACGGTTCAGGTTTTTTAGAAATACCATACATCATTTCACTATCGCAAGGGCGTTGCTTGCTGCGCCCTTTTCTTAAATGCTTACCATCCCTTCTTCCGCTAATCCTCAACCAGCACCGCATTACGACGCCCAATGTCATGATTAGTGCCGTCAAGGTACGCCCAGACCATGTGCAGATGCCCATCGTCCGCGTCAATTAACATATCCGGGTCGCGATTGGATGACCCGACAGGGCTGACAAGTTCAGGCTCACCGAAGGTGATTCCGCCATCGAAACTTGATATGAGAAATAGTTCATCATTGCTTTCGTAAGATACGGTAACAACATCAAGACCAAGCGGATGCCCGTAACCAATAGTCGCGTCATTGAAAGGTACTACCTGCTCGCGGATTACAACCTCAACTGGATTATCAAACGAATCATCATCGGATGTGTAAACAAGCTGGTAAGCCTCACTTCCTGAAACTCTTCGTGTATAAACGATATGGCAGATATTGCCGGGTTCGACATGAAGCGATGGGTCTCTCACTTCAACGTAATCCGCGCTGCCATCGAACACGATAGTTGAATCATCCCATGTGTTGGCGGGGTTAAAATCTGTGTTACGGCACAAACTGATTACTGTTTTATCCGTGTTGAAAACCGCAAGGAAAATATCCTCATTGTCTCCCAAATCGATTGACCGCACATGGCTGAGAATGTTCCCGCTGGTTATTGTATATTCAGTATATGACCACCAGTTTTCATCACCGGTGAACAGTTGATTCGGGGAGTGTTTTATTGTAACTGCGGATGATGAATCACTCAGGCAGTAAACCCAGCCGTGGATATCCACCAGAGATTCCATGTTATAGGCTGGACGTCCCGCGCTGAAACCTCGATGCATTGCGCCGGAAACAAGTGGCGCGATATATCCATAATTACTTCCCCAGGAATAGGTTCCGTATGCGACAGCCGTTGCGGATGGGAAAATTTTGCATTTGTCCGTAGCCCAACCGGTGGAGCCGCCGTATTCGGGCATACCCAGGTATGTATATGTTGCGCCGTCATCCGAACTTCGATATTTGGCTGATAGGAATGAAAGTCCGGGATTCAAATCAAGAATATCATTTGCGGCGAGCATCATCCCAAGATTACCGTCATATTCCTCGCAGAGAGCAGGGGAGAGAACATCGAAATCCTCGGACGGCGGATTCATTGGCGGTGATGGTGTAACGAAAGTCAGGAAATCATCAAACTCCCAGTGATAACCGCCTGCTATTTCACTGATTGTGATTTGAACATAATTATAGATGCTGATATTTTGCGGATTAGGGCTTAGAGCCATCATTAACTGCTGGTAATCGCCAATCGCCGCGCCCTGAGTGTTTGAAATTTCCACTTCATAATAACCGGGGTTCAACGGGTCTTCCTGCAGCTGGACAGGCGCGCCGGTAAACGGAATTGAATTAAGGAATACGCCGGAGATATCCCCCTGATGATCATCAACCTTGCAGCTGATTGTTGCCAAACCGCCATCCTCGGTAAGCTCTCCGGTTTGGGTCATGTCACTCATTTCATACGGTTCGGGAGTTTGGCCGGGCAGATGCGCTGTAATCGCGTAATTGACCGATGCGCCTGCTCCCGGAGGGAAATCAAGAAACAGCGTTTCCGTGTCAATTCCACCGGGACCAAGTGGAAACGCGCGGTCAGCGTTTTCTTTCATGAAAGCGGTAAACGGAAATACATCTGAAATTGGCGTTCCCAGAAAATCGGTATAGCTGTCCGGATTAAGAACGGTTTTACCAAAAAGCTCAAGGTATTCGACTCTTAAATCGTAAGCCTGTATGTCAAGCGGGTTTTCCAGTGTCAATTCAATTTCAAGAACAGTACCGACAACATCAACAATGGCGAATCTGAAGCACCCGCCCGGGCATTTATCCGGTAAAAATCCTGTGATGTCATACACATATTCGGACTGCCTGTCGTCGTTTTGGCTGATTGCCATGGTGTCCATGTCAATCTCAAATGTGCCGGAATAAAGCAGGTTGGTTTCACTGGTGACATAATCCGTTTGAGGTATGTTCGCGTTGTCAGGCTGTACGGAAATCGCGGATGAACCGGAACATCCGGCAAACAGAATAAGCAGTGAAGATATTGTAATGATTAATGTTAAATATCGCATAATTCAAACTCTCCTGTGGAATGTTTTTGAACAGTTTATATTTTATCAAATAGGCATATATATTACTACTGTGGATATTTTGATTAAAACCAATCGCCTCTGAAAAATTCCTCCGAGAGCTTCCCCCCGGGAGCTTCGGCACCCTTGCCGGAAAGTTGGGTGCTTCAGCACCCCTGTTGAAAAACCAGGGGCTTTCGCCCCCTTTCCCGGCAAGGATGCCGAATCTCCCGGCCAGGATCCCGACATTCCCAAGGGGGGGATTCTTAATAAATAAATGAAAAAGCAGAGGGTTAAAACCCTCTGCTACCGTTTATTTACATCGTCTAATTAAAGATTAATCCTCGAAATTCCAGTCGCCGCCGGGACCGCCGTAGCAGCCGATGTCAACTCCATCCTCGCCTGTACCGATGCATGGTGAACCGGTGCCGAGATGGTGTCCGAGTGTATATAACGGGTTAGAACCAACACCAACATTAATGCAGTTGGATCCCTCAGTGAGATCATTGACAAAACGACTACCAAAAGCAATGTTATAGACATTACAGTAATCGACTAAAGGATTCGTATTGCCGTTATTCCCTTGGAATCCAGCTGTTCCAGTAGATGTATAGCCGGCAATGTTTGAAACGATGCTGTTTTTAACAACCGGGTCAACCGAGTTAGAGATCAAACAGCCATAAGCATAACCATGATAGCCAGGGGAATAAAAATTATCGATGGTGGTATTTGAAATGAGTAAATTATCTGCCGCGCTTCCATATATACCACAAGTAGTCCCATAGTCAGCGTGAACATCTGAATCATGGAACAGATAATTTTCAACAACAACATTCTCAGAGTTTGAAATAAGTATAGCATAACCATGCTTCCAGCCAGTAGCACCACTTCGAGTGGTATCATGAATAACGATATGAGATATGAGTGCATTGTCGGAATCCACGAGATGTATCACGCGCACAAGCATATACCACCAACTACCTGGATAATCACTAGCTGAAATTGCCTCAAATTCAAAGCCGTCAATCTTTACATTATCAGCATCTACAAGATAAATGCATTCGCCGTAATATTGTAAATTGTAGGTTCGACTTGTGGCGTTCCATAAACGCCATGCCGGCGGCTCTGAGTTAACCGGGTCATTGCTGTATCCCTGCAATGTGATGCCTGTATGAGCTGCAACAAGATTAATACGCTGGTTGTAAACCTGCTGCGCTCCGGCATCGGTATCACCACGAATCATGATGATGCTTGTTGCCGGCGTTGTCGTGCCCGCGACACCATTAACGATTGTGTTATAGGGGGTGCCTAGCGTACCGTCGCCGCCTGCTGATGCTGCCAGGTGAACGTAAACACCTGTTTCCACAACAATAGGATCGAGGCTTGTATAGGTGAGGGCGTCATCGCCATTTAACCTGAGAACCGGATAATATGATCCTGCTGCGGTTCCTGCGGGGAATCCGCCTGTATAGAGCGGACCTCCGGTGCCTTCATAAGTGCCGTCGCCGTCAAGATCCCAATCATAAGTCATTGCTCCTATTGAGCAGGAGGCGTCGAAATTAATATCCCATTCAGTTGGAACAGGATTGTCAG
>CBDURE010000094.1:0-14074 GCA_965369605.1 uncultured bacterium
ATTCACGGATTAATAGAAACCAACCCCAAGCTGCTGCTGGAGAAAGTTTCACAGGCTCACGGCATGACGCTCTTTATCAAAACCGGCAGGCATCATCTGATACAGGGTGATTTCGACAAGGCGTTCAAGGTGCTGAATTTCGCAAATAAGAATTTCAAGGACCCCGTTGTTGAATACCTTCTTGGAATCGCGCTTCTCGAAAAAGGTGATTTATCCACCGCGAGCCGCGTATTCGAGCATCTGGTAAAAAGTTCACCGCAGAATCCACTATATCAATACCGCCTTGGACATCTCGCGCTTCTGGAAAAGAAATTTGACATAGCTGAAAAAGCATTTAATAAACTTTTCAAATCATATCCGAATCATGAATTGTTAAACGCTCGTATGGGCATGTTATATGAAGCTCGAGGCAACTGGAAAAAAGCTGAGACACATTATAAAAAACTTCTTAAATCCGGCGAAGAATTCGCGAATTACGGTTTATTACGCCTTGCTGTGGAGAATTTCCGCCACAACCGCGATGATGGTTTTGAGGAGAAACTGAAAAGCCATATTGATGAATCATATTTTGGGCAGCTAATCGCTCGAACGCTGGCAAAGAGAAGATTTGACCTGGGAGTCCGCGCTTTCAGAGAGGAAAAACTCCAGGAAGCGGTTCACCATCTGGAACGCGCCGCGAAGTATGTCGATACGGCAGAGCTCAACAGGATTTGCGCTGAGGCGCATTATCGTTACGGAATCCAGTTGATGAAACGCAGCGACACAGTCAACGCCGAAAAGCATTTTAAACTGGCTCAGGAAATTGATCCGAAGTCCGGCGGACCAAGCCTTCTTCTTGGCCTGATGAGCCATATTAACAACAAGCCGATCAAGGCGAGAAGTTACTACCAGTACGTCATCAATAACCACAATGACCTTAGAGACTACGCTCTTATCTACCTTGGCAAGCTTGAATTGAAAAACAAGAACTACAATCAGGCAAATGATAATTTCAATATGGCGCTGGAATATGAACGTGTCTATCATGAAGCCCTTCTCGGTCGCATGATTTCCTTCTACATGAACAGTGGTGAACGAGATAGCCCCAGAATACTTGAAAACCGCGAATTCCTTGAACTGTATGAAAAGAAAATGATAGACCTTCCTTTCCTTGGTGTGATTTTCTTCCGTGGCGGCAAGTATGGCCAGGGCATTAGTATTCTGGAAAAGGGAGTGAAGAAAAAACCGGATGTTGAGTCGCTTTTTATACTGGGACTTTTAAATATTTATAACCAGAAACATAAGATTGCGTTCCACTACTGGTCGGATATCCCCTCGCTTCTTGGCAAGAGCAAAATGATGCTGGACAAGAAGCTGGAGATTCTATACGCGCTTGGATATTACTACCTTGAAGAGGAAATGATAGAAAAAGCGACTGAGGTCTTTAATGAAATCAAACGCTTCAGCCCGAAGAGCCTTGATTTGGATATCGCCAGATCGCTTACGTTGATTCACAGGGGATATCTGGAGGCAAAGGGCAGAAATATAGATCGCGCGATTAACTCGTGGAAAACAGCTCTTAAATTCAACCAGTCATCACTGATGGCGCTTCAAAACCTTTCGCTTGCTTTTATCATCAAGACAAAGCCGCAGGAAGCTCTTGACAACTGGACTCACTACTTCGACCTTCTGGAAAGAAAGGTGCAGCGATTCCCGGATGAAAATTCGGTTATCGAACTGAATGAATCGCGGCGAATTCTGAATACTCTTAACATGGTCGCGGGTGATGAAAAAACATTCTCGCTTGCGGTAAGAAAAGAAATTCTGATAGACAACATAGAAAGTGTGAATCATTATTACTGGACACTTAACCTTGAAAAAGATGCGACCGCGGACGATGCGAAAACAGCATATTTCAGGCTGATTCGAACATACACTCCGGAAAAACACGCCGAGGAGTTCATGCAAATCGAGGAAGCATACCAATTTTTCCTTGATGACGACAGATTCAAGAAAGCGCAGCCATTGATATTCAACGGGTTTAATCTTCACAAAACACTCAGGCTGATTAAGCTTCCTTTCAAATGGGGTGTTCCTGAATTACCGGCAATTATGGAATCGTGCGATCGATTTATCGATCCCAGTGAATCCATTGGCAATATTCAGTTCCAGTCTTTCTATAATCAGATTGCATTCGACAAGATTCTTCCCGATTATCCTACTCATGAATTTGTCATTGATGATTATTTAACCGACTGGTAAATTTTATTCATAAACAGGCAAAATAAACCGTGAACGAATTTCTTTTCGACAATAAACCATTTGACATCATGCGTCCTGAAACTTCAGATGACACGCAAAAGGACACGGTGAAGCCATACATCACCGACCTTCTGAAAGAGATAGGAAAAATTCGGATAGATGTATTGCGAATGCAGAAACGCATGCAGTCGCAGACAAGACAGGGACCAGGAGGAGCGGCACCAGCATCGTCGGATTTGATAGACCCCAATTCCGGCCGTGACATGGCACAGGCTTTGAAATTCCTTGAAATCATTCTCCGTGACGTTCGCGGGATTAAACCCGAGATTACAGATCTTCACGATAAAATTAAAAACCAAATCACTGATGATATGGCCGCAACCCTATTTCAAGTAATTGACGCTTTTCAAAGGGTTTTTCTTTCGATGAGCGAATCTGAGGATGATCCTCAGATGTCGGGATGGTTCAAAGGAATCAGGCAGATTTACAATTCCATGATGCTGGCTTTGAAAAAATACGGCATTGAGGAGATTGAATCTCTCGGAAAAACGTTTGATCCAAAGATTCACGCTGCGGTCGGAACTGTTAAAGACACATCAAAAACGGACGGAACAATTGTCCGAGTAGACAGATTGGGATTCATACGAAACGGCATCCCGATGCGATTCCCCGAAGTAATAATCGTAAGAAACAGCTGATATCCAGCGCTGTTTATCTGTACTACGCCATAAAAATAAACAAAAATTCTGTTAGGTAAAAAAAATCAATCGTGGTATCATGTTTGTTCTTTTTGTGTAAATATTAGTTAAGGTAAATGGTATCAAGTGAGTCTAAAGATAAGGTTAAAAAGAATCGGAATGCGCAAGCAGCCATCATACAAAATTGTGGTTGCTGATGCTCGCAAACCGCGTGACGGCAAAGCCGTTGATATTTTAGGAAGCTACTCACCTCAGAGGAAGAACAAGCCTCTGACTCTTGACATTGAAAAGGTGGACAAGTGGCTGGCAGTCGGCGCACAACCCACAGAAGCCGCGAAGAAAATCGTGGACAGGGCAAGAAAAGCGGCTGAGGAACAAGGCGTAACCAAAGTATCGTTAACCAGCGAGCCTGGCAAGCCAAAGCCAAGTAAAAAACAGCTGCTGAAGCAGAAAGAATCTGCTCAAGCTGAAAAGGATGAAAAAGCGAAAGCACAACCTGAAACTGAGAAAACCGAGACAGAGGAATCTGAAACAAAAGAAACCGGCGAATAAATACGCCTGTTTTTTCCAGTTACCAGCCGGATAATCGCGCTGGATAGGGTATAATTAAATAGAATTTACTGTGCGAATCATTCCCGTCTGTTGAGACGGGAAACGCTAATATCCATACTGGAATCTGAGGAGATTAAGTATCATGCGCGAACTGCTGTTGTCAATTGTTAAGGAACTGGTGGATCATCCGGAGAATGTGGAAGTCCATGAGGTAAAAGGTGAAAGAACAACTGTTCTGGAACTAAAAGTACATTCTGATGACATCGGTAAGGTGATTGGTCGAAAGGGTAGAATCATCAATTCTCTCAGAGTAATCATTAAGTCCGCCGCAGTAAAAGATGGTAAGATTATCACCCTTGAACTGATTTCCCAGTAATCCATCAGAGTTGGCATGGATTACGGGATAACGAATCTCGTAGTAAGAAATGATAATTTTGTTTCTTATTAGGATATTTGTATTTTAATGTTTTGGATTATTTTGGGTGCGACCCCCTGTTTGAATGGTCGCTTTTTTAATGACTACCTTATGATTGGAATTTACACAAGCAGGCAAAGGTAGTGGAGGTGAGTGTTTTGAATCCTTCTGAAGAGATTAACATCGGTTTAATTCTTGGTCCTTTCGGTGTCAAGGGCGAGTTGAAAATAATGCCCCTGATTGATGATCCCAACAGGCTGACTGAACTCAAGGATGTTTTAATCGGCAAAGAGAATGAGGATTCAGAAACTTATGAAATCACCAGAGTTCGTGTCCACAAAACACTGGTGATTATCAAGCTCAAGGGGATTAGTTCACGCGAAGATTCAATATTCCTTAAAAACGCTTATCTTCGAATCCCGCGCGACCAGCTTAAAGAGCTTGGTGAGGATCAGTTTTATATTATGGATCTTCAGGGGATAGAAGTGTCCACAACCGAAGGAGTGAAACTCGGAACGCTTGCTGAGGTAATTGAAACTCCCGCTAACGATATTTACATTATCCAGGGGGATGACAGGAAATATCTAATACCGGCAGTCAAGGACATAATTAAAAACGTGGACATAGATAATAAAAAAATGGAAATTGAGCCGATTGAGGGTCTTCTGGACCTCGAAGGCTGATATACAGTACCTTGTTAATCGATGTTTTAACGCTGTTTCCCGAGTATTACAAATCCCCTCTCGATATCAGCATCCTGAAAATCGCCATCGAGACAGGATTGATCGAAATTGATCTTCACGACTTTCGATCATTTTCAAAAGGGAAACACAGGCAGGTGGATGACTCCCCTTACGGGGGCGGACCCGGTATGGTTCTCATGCTTCAGCCAATTGTGGATTGCCTTGAGGAATTAATCGACAGGCGGCTGAAAGAGGATTATCAGCGAACTCGACTGATTCTCCTCACATGCGATGGCAAAACGTTCAATCAGGAAACGGCTTGCGAACTGAGCAAAGAAGAACACATCATCCTGGTGTCCGGGCATTATGAGGGATTCGATTCCAGGCTGACCCAATTGTTTCCTTTCGAGGAAATCAGCATTGGCAATTACGTTCTCTCCGGCGGCGAGGCGGCATCGCTTGTGATAATCGAATCAATCGCGCGTGAGATACCCGGTGTTCTGGGAAATCCCGAAAGCGCGCAGGCTGAATCGTTCAGGCACGGATTACTCGACCATTCATCGTTCACCCGTCCACCAGACTTCAGAGGACTCAAGGTTCCTGATGTACTGCAAAACGGAAACCATAAATTAATAGATGAATGGCGTCTGAAGGAATCAATAAGGAAAACGATTAAAAAACGACCGGACTTGCTTAATACTGATCAGCTGGATGAGAAATCGAAAAAGCTGGTGGATGAAATTAAGAAAGAACTGAAATAGATTTAAAATTAATTATTTTAGAAAGATTGCATAATCTGATAGAGGTCAGAAATAATGGCTGACGAAGTAGAAAAAAAAGAAACAGAACAGGCCGACGAGGCTACACAGGAAACCGCGGCTGATGAATCCAAAGTGGAAGATGCAGCCGTAGAGGAAGCATCTACAGAAGCAGAACCTGTAGAGCCTGAGCCGGAGGCTGAACCGAAAGCGAAGCCAACGGCGGAGACTCTCAAGAAGAAAAAGGTCGCGAAGGTTAATAAAGTCGATCTTTTCAACAAGAAATATCTCCGTGATGACATCCCTAAATTCAAAGCGGGAGACACTGTCCGTGTTCATTACAGAATCGTCGAGGGCGACAAAACCCGTATTCAGGCTTACGAGGGTGTCTGCATCGCGCGAAAGCACGGTGGTGTGAACGAAACCTTCAAGGTTCGAAAAATGAGCGGCCAGATTGGAGTCGAGCGTACCTTCTTTATTCATTCACGTCGAATTGAGAAGATCGAGGTAAAGAAGATAGGCAAGGTTCGACGCGCGAAGATTTACTATCTGCGAGGAAAGGTCGGCAAGCAGGCTCGAATCCGAGAAGCTGGCATTCATTAGATAATCAGTGTGATATTGATCGCATAGTAATATCAAATAATAGAGCAATGTTGAAAAGCAGAGGATTTAAACCCTCTGCTTTTTTGTTCATATTTTGCGTATACACTATAATATTACTCAACGGTGCTATAAGATTTACAAACGGTGTCAGCCATGGTGACAGCCTCGGTGACAGCCCATATCGCAGATTATTATTTAAAATTGCTATAAGATAACTTACCCCAAACGCTGTAATTGGCATTACGTTATTAAACTGTCAAGATAAAACGAGAAATACTGTTCATCCGGATTTTCCCTGCTGACGAAGAAAATCGGCAATAAGTTATCCAAAATATATTCACATTTCCATGCAGGTTTGTAAAAAGCCGGATAGTATCGTATAAGTATCGCAGCCTAAAGTTAGGCACTGCAACGCGGATTGCCAATGTATTAACAACTCAGCCGCGTAAACTCTCTACATAGCCAAAGTTGTACAAATTGAAGCCGACATGAATATATTGTGAACAAAATTGTGAATTGCCATTCTGGAATCGCAGCCGATTACGCCTTATGCAATTCCCTGCCATCAAGGTATGTCCTGACACAGTGCGACCTTGCATCGAGCGGATGGCCATCGAAAATTGCGATATCCGCATCCTTTCCCTTTTCCAGACTTCCGATTTTCTTGCCCAGACCGATTATCTGCGCGGGATAAATTGTGATTGCCCTGAGCGCCTCATCCTCATCCATTCCGCCCTTTACTGACATTGCCGCGAGAATTGGCAGTGTCCAAATCGGCGCTACCGGATGATCGGTCGTAATCGACACACGTATTCCTGCCCGGTTGAGAATTCCCGGAAGCGCAATTGAACGCTCTCGCAGTTCCTGCTTGAACATCGCTGTGTTTATTGGACCTGTTACGCAGTCAATTTTTCTCTTTTTCAGGTCATCCACAATCAGATGCCCCTCGGTTGTGTGCTCGATTGTAACTTTGAAGTTAAACTCCTTCGCGATTCTCAATGCTGTCATTATGTCATCAGCCCTGTGGCAATGCCATCTTGCCGGAATTTTGCCATTTAGAACAAGCGACAGATTTTCCATTCCCAAATCTTCCTCGAAAATCTCCTTTTTCCTTTTCGCCTTTTTCTTTTTGGCGATATAATCACGGCATTTCATCATTGCCGCACGAGTGATCGCCGCGGATCCCATTCGGGTTTTAGGCGGCTTTCCCTGATCCTTGCCGTAGAACCTGAAAGGGTTTTCCCCAAGCGCGAATTTCATGCCCTCCGGTTCCTTGATAATCATCTCCTCTACAGTCTGCGCGTTCGGATAACATTTAAGCACAACGTTCAATCCGCCTATCAGATTCGCACTGCCTGGATTAGCAACAGCTGTTGTTATCCCGCCTTCGAGAGCGTAACGAAATCCGGGGTCGCGTGGAAAGATAGCATCCATCGCCCGTACCTGCGGCGTAATTGGATCCGAACCCTCGTTGTAATGGTATCCCATTATGCCTGCGCCCTCCTCGAAAACTCCCAAATGCGAATGAGCCTCGACAATCCCGGGAATTATATACAGCCCCTTGCAGTCAACTACTTTAGCTTTGGCAGGTGTCTTGATGTTCTTTGAGACATCCGCGATTTTCCCGCCTTTTGTCAGAACCGAAAATCCATTCGCCCATCCTTTTGGTGTAAAAACATTTCCATTTTTTAATAGAAACATATCTGTCCTCTCGGATAATTAAAATTTGAGAAAATAATTTAGCCGTGTCCCTTACGAGTCTTCTTTACTTTACGTTTCCTGCGCGTTTCATTCACGATTTTATAGTAAATCTCCACTGTCTTTCTCGCATGAATCGCCCAGCTTAGCTGTTGCGCGCGATCACTTCCCTTTTGAATAAGGTCATTTCGCATATCCTCATTTGAAATTAACTCCAGCATGTTGTCCCCCAGCTGCCGCTCAGCGATTGGGTCGAATAAAACCGAGGCTCCTCCGGCGCTTTCGATATGCGCGGGAATTTTGGACGCGATAACCGGAACACCCATCTCCATTGCCTCGACAACCGGCAGCCCGAAACCCTCATCAAAACTGGGACAAACAACCATCATTGAATCGCGATAAGCAACCGTAAGCATCCTGTGCTCCAAGTGCCCGGTAAAAATAACCTTGTCGAGAAATCCCTGCCGGCGCGCAAGGTCCTTGATTTTATCCTGGTAAGCGTTTTTCGTGCCGACCAGAACAAGCTGCATGTCAGGATACTCCTGATGAACACGTTTAAACTGGTTCACAAGAGATTCAATATTCTTGCGGTATTCAAACGATCCAATAAACAGCACGTACGGATTGTGCAGTTTGTATCTCGCGTGAAAACCGGTGACTATGTCATTCGTAATGATTTCACTTCTTTGCACTGTTGGCGCAAGTTCAAGAGCTGTGATTTTGTTTTCAGGGATTTTAAGATACTTTATGACATCGCGTTTTGTGGTCATGCTGTTGGTGATTATATGATCCGCGTATTTTGCCGACCATGGGATAATCCTGCCGAAATAATACCTGCTGAATCCGCTCATAAATCGCGGGCGTTTCAGCACAATTAAATCGTGAATTGTAATCACTCTTGGAAATTTGAGAACAGCCGGAAGGCTGAAGCACGGCGTGTGAAAAACATCCAGCTTGTCTTTCATAGCCTCCATTACAACGCCATACTGCTCCCATTTCAGGCGTTGTGATGTTGATGTGAATCCTGCCTCATATTTTTTCCCCTTTGGCTGGTAGAGCTTGACTTGAATCTCGCCACCCCACTCATCAAAAGCGTCAATCAGCGACTGCGTATATCGCCCAAGACCGGTTGCTCCACCGCCGAGGAGACTTTGTCCGTCCATACCCACGACAAGCATTTTCCAATTCCTCCAGTATTTATTTCCCTGGTGCTTTAATTTTAACTTAAAATCGCTCGTATGTCTTATATGTTGTTTAAGTTGTTTAAATTGTAGTCTTTCTTAACCTGGCAGGATATAATCATTACATGGATGACAAGCGTGGAAAGAAGCATGCTGCGGAGATAATAAGCGAAAAAGCGCAGGAGCATGGTGTCCCGATTCGTAAAGATCCCCCTCTCGCGGATCTTCTCGCGACTGTTCCTCCCGGCGCAACAATACCTCAGGAATTGTACGAGGCTGTCTCTGAAATACTAATGCAGATTATTTCACTTGACATGAAAAAATAAATCCTATCCAAACCTCTTATCAATTACACATTCTAACGATATAATGCAAATTGTATGAGTTCCGAACGAATAAAGATCGAAGCCGGCAAACCTGAAAAGCAATCCGCTATTCTCTATGGATTCATCGGCAAGGGCAAATTATCTGAATACGATGAATTCGAGTTTCTTGCGGAATCCGCCGGCGTGGCAATTCTGGAAACACTCGCGCAGCGCGAGGGTACACCACGCCCACGCCACTATATCGCGCCCGGCTCTGTCAAAGACCTGGCGCAAATTGTGGAGCTTGTCTCACCTGACATGGTGATTTTCGACTGCGAGTTGAAAGGCTCACAGCGCAACAATCTTGAGGATGACCTCAAGGTTCCTGTGCTGGACAGAACTGAATTGATTCTGGACATTTTCGCATCACGCGCCAAAACCAGGGAGGGTAAGATTCAGGTCGAACTCGCGCAGTTGATGTACCAGCTGCCGCGTCTTACCGGACTTTGGAAACATTTCGGCGCGCTGGGTGGCGGAATCGGGACAAGAGGTCCCGGTGAAACACAGCTTGAGGTTGACCGCCGTAGAATTAACCAGCGAATCACTCAACTCAAAAGGCAGATTAAAACGATTGAAAGCCAACGGCAAACGCAGCGCAAACAGCGCATGAAAAGCAAGATTCCCAAAATCGCCCTTGTCGGATACACAAACGCGGGTAAAAGCACGCTTATCAACGCTTTAACAAACTCGAACGCGTATTCCGACAACCGCCTGTTCGCGACACTGGACACACTAACACGCAAGGGCTTTTTTCCAACAAGCCGCCGCGAATTCCTGATTACAGACACCGTTGGTTTTATCAGGCGAATCCCGACACAGTTGATAGCGGCGTTTCAGGCGACACTTGAGGAAATCAACTACTCAAACCTTCTGATTATTGTCGTTGATATCACCGATGACGACTTCCAGAATAAACTGGGAGTGGTTCATGAAACACTTGACGATATCGGTGCTGGAGAATTGCCAAAGCTGGTTGTATATAATAAATCAGATTTGCTGAGTAAATCATTGCGCCCAATCGCGTCCTCTGAAATAGCTGTCAGCGCGAAAACCGGCGACGGCATTGAGTTACTTGTTGAACAAATGGACTCACTGACCCTGTATGGAAAAGACAAGCAAGCGAAATATTAAATCGTTGTTTTTCATCCTTGTCCTGCTGTTGTGCATGATTCCCGGATGTAACGACAACTCGCATGACGAGAACAGCAATTCAAGCGATAAAAAACCAGTCGATGATATTCAGCATGAAATTCCAAACGTACTGAATCCCGGTGAGTTTAAGCTTGATACGATAGAGGACGGCGACACTCTTCGACTGGCGGGGATTCGCAAATCAGTCAGGCTGCTTTGCGTCGATACTGAGGAAGTCTTTTCAGGTAAAAAACGAACTGACAAAAAACTTGCTTATGATGACTGGGATTCGTATTTGCGAATACACCACAATCCAGATGAGATAAAAAAATACCCGACTCCATGGGGCGATGCGGCAGAGGAATTCGCAAAAGAGTTTTTTAAGGATATCAGCGATGTAATCATCGAGCATGATTCACTCGACCGCACGAAAGGATTCTTCCATCGCCATTTATGCTATGCCATTGTTGAAAAGAACGGAAGCCGAATTAATTTCAACGTTGAGCTTGTTCGAAACGGATTCACCCCCTACTACACCAAATACGGCTATTCATCACGGTATCACGATGATTTCATCGCGGCCGAACATGAAGCGCGAAAAAAGAAAGTTGGAATCTGGAATAAAAAGACACATTGCTATCCTGATTATGATGAAAGAATTTCACTGTGGACTGAAAGAGCGGATGCTATCAGGGATTTCGACAGCGCTTATTCAAACAACGATGATTATTTCATGCTTGCAAATGAAACCGACTGGGGGCGCCTTAAGGATTTCGCAGGAGAGGAAATAACCGTATTTGGAACCATTGATCAAATCCGCAAAAAGGGACCGCCCTACAGGCTGTTCATTGCCCACAAGCAGGGGGAGTTGTTTCTTTTATACACTGACGATGCTGATCTTCACGGCATGATAATTGAAAAGCACTTTGACGGCAGATTTATTTACATCAGCGGAGTACTCGAAAAGGATGATAAATACTACTCGATGAGATTAGTTGATTATGGGCGGATTAAATCGCCCGATATTAAATACAGCAACCATGAATGAAAAACAAACGGAAGACACAACCATATCTGTTACTGTAACGATTGTCGCTTTTTCAGATGGCAAAACCGTTCGCGCGTGCATCGATTCGCTTCTCGCACAGCGGATAAACAGCGACTCCTACGACATTGAATACCGCGTTCTGATTAACAATCCCAAAATTATTCCACCTGAATCGCTGTCCGATGATTACCCGGATTTTACAATTATTGTGCCGGAGCGAAATATCGGCTACGCTGGCGCGATTGCACATTGCTGGCGTGATTGCGAGGATGGCTATATTGTTGTAACAAATGATGATTTGATTTTTCAGCCTAACTGGCTTGAGGAAATTTTAAAACCTCTTGAGGATTCGCGTGTGTTCGCATCGACTTGTTCAATAATCAACGAGGGTGAGACAGAGGAAATATCAAACGGCACACTTAATCCAATCGGGATTAGAATCCCGGATTTATTTTCCGACCGCTCTCGCGTGCTTTTCCCATCGGGAGCGGCGTTCGCGTTTCGCAAGGACGATATCGAACCGGTTGACTCAACATACTTTTTGTATTTCGAGGATGTCTATCTAGGATTGCTCGCACGTCTTCGAGGATTTGAAATCGTGATGAATCCCGAATCAAAAGCGAATCATTGCCATCAACTCTCGACCGGCAGGATGCCGAAAGGTCAGTTGCATTATTACATGGAGAAAAATCGCATCGCGAATATCCTTCTGTTCTTCAGTGGATGGACTTTGCTGAGACTACTCCCCTACTTCATCGCGGATTTTATAATTCGCATATTTCAGATGTTAACTCTCAAACGCCGTCCTGATGCTATTCTGCGAGTGTGGTTTTATTATCTCACCCATACAGGCACGACTCTTTTCAAACGATTGAAGGTTGGCGAATCGCGTAAGGTCAGGGATAAGGAAATTCTCTCGATGATGAGCGGAAAACTTCTGCCGTCTAAAAGCGGGATCGCGAAACTTATAAACAGTGTTTTTATCGGATACGCTAAACTGGTCGGATTGAATTTTGTCGAGACTATTCGCAAAGATGCCAGACGAAAATAAAAAAGAAAAGAAACCATCACGATTTGCACTGCCTGCGTTGCTAGTATTAATCGCAGGCCTGGCGGGTTGGATTGGTTTCCTCATTCAATATCCCCTCCCTGTCTGGGGAGATGAGTGGTTTACTTTTAAATTACCGCGCATGATGCCAATAGGAAACACTATCTCGACTGTACTTAATGATACGCACCCGCCTTTATACTGGGTTCTAACACACGCTTTTCGTAAATGCCTGCTTATATTCAATTTGTGGATGTCAGACATACTCCCGTTTAGAATCATCTCGGCGTTTTACGGCATATTGGCAATTTATTTCAGCAGCCTGATATTCAATCGATACAACAACAAATTATCCAGTGGCAATGACGCTCAACTCACATTTTTATTAATCGCGCTGACATCCCCATTCATGTTCCTGTTTTTCCCGATGGCGCGATACTACTCGCTTTTCGCGCTTCTGGTCTCACTTTCATTGCTGTTGAAATCAAAAGGGAAATTTTCGAAACTGGACGTAGTCGGAATCATCATCGTCGATACACTGATGCTCTACACCAATTTCCTCGCAGGACTTGTTCTGATTGGAAGTTGGATTTATCTACTAACGCGAAAAGCAAACAAACCCTCCCGCCCGCAATTAACAGCAATGCTAGTTGCGCCGTGGATTCTTTTTACTCCAATCATGCCGAGTTTATTTTCAGCATTAACTAAAATAAGCGGACAGAATTTCTTCACCGCTGATTTCGGTTCAGGATTGCAGGGATTCATAATCCGCATCGTATATACATGGCACGTATTCTTTTCAGGTGAATTTATTTATCCGTGGCAGCCATCCGGAATCGCGATTTTCCTTCTTGCCGGATATCTTGCATACAGGTTCATAAGATACTCATCACCTGAATTCAAGCGATTAATCGGATGGTCAATCGTACTGCCGTTTGTTCTTATGCTGATCTCATCGATTTCACTTTTCTCGCTCGGTATGGAATTCGTACCGCCACGTCTCGCATTCGCGCAGATTATTTTCCTGATAGCGATAACGCTTGGAATATTCACAATCGAAAACGCAAAACTCAGATGTGGAATTATCATCCTCATCCTGCTTTCTAATCTTCATGCGGATTACAATCTGGTTAAAAGAGAGAATTTCCTTCACTCAACATATATTATTCCATACGAAAAGATCGTGCTGGCAATCGCTGAAAAGTTTCAGACAATACACCCCACAGGTGACTTGGCAGCGAGTGATCTGGTGCTTTATGATGATGACGCATTTATGTATGTTTTGAACAATTATCACTTTTTCCAGTATTTCTTTAAAAAAAATATATCCGCAAGCGATTTTTCAATTGATTACATTATTAAAAATAGACCGCAAGCGCGAATATGGCTTGTTTATTCAGCTAAAGACCGTACGCCTGACCAGAAATTAAATTCGATTCTTGAGCGGCTGAACCAATCTGATTATATAAAACTTGAGCATTATAAATATGTCAGGGAAAGCGAGTCAGCTCTGAAAATGAAAAAACTGCTTCTTGGCAGAGAGGTCGAGGAGTATAAAAAAGAGGTGATTTTGTTCGAGCCTGTGCTGTAGGGGCGCCGCTTGGAAGCTGTCTCAGAACCCCGATTTAAACAAGATACATTGTCATTCTGAGC
>CBDURE010000095.1:0-14073 GCA_965369605.1 uncultured bacterium
ATAGCCGACATAACCGGCTGTTCAGCAAATCTCACTTCAATTGATGATCCTGAAACACGGTATATTTTAGCGATGTTTGGACAATTGACCGATTTCCTGTTTAGTGGAACCGGCAATTTCGAAACCCAGCATCATATTCTCCCTGCCGCTTTCCAGGATTTACTCGGGCCGGAAATGGTTATTATAAAGGAGAATTTTCAGAGTTTCGTAGATCTCGTTCAGCAGTCCAATGTCGTATTTAAGTGGGGAATTGATAAAGAGCAAATGTCGAATTACGTTTATCTTGAAATTGATGGAATTACATACATTAAGCATTGTATAGATCATTCAGAAGGGAGTTCAATGTCAGTAATGAAAACAATGCTCACATGCGAATATGATATGCTGGATACATCATCACCGATTCTGACAGAGAAAAATCTATCAAGTATTGAAATTGATGATGCTTACTTTGCATCCAGAGAAAGTATCGCAGTTCAAGAATAATAAATACAGATTATTTTTACTCCTTATCTAATCAATTCAAATCCCCCACATACTCTGGGGGATTTTTCTTTAAATGAGGTAGTTCACATTTACAAACCACATATGTCCTAGAATACATTTTAACAGCCTAAGGGGCAGCCTAGGTGTCAGTAGTGTCACCCATAAACAAAAAAAACGTTGAATTCAGGTAAAAATCGCAAAAAATAATCCGATAATATTTCCAGACAGGTACTTGACAACATTGCACTAAGATTATATAATGGTCTTTGGTTAAGCATTAAAAAGCAAATGAGGTTACTATTATGACTAAAGTTATAGGTATCGATCTAGGAACAACATATTCCTGCGTTTCTGTCGTCGAAGGCGGAGAACCAACCGTTATCGTAAACACGGAGGGCGACCGCACAACACCATCCGTTGTTGCGTTCACATCCGACGGCGAACGTCTCGTGGGTAAAATCGCGAAAAACCAGGCGGTGCAGAATCCAAACCGCACTGTGACATCAATAAAACGTCACATGGGAAAGAATTTCGCAGCTGATATCGACGGCAAGAAATACAAGCCGGAGGAAATTTCAGCGATGATTCTTCAGAAACTGAAGGCTGACGCTGAGGCGTATCTCGGTGAAACTGTTACGCAGGCTGTAATTACAGTGCCGGCGTATTTCGAGGACTCGCAAAGGCAGGCGACTAAAAACGCCGGTAAAATTGCCGGACTTGATGTGCTTCGCATTATCAACGAGCCAACAGCAGCGGCGCTGGCGTACGGCCTTGACAAGATGGACAAGGAGCAACGCGTGCTTGTATTCGACCTTGGCGGCGGTACATTCGATGTCTCAATTCTCGACATCGGCGATAATGTCATTGAGGTAAAAGCCACCAGCGGAAACAATTTCCTTGGCGGCGATGATTTCGACAGGAAAATCATGGATTGGATTCTCGAATCATTCAAGAAGCAGTACACGGTTGATCTCACCAATGACCCGATGGCGATGCAGCGAATCAAGGAAGCCGCTGAAAAAGCGAAAATCGAACTCAGTTCGACTGTGAAAACAACAATCAACCTTCCATTCCTGACAGCTGACCAGACAGGTCCGAAACATTTCAACGCTGAATTATCCCGCGCTGAATTTGAGAAAATGACATCCGAACTCATTGACGCCACCCGTGTTCCGACCGAACAGGCGATGCGCGATGCCAATGTCACAAAGGGAAGCCTTGACCAGGTGCTTCTTGTCGGCGGTTCAACACGAATCCCGGCAGTTCAGGCAATGGTCAAGGGACTTACAGGAGTTGACCCGAACAAGAGCGTCAATCCAGATGAGGTTGTCGCTATCGGCGCGGCTATTCAAGCCGGTGTTCTCTCCGGCGAGGTTACAGATGTTCTTCTCCTGGATATCACTCCTCTTTCACTTGGAATTGAAACTCTCGGTGGTGTGTTTACAAAACTCATCAAGCGAAACACTACGATTCCGACCAAGAAATCGGAGGTTTTCTCCACAGCGGCAGACAACCAGACATCGGTTGAAATCCATGTGCTTCAAGGCGAACGAGAGATGGCAACTTATGATAAAACACTCGGAAAGTTCCATCTCGTCGGCGTTCCACCCGCTCCAAGAGGCGTTCCGCAGATTGAGGTTACATTCGATATCGACGCGAACGGAATTGTGAATGTGTCGGCGAAAGACCTTGGCACAGGCAAACAGCAGGAGATTACAATCACGGCATCCAGCAATCTGACTGATGACGATATCAAAACGATGCAGGATGATGCCGAGAAATTCGCTGACGAAGACAAGCAGCTGAAGGAGAAAGCCGAGGCTCGCAATAAACTTGACTCGATGATTTACCAGGTTGAGAAAAATGTAAACGAGCACGGCGACAAACTTCCGCAGAATGAGACGGATGAAATCAAGCATGAGATTGAAAACGCCCGTGGCGCGCTTAATACCGATGATGCCGCGCAGATGAACGCGGCGTACGACAAACTCACCCAGTCGTTCCATAAACTCAGCCAGGTGCTTTATCAGCAGGCTGGACAGCAGGATGCGCAGGCAGGCCCTCAAGCGGGACAGCAGGCGCCACCTCCGGGTGCGGGGCAAACACCCCCACCGGATGATGTTGTCGAGGGTGAATTCGAGGACCTTGGCCCCAACGCATGATAAAGGATGGTGAATATAAGCATGAACACTGACAAGAGCAAAAGCAAAAAGCGCGAAAAGATTGATGATGCGATGAAAGCCAAAGCATCCGAAAAGCAGCTGGATGATTCAAAAGGCAAATCTCTTTTGGATGATGCGCCCATTGAGAAAGTCGATGAACCCGATAAGGTTGAAACATCTAAAAAGGAATCCGTGAAAGAAAAGATTTCCGATGCGGAAACCATTGCTCAATTGGCGGATAAAATCGAAATAATCAATAACGAACTTCTTCGCGAACGCGCTGCGGTAATCAACTATCGCAAGCGCATGGAGGAGGAGAAATCGCAGATTCGACGCTACGGCGCGTATGACATGGCGTTCGACCTCCTAACCGTTCTCGATTATTTCGAGGAAAGCATGAAATTCGATTCAGCTGATCTGAACACGGAATCTGTACTGCAGGGCGTGAAATTCACGATTGAGGAGATGTACAAACTGCTTGGAAGGCATGGGATTAAGGAGATTGAAACCGATATCCCGTTCGACCCAAAACTGCACGAGGCGTTCGGTACGGAGGAAACAGAAGAGCACAATCCGGGTGAAATACTCAATGTTCACCGCAAGGGATATACGTATAAGGACAGAGTTTTACGGGCAGCGATGGTTACTGTGGCTAAGGAGCCGGAGAAGTCCGGTAAAACAGAGGATAAAAATCGAACCAATTCAGGTGAGTGATAATCGTATGATGTGGATAGTGAAAATATCGATAAAGATTTACAAAACGGGAATTTTTTAAGATATTTACAGAACTTGCCTTGATTACTAATACGGCGCCGGAAATCATCCCGGCGCCAATCTTTTTGCATATTGCGATTCATTGGAGTCCAAATCATTCTGACCAAATGCAATTCAAAGGTTGAAATAGCTGTGGATGCACATGAAATCGTCATTCCGACATCTGACGACCGGAGGGAGGAAGATGGTCGGAATGACAATATTTCTTGTTCTGTTAACCTTTTCCGACAGGATATTAAACCCTCTGCTTTATCAAATCGCTTTTTTCAAAATCCCCTGCTATTCAACTACTCAACATGCCCCGACTCAACAATGATATTGCTGTCGCCTTTGATTATGCCGAGTTTTGTTTGAAGTTCGACCTCTCCTCGAAGTTTGTATCCTCTGAGCGATGAATTTATGCGCATGATATACAGCTCGCCCACATCGAGGCGTACCGGCATCTCGCTCTCTGAATCATCATGCGCGATTGCGCTGATTGTGACGCCATTCTCAAGCGCTTTTACAATCACATACTCGTTATTTGAATTGTTCTTTTCGATATCCATGTTCTGATTATACAGCCATAAATAAGTTAATGAAACGCCTATCAAAATAGTATCGGGAAAGCGGGTTTCGGGATGACTTATCGAGAGTTTGAAAAGGCGCGATTTAACTGAATATGCGTATAGTTTAGAAATATTCACGAGCGAGGCATATAATATGACATAATTTAGCCCGATTGCTGATAAAATCTGGTAATATTTATGTGAAAAGCATTAACAAAATTGATTAAATATGTTATGATTTCATGGCTTGATTATGGGGTCGCTTTGCGACCATTTTCTATGGATTTCATGATTAAATCTTAATTATAAGCTTATGTGAAAAATAGCATTTCGCTGACGGAGATTTTACTAAAAAAATGCCAAAAACAGACAAAGGGAAACCTGATAAAAGCGAGAAAATAAAACCCGACAAGGATAACGACATGAACAAGGAATCAGGGAAGGTTTCTTCGACATACGATGCCTCCTCAATCAAGGTATTGGAGGGACTGGAGGCGGTCAGGCTTCGTCCCGCGATGTATATCGGTTCAACATCGGAAAAAGGGCTTCATCACCTTGTCTATGAAGTCGTGGATAACTCAATCGATGAGGCGATGGCGGGATATTGCGATAAGATAGTGGTGACGATTGAAAAAAACGGCGCGATTTCCGTTCTCGATAATGGCCGGGGAATTCCGGTTGATATTCACGAGGAAACAGGCAAATCCGCGCTGGATGTTGTAATGACCACTCTTCACGCCGGCGGCAAGTTTGATAAATCGGGATACAAGGTGTCGGGAGGGCTTCACGGAGTCGGTGTATCATGTGTAAACGCGCTGAGCGAATGGTGTGAAGTGGAGGTTTATCGCAACGGGAAAACATATTATCAGAAATACGAGCGCGGGATTCCAGTTGAAAAAGTCAAAACAAACGGCACATCAAAACGCGAGGGCACACGGACAACGTTCATGCCGGATTCGGAAATATTTGAAATTCTGGATTTCAAATTTGATCTTCTGGTGAAACGATTTCGTGAACTGGCGTTTCTTAATCCTGGATTGGAAATTGTTTTCGAAGACAAACGAGAGGAAAAAGAGAAAGAGGAGAAATTCAAATACGATGGCGGGCTTGTCGCGTACGTTAAGCACCTGAATCGCAATATTGACGCGCTGTTCACACAGGTTTTTCATATGTCAAAAACGCGTGATGATGTTCAGGTTGATGTCGCGATTCAATATAACTCGGGATACAATTACAAAATCCTGACATACGTAAATAACATCCACACAACCGAGGGCGGAACACATCTGGAGGGATTCAAAAGCGCTCTGACACGTGGAATAAACAACATCGCACGCAAATTCAATCATTTGAAAGAGAAAAGCAAGAATTTAAGCGGCGATGATGTCCGTGAGGGCCTTACCGCGGTTGTCAGTGTTCGTGTGCCGGATCCACAGTTCGAGGGGCAAACCAAAGGGCAGCTGGGAAATTCGGAAATCAAGGGAATTGTCGATAGCCTGTTTTACGAGGAACTGACCTCATACCTTGAAGAGAATCCACCGATTATTAAAAAGATAATCCAGAAGGGAATGCAGGCGCAAAGGGCAAGGGAGGCGGCTCGCCATGCCCGTGATTTAACACGCAAGAAATCGCTTCTGCACGGCGCCGTGTTGGCTGGGAAACTGGCGGATTGTTCAAACAATGATCCCGCAAACAACGAAATTTATCTAGTCGAGGGCGACAGCGCGGGCGGTACCGCGAAAGGCGGCCGCGACAGGCGTTTCCAGGCGATTCTTCCCCTGAAAGGCAAGATTATAAATGTCGAAAAAGCGCGTTTGGATAAAATCCTTTCTAACGATGAAATAGGCCACATGATTACAGCTTTCGGTACAGGCATCGATGCTGATTTCAACTACGAAAAGCTGCGCTATCACAAGATAATCATCATGACCGACGCGGACATCGACGGCGCTCATATCAGAACGCTTATCCTGACTTTCTTCTTCAGGCATCTTGTGCAAATAATTGAAAACGGGCATTTGTATATCGCCCAACCACCGCTTTACCAGCTGAAAAAAGGCAAGAAAATTATTTACGCTCTCGATGACGAGGACCTTAAAATCAAAATGAAGGAATTCGACGGCCAGGGGCGAGTAAATCAAAAGCACTATAAGGGCCTTGGTGAAATGAACGCGAATGAATTGTGGGAAACCACGATGGACCCCGGCGCCCGACGGCTTCTGCGCGTTACAATCGAAGACGCAGTGGAAGCGGCAAACACATTTGAGATGTTAATGGGTGATACGGTCGAGCCAAGAAGGAATTTCATTAACGAGTACGCACAGAGAATCGAGTATCTGGATATTTAGGTAGGAGAACATGACAGACTCTATCAAGAAAGACCCCGAGATTGATTTCGGTGTAACGGATGCTCCGATTACGGAGCACATGAAGGACAACTACATCACTTATGCGCTGAGTGTAATTAAATCGCGCGCGCTGCCGGATGTTCGCGACGGCTTGAAGCCCGTTCACAGGCGGATTCTCTATTCAATGCATGAACAGGGAAATCGCCACGACAAGCCGCATGTTAAATCGGCAAGCGTTGTCGGTGATGTTATCAAGAGTTATCACCCTCACGGCGACACGGCGATTTACGATGCCATGGTTCGCATGGGGCAGCCGTTTAATCTTAGGTATATGCTCATAGATGGGCAGGGTAACTTCGGTTCAGTCGATGGCGATCCTCCCGCGGCATACAGATATACTGAATCGCGCATGTCGCGCCTCGGCGGTGAACTTCTTCTCGATATCGACAAGGAAACAGTCGATTACATTCCGACTTTCGATGACACTCGTTTCGAGCCGTCAGTGCTGCCATCGCGGATTCCAAACCTTCTGATGAACGGTTCAGAGGGAATCGCGGTAGGCATGGCGACAAAAATCCCGCCGCATAATCTTAATGAATTAGTTGGCGCTTTTTTGTTGCTTCTGGATAATCCGAACGCGACAATCAAGGATTTAATGGCGCATGTGAAGGGCCCCGATTTCCCAACTGGTGGAATGATTAAAGGTGTTGAGGGAATCAAGCAGGCGTACGAAACAGGCAAGGGTGCGGTGGATGTTTACGCTCGCGTGGATATCGAGCCGATGCCAAACGGAAAACATCAGTTGATAATCGACCAGATTCCTTATCAGGTCAACAAAACAACACTGCTTGAGAAAATAGTCGAAGTCTATAAACAGGGTAAAATCGAGGGCATGATCGTTCTGCGTGATGAATCCGACAGAACCGGAATGAGAATAGTCATTGAGGTCAGGCGCGATGTCAATCCGAACAACGTTCTAAAAAGGCTTCTGAAACATACACAACTTCATTCGAGATTCCATATCAACCTGCTCGCACTGATAGGCAACCAGCCGAAGATTTTCAACCTGAAGGAAATGTGCGAGGCGTGGCTGGCTCATCGCGAGGAAGTTATTGTCCGGAGCACTAAATATGATTTGAAAGTGGCGAGAGCGCGGGAGCATATACTCGCCGGACTGCTGATTGCGCTAGATCATCTCGATGAGGTCATCACGCTTATCAGGTCATCAAGAACGGTAGGTGACGCTCGCACCGGATTGATGGAGAAATTCGAACTGTCGCAGAAACAGGCGGACGCTATCCTTGAAATGCGCCTGTCCAAACTGACAGGCCTGGAGAGGGAAAAAGTACAGAAGGAATATGAAGAGGTTCAGAAACTAATCGCTGAACTGGAAGCGATACTCGCGCACAGGCAAAGAGTTCTTGATATTATCAGAAAGGACCTGAAGGAAATATCCAAAACATACGGCGATGAGAGAAAGACTCTAATTCAGATTGAATCGGAGGATATAGACGCCGAGGATTTAATCCCGAAGGAAAACGTTGTTATTACGCTGACACACGATAATTACATCAAGCGTTTGCCGCTTAAATCCTATAAGGTTCAACATCGCGGCGGAAAAGGCATTCGTGGAATGAAAACGAAGGATACTGATGAGGTTGCGGAGATAATCTCAACCACGACACATCACGACCTTCTTTTCTTCACAAATAAAGGCAAGGTTTACGGATTAAGAGCTCATCGCGTTGCACAGGCGGGTAGAACCGGCAAGGGCATTCCGCTTATTAATCTCATATCGCTTGGGCCAAATGAAAAAGTGATGTATATCCACCCGATGAAAACCCGGCATACACAGGGATTCGCGCTCATCACCACTTCCAAAGGAATCATCAAAAAGACTCCTCTCAAGGAATACGCGTATATGCCATCCAACGGCAAAATCGCGATTAAGCTTGATGACGACAACGAACTGGTCAGCGCACGAGTAACTAGCGGGGAAGATGAAATAATCATGGTTACAAAAAACGGACAGTCAATCCGTTTTAAGGAATCCGATGTCCGCTCTATGGGCCGCACCGCAAGAGGTGTAAAGGGAATAAGATTGAAAGGCGATGACCACGTTATCGGAATGGCAAAAATCGGCGAGGGCGATGATGTAATGCTGGTCAGCAGGAAAGGATACGGCAAGAGAACATCCCCGACTGAATTTAAAACTCAAAATCGAGGCGGAAGCGGCATTATCTGTTACAAGGTTACCGATAAAACAGGTCCCGTACAGTGGGTGCGAATGGTCAACGGCGATGAGGAATTCCTGGTAATTACCACCAGCGGGATACTGATTCGCGCCGCGGTCAAACAGGTTTCGAAAATAGGTCGTTCAACCCAGGGGGTCAGAGTTATTCGGTTGGATAGCGGTGATGAGGTAGCTAACGCTGCTCTCGTTGTCAAGCAAAGCGAACTTGCGGAGCAAATCGAAGAAGAGGAAACGCCATCTGAATCCGTGAAGGAGGATGTCCAGGAAACCGGCGACCTTTTCGAGGATGAAAAATCCGGCAAGACTAACGGCAAGTCTGACGAGACTTAATCGTCACTCTGGGAGCGCTGGAATCTTACCGGCGAGAAAAGGCGTTAGCCTTTTGACAGGAGCGCTGATGCGCTCAATCGCCGGAAAAATTCCGGCGCTCCCAGGGGAAAATATATCTCAATATTGTGAACTCAAAAAACAGCAAACATAACCTTTCTCTGGAAAACATCTCGTACGAGTACAACGGAATCACCGCGTTGAAATCTATAACCACGACTTTCGAAACGGGTACCCTTAACGCGTTGATTGGGCCTAACGGCAGCGGCAAGACAACTCTTTTGAAAGTGGCGTCCGGACTGCTTGATTACAGCGACGGCGCGGTGAAAATCGGAGATTGTGAACTTAACGATCTTTCAATCATGGAGCGCTCCAGATTGATTGGTTTCGCTGCGAGTGGAGTCGATTTCCCGTTTGATTTCCGTGTTCGTGATGCTGTCAGCCAGGGACGAAGCCCCCATCTGGACATGCTGGGCAATCTTTCGGATGGCGATGAGCAGATTATTAATGGCGCTATCCAACGGATGTCGCTTGATGATTTTCAGAATCGGAGCGTGAACCAGCTGTCGCAGGGGGAGAAGGAAAGAGTGGTAATCGCGCGACTTCTTGCCCAGAATTCACCGGTTATGCTGTTCGATGAAAACTTTGCGCATCTCGATTTGAAACATCGCCTTGCACTAATTTCAGTTATGAAAAAACTTGTCGCGGATGGCAAGACGATAATTGTCGCGCTGCATGATATCGAATTCGCGGCAAGGCATTTCCCGAAAATTACACTCATGCGAAGCGGCGGAATTGTTCTGTCAGGCACACGGGAGCAAGCGATAACATCGGAAAGACTCTCGGAAACGTACGATTTGAATTTTAAAATAATCAGCCGGGAAACACCGGAGGAAATCACTATAATACCCTCATCTTAACAGGGTTTATCAGCAGGACTAGCATCATGACACCATTCGACCCTACAGATATTGATTTCGCGCAAGCTATAAAATCCGAAAGAATTGAGAGTGATAATCAACGTGTGCGCCTTGTGAATCTCGCGTTGCTGTTGCTGATAGTAGTCGCGCTGGCGCTGGCATCAGGGCGAATTGGAATAATTCCTGAGATAAAAAAAATACTTCTGCCCGTTTTTTCTGTCCTTTTTCCAATCTGCATTGCACGATTATATCCTGGAAATACTCAACCGCTTTTAAGAAGAAAGCAAAACGATTACCTTCTTCTAAGGCTTAATGCAGTGGGTGTTCCAGCTCTGATTCTGCTTCTTAACATCGTGTATTTTAAAATATTCAGCTGGACTGAATCGCTTGTCTGCGCGTTTGCAGCATCTTATGCACTTACCGCCATGATGGCGTTCAGGCCGATTTATTCAATGGCTGTCGATGCGCCAGCCAACTGGTCGAATCTCGAAACGCTTTTAAAAGCAGCTGTACTCGCGATGCTGGTTATCATCCTTGGAAGTTTGTTTGGATATATGCCTGTGATAAACGCATTGTTATCAGATAACAAAAACCTGTTCAGTTCGTTTCTTGCGCTGACAGCTCTGATTCCATTTTACATCGGCATTGCGATGGCTCGACTACCGGTTGCCAAATCATCGCTGACTCACGGGTTTGCAAAAAACATTCTGCTGGAGAAATTTCAAAAATGAAAGAATGTCCTCAATGCCAGAATCTTATCCGCAAGTACTGCATGGCATGCCCGTTCTGCGGTTACAAGTTCAGCGTTGTTAAAATGATTATAGAGGCAATCTGGTATGTTTTCCTCGTCGTTGTTCTCATCGTTGCCGCAATTCTGCTTATCATCAACATATGGGATTTCAAGTGGGCTTGATGTTGTGGTACGGACTTCCAGCCTGTACGTCTGAGATAGAGATTAAGAGAAGTATAATATTTTTAATGTAACCTGGAATGCCTTTATTAAAAAGAGAGAATCAATTATGCAATGTTGGCAGGCATTCCGGGGTTCCGCATATCTAGCCACTTCCCCGGCATGCCTGCGAGAATTGTCGGGTTTGATTCACATTTTCATATAAAGGCATGACCGGGTTACGGTGAAATTAATTCAAAGCGTCGGCTACCGCTAATGCAGCCGTCCCGACTTGATGGGTGATTGCGCGAAGTTACGCATTTCACCCACAAATCACAAAAAGACGTGATGTGTGGGCGGCACCCGAGCTACAACATACTTTTTACCAGCTCAACCTGCTAACCTTCTAACCTTCTAACCTACTAACCTGCCAACCTGCTAACCTATTAACCTATTAACCTTCTAACCTGCTAACTTACTAACCTGCTAACCTATTAACCTGCTCACTTACTAACTTGCTAACTTAATCTTTTTGCAACAGTTTTAAAATGCTGTTATAATCACATCTGACAGCGTTTTGCTCTTTAATTTCCTGATTAGCCGGAGTTTATGCCATGCACCATCTCATTCAGGGAGATGACGAATACCTGGTCGCTTTAAAGCGTGATGAGCTTCAGGCGAGTTTCCTGCGCGATGGTGATGCAACCATTGAACACATGGATGGCACTGACCGTAAATCCGATTTAACTTCGCTCTTTCAATCCACCTCAACACTATCATTCTTCGAGACACGAAAAATTGTGATTCTCGAAAACGCCGGTGAGTTTTTCGACAGGGAAAAGAAATATCTGACCAAAAAGGTCGGGATGAAAATCCTGGAAGATACGCTCTCGGTTGGCGATGATGTCCTTTTGATTTTATGCGCGTATGAAAAGAGAATCGCGAAAAACACTCGTGTCTATAAAATGATCAGCCAAATGGGGAAAGTCACGGAACTGAAAAAAATGTGGCATGACCCCAACGAGGGTTTGACTGGAGAACTTCAACGTTGGGTTCGCGCTGAAACAGAAAAGCGAAAACTTAATCTCTCGACAAAGCAATTAAACATGCTGGTTGCGCGTGTCGGCAGTGATCTCAGGCAAATCGCAAATGAACTCGACAAGTTAAAAGTCTATCTTGATGACGATCCTGTGTCGCAACTGGATGCTAAAACGCTGGGGCATCTTGTGCCTCCGAGCCGGGAGTTGATAATTTTTAATCTTATCGACGCTGTCGCGCAGAAAAACTGCAAAAGAGCGCTGGCGTTTGTTAGAGACCTGACAACAAGCGGCTCAAATGAATCGTATATAATAATGATGCTGCACCGTCAACTGCGGCAGATTTATTCGTGGCGAATTCTGGCAGAAAAGAAAGTACCTGAAAACGAAATTACGGTGGAACTTGGATTATCTCCTTTTACAACGCGAAAGCTAAAATCGCAAATCGGCAAATTCCCAACCAAGAGTTTCCCCAGAATAATCAGCGCTCTTATAACTGCTGACGAGGAAATAAAAAGCTCAACCATGGAGAAACGATTCATTCTGGAAAAACTGATAATCAGGCTGACGGGGTAAAATGGCAGCCCGTCGCAAAAATAATAACAAACAAAACTCCACTGCTCCACAAATCAATTTTCGGAGCATGAGGCTGTATGGGTTTTGGGCGATAATCATTATTGTAATTTTTGGAGTTTTGATATTTCTCGGCAGTAGTGTTTTTCTCAATTTTTACCGCGAACATATAACAGATTACATAAATCAATACTCTGAAGGGCATCTGGTTGTCGGTGAAATAAAGGGGAATATCGCATCATATCTCATCCTGGAGGACGTTTACTACACAGTCGAGGATGTTGTCCCTCCGGAATATGTATTCACAAGCGACAGCATAGCGCTTAAATTCAGCATCTGGGACCTTCTCTCCAGAAACGTAATCCCTAAAAAAGTTATTCTGGACGGCTTTGCTATGCACATCAGGCAGGATGAAGATGGCAATTGTATCCTGCCTCGCATTACACACCCTCCTGAAAATGCTCAGGGCGGACAAATGAGCATGCCGGATATGAGAATAATCCTTAAAAGATCAAGCCTTGAATACATTGAAAACAGGCACAAATTTAAAAATCCTCTGGAATTAAATGTGGATGATATCAACGCGAGTGTTTTTCTTAATAAATCGGGCAAGCTTAAAATTCAAAGATTCACATGCAAATTCCTGGAATCCGAATTATCCGCTCGCGGTGAAATAGAAACTTTTTCGCCGTATGAATCCAGTTTGAAATTGGATGTTGAGAAAGTCGCGTTATGGCAGCTTGTCAACGCGCTGGGACGTCTCTTCCCATCCGAAAGCAAACTCAGGCCAACCGGACACGGTGAGCTGCAGGTCAGGATTACAGGCCCCATACTTGATCCGAGAATCGAGGGGAAAGGCCATCTGGACAAAGCTACAATCGGCAAATTCCATATTCAGGACGCGCATTTTAAAGTGAAATACCTGAATAAAAATGTGGAACTGACGGAAGGAATTGCGAAATGCTACGATGGCAGAATCACTATAGCTGGAAAAATTAATGCGGATGCTAATCCGCCGGAATTTAAACTGGATGCCGAGATGAAAAATTTCAATCTGGGTATGTATATAAAGCAGCTGGAGTGCGGTGTTGATCCGGTTTCAGGGTCGTTTGACGGTAAATTCACATGCAGCGGTGATTTTGTCAATCTGCCCAGTTTAAAAGGGGAAGGCGAATTAAGCTGCAAAAATGGCATGTACCTGAATCCATTTAAAAAGGCATCAACCGGCCTGTTTAAAAAACGCCAGGAAGTGCGAATGGGATTCAAAAGCCTTGACATTGAACTGGCAATAAATGAACTGGAGGTTTTCCTGAACAGGTTTGAGATGGAAAGCAGCTCGACCGGAATAACCGCAGATGGAATAATCGATTTCGACGGCTCAATGAATGTGGAGGGAATAATCAGCGCTGACAGTGAACTGTTCAAATTCAATGAGAAATTCAGCGAGTTATTTGAATTGCTCCCGGCAGGAAATGTAAATATTCCAGTCAGATTCAGGCTGACAGGCAAGCCATCTGAATATATCCTTGAGTCAGCCTTTCCCGAGGAGACAATTGACAAGTACTTAGGCAACGATGAAACCCGCAAACGCGCAGCGCAAAAACTCCTGGAGAAATATTTCGGTGAAGCCGCCGGGATATTTTCTGAAACAATCCCGGATATAAGCCCGGACACCAACTGAAACAATAGCTATAAGCTTATTGGCGCTTCAATATATTGTGTGGGTTATTTGCTCCCCGTAAAAAAAGGGGACAG
>CBDURE010000096.1:0-14043 GCA_965369605.1 uncultured bacterium
TAGTTGGGGAGAGCGATTGCGGCAAGGATTCCAATGATGGTGATTACCACCAAAAGTTCGATAAGGGTGAAGCCCTTATCTTGAATTCTCGACATTTGTATCACTCCTAATGTTGAGATAAATAAAAACGCGCAAAACCATACACATATAAACCACCAATCTGAATTTCTCAATCCAGATAATGGATTTATAATCTAATTATACATTAATTGCTCTACTATGTATAGAGCTTTCGATTGGCAATTACCGCATCGACTATTTAATCTGGCAGGCGCCCAGATGGCTCAGGGCGACATCCAAATCATGCCCCTGCGGATCAAGGTCGATATACTTCTGCCAGTTTTTCGCCGCTTCCTTGAATCTGTTTGACTGCTCAAGCGAAAGAGCAAGATTCATATATGCGGTCTTGTTCGTTTTATCATGCTCAAGGCCCATCTGGAAATTGTAGATCGCGTCATGATAGTTCTCTTCCGCGAAATGAGTCAGGCCAAGATTGATATAGGCTCCCGCGTGAGTTGTGTCCAGATCGAGCGCGGAGTTGTAATGGGTTCTTGCCATGCGATAATTTGCTTCTTTGCGGAAACAATTCGCGAGCTGGAACTGCGCCTCAGCGCTTTTGGCATCAAGTTCCACACCTTTCTTGAAATGGTTTTTCGCCTCAGCATACTTGCCCGACTTATAAAGCAGGCCGCCGTATGTGAGAATCAAGCTCATTTCACGTGGATTTGCCTCGATACCTTTGTGGAAATGCGCTTTCGCACCATCCATGTCTTTTGTGATAAAGGCGATCTTAATCAACGCCTTCACTGCCTCCATGTTTGACTGGTCCAAACTGAGCGCTTCCTCGAGTTTTGTCTTGCCCTCATCAATCTTCTTGTTGCGGCACAGATCAAGACCTTCTTTGACTAATGCTTCTGATGTCACTTTGCATAAACCTCCGTGGTTATAAGTTTATGATGGTTATAACAAATAAAATTTATAACAAATCACTACATAATAATTATCCGCGCAAACTAATTGCCCCACATCAATGGAGCGTGAAATAGTTTTACATTTCAAACTGGATTTTGCAATCACTTTTTGAAATTCAGTAATTATCTTCTACCAGTTCAATGATAACTTCCTCCTTTGACGGGTCTCCCGTTATACCCAGCACCATGAATGAAATCTGGCTGTCTGTCTCATTCAGTGCAATATATGCCTCGGCAATCATCCTTTGCCTTTTTCTCTGATGTTCCGAATATCCCTCTTTAAAATCAGCGTGTTTCCGCGTCTTAACCTCGATAAAATATAGTACATCACCCTTTTTCGCGATGATATCAATTTCACCTGTACGGCATCTATAATTTCTATCGACAATAGTATAGCGGTTATTCAGCAGGTATGCCACTGCCGCATCCTCACCCGACTTCCCAAGTTCTTTGCGTTTATCGCTCATTTAGTGGATAGCTAACCAATGCTCCTTGATATCAAATAGAATCTCAATTAAATCCCGGTGATATTACCATAACCACACCACCCCTGCCAACTTGCCCACCTGCCAACTTACTAACCTGCTAACTTCTTTCACTTTGAACTCTACATGAGTTGAATTCATCGTAATTTCGTTTAAACTATATGGTTTGTTGAAAACATGACGAAAGAGAAACCTGTGACTAATTCATTTCTGGATGATCATATTTCTTTAGAGTTGTTTCCAAAGAATCTGTCCGCGGATGGGAAAAGCATAGGGCATTTTGTCATCACGGCAAATGACCCTAAAAAGCGTTCCATTGACGGCTCTTATCCGATTCAGGTCGCGATGAGAAACGCCGCGATTATAACGAAATCGAACAATCCTGCCGCGCAGTCCGAAAATGATTCGCAGCATCGGAAGGTTTCCTTTCTGACTACCGACAACGAACTTCGGATAAATTATATCCCGGATAAAAACACAGAGGAATCAGACCTTTTCATATCGACGCCGTGGGGGGATATTGAACAGAGAATTCGATTCAGAACCGGTTTCAAACATTCAATCAGCGAAACAATGGAGTGCATGATTTACGCTTTCATTATCGCGATAATTTTTCGCTATCTTCTTTTCTCCGCGTTTTTCATTCCATCGCAGTCAATGAACAACACTCTCGATATCGGCGACAGAATAATCGCCAACAAAATTGTTTACACCATGCGTGACCCCAGGAGTCAGGAAGTTGTGATTTTCAATACCTTCTCACCCAAAGACAGAATGGCGAAATTCCATCTCGAAAGTTCAATTCATTTCGACCCTACAAGGAATCTTCGTGAGCCTGATTATTACAAGGATGCCGGCGAACTGGTCAAGGCGATTGTTGATGCGGATTTCAGGGACAGGGTGGAAATACGGGATGACGCTCTTTATGTAAACAACTTGTGCATGGGGTTTCCGAAAAATTCAGGCGAGCCGGGGAAACTGGCAATCGATGGCAAATTTTTCGCCGATGGCGAAATCATCAATGGCGATATCATTCTCCCCGACCAGTTCCTTGGTTCACTCTACATAATCGGAAATCATCTTATGCTGGGCGACAATCGAATCGACCTGGGGCAGGTGGATGTTTATTATCCGCTGGGCAATCCCGGTTACGTTATGTACAAAAGCAATGTACCAAGGAATTTGATTCTGGATGCAATCAAAGCTGGTTTCTTCAAAATGATAGGCAGAAAACCGCAGCTTCTTGTCGGCGAAAATCAGGTTATCGGCGATTTGATCCTCAAAGGGCAGGACTGGACAATCTTCGGACAGCCTCTCGATTTGAACATGAACAGGCGACCCCTGCGATTTTCGCTGCCATACCAGGGCAGAAACGACAACAGAATCGAACTTGGCAGAATGTATGTCGAGAACGATGCTATTGTTCTGAAAGAGGGCGACGAAAATTTAAAGCGATTCGGCGAGCCGATTTTACGCGATGATGTCGCTCTCATCAATGAGCAGCTTCTTGGATACGTGCGTAAAACGGATGACGCCTTCACCATAAACAGCCTCCCCTTGACAACCCTGTGGGAAAAACGGGATTTCATCAAGCGATGCGTCGCTGTCCCCGGTGATGAATTGAAAATCGAGGATGGCAAAGTGTTCATTAACGGTGAACTGTTGAATGAACCATACCTCGATGAGGAAAACATGCGCTACGATGATTTCGGTCCACTAACAATCCCCGAAGACCGCTATTTCATGATGGGTGATAATCGCAACAACTCAAAAGACAGCCGATTTCTCGGCCCCGTCCTAAGGGAGAATATCCGGGGAAAAGCCATGCTCGTATTCTATCCCTTCAGTAGAGTCAAAAGCGTACGGTGATAAATTCAAGGCTTCTAAACAAAAATGTAACCCGGTGTCCCTTCACCGGGGTCCTAAAGCGACGAACACCAACATATCAGCTGCAAATCTCGAAACTTTAAGGTACAATTAATGTCATAAGTATCGGGAGATGATACATTATCCAATTTCTGTATTTTGACGCGGAGGTTGATGTCATGGAAGAACTGAAAGACTACAAACAAATCGAAAAATCTGAGATTGACGGTTTCATGGTGCACATCTACGAATGGGATTCACCATCCGGGATGGTTGATCCCAAGCACATTGTCGCGGTTCACCTGAAAAAAGAGCACAAAATCAATATTGAGATCAAGACATTTACCGAAGACCTGCAGTCGTCGATGGCTCTTATCGATGACAGGCTTCTGACCGGTGATGTTTACTTTGACGCCAGGATGCTTGTCTATGGCCAGCACGGCGATCTCGCTTTGCCCGTTTTCACGGATGAAATCAAAAGTAATATGATGGATGATGACCTGCTGCGAATGAGCATAAATCCGTTTGTAATTGTCATCAGACGATTTGGTGAAGCGCGTAAATCGGAAAAACTCGACCCTGATATCAAAATGGCGATTCAAATAGCCAAAATCATCGAAAGCATTCCCGAAAGCGCGGTTTCAGGCCATCCCGAACCGGATTAGGATGATCACAGCGAACCCCTCCGCGATTTGAACGAGTGATGGGTTCCCTTAATTAACAAGGAAATTAAACTCATTTGAAAAAAAAGAACGATTGGAAATACTGGCGAAAGAGAGCTCAGGATGTCGTGCTGGAGGCTGATGATATCCCTGACGCGGGAGCCAGGTTTGCCGAGTCTGTATGCGAAACTCTGTCAGGCATCGCTGAAACAATTGATGAAACCGAAAGAGTTACCGACAACCAGAGAAAGGCAATCAAGAATATGGAAAAGGGGATTAGAAAATGGACGAAACAGGCAAACAAAGAAAACGAGCAGGAATAGAACCTTTTTGATTAAAGGGCACGAACACCTTCTGTATATAATCCTTCATAAATAATATTGATATATTCACTAATATCAGTTAATATATAATTAACCGCTGGTGGTAACTGTAAAAACTGGACGAAATGAAATCTTGCATGCACATCGTACTTGCTGGACTTGTATATGCGTATATGGCAACGATTAACTTTTAAATAAAAAGGAGAACAATAAAATGACGCGCAAACTTTTCTTGTTGCTTGCTGTTATAGGGGTAATGGCGGCATTCAGTTGTTCCCACAAAACTACCACGCCAACAGTTCCAGACAGTTCATTCCTTGATTTACCCACGCCTCAGATAAACGATGTTCCGAGTAGGAATCTTCTCGGAACGTGGACAATCACGTTCGACACTGAGAATCTTGATTTCGAAATAAATTCCAGCCGATTATCTGAGATGCATTACAACGCCACGCACCTGATTCCCGCTCCAGAGATTGACATCAACGGTTTTGATCCAATCACAAATATAATCGATGTTGATGTAACGATTGCAAATCCGTATCCACTTGATGTTTATGATGTTAGATTGATTATTTACACTGATTCCGTTGGACACAAACTTCAAAATGATGACGGGTGGACAGCGCTGTACGAAATCCCGGGGGGGCTTCCAATCAATCCATTCAAGGCGTATGCAAAATCAGTGCAAGATCGATTATTCGCAGGTGAAACCGAACACACTGAGAATCTTCAGATTTTGCTGCCGGGAGGAAATCCGAATGTGACATTCGCGATTGATGCATCCTATCCCGGAAACTGTTTGGAACCGCATAAGATAGGAAATTTATCTCAGGGGATTTTATACAACACAGCCGGTTCAACATCGATACTTCAGGTAGGTGTGTATGACCATCAAAACAATGTAGATTTTGTTGGATTGTATCTTCCTGAGATCACAGGTACATCAACACCTGTGCCTTTTACTTACATAGGCTACAGCGGATGGGAACACAGTTTAATTAATAATACAGTCGCCACTCCGGGAGAATATGACGGTTTTCTGGTCGCAACCTCATCGGATTCCACCTCACTTGCTTTGTATGATGATGTGACAATCCGGGTAACACACATGGAAGAAAACTGGGTGCATGTTTGGGGATCCGTTCATGATACATCTGATGCTAATACAAGTTGTCCGGATATGGCAATTGATGGTGATGGCAATATCTATCTTACAGGTGACTTCGGTATCATAGGTTGTGATTTCGACCCCGGCCCTAATGAAGACTTTCATTACCCAAACGGCCAATGGGATGCCTACCTGATCAAATTTGATTCAGATATGAATTTTTTATGGTGCCGAACCTGGGGCGGTGCATGGCGAGATGCAGGTAATGTATTAAGTATCGATAATGAGAATAACGTTTATGTTGCAGGCGAATTTCGTGAATTGGTTGATTTTGATCCGGGCTCAGGAATAGAAGAACATTCATCTAATGGTGGATATGATGTTTTCTTGAGTAAGTTTTCACCTGATGGTAATTTTATCTGGGCACGCACGTGGGGAGGAATAAAATATGATTACGCGCGTGGAAACATTTGTGATGATGATGGAAATATTTACGTTACGGGAATATTTAGGGAAATTGTCGATTTTGATCCTGGTTCTGGAATTGATGAGCACACATCTAATGGAGAGTCTGATGCATATATAAGTAAATTTGATTCAAACGGTGAATTTATATGGGTAAAAACTATCGGAGGCATCGACGGGGATTGTTTCTATGGCGGCAGATATTACGAACCGGGTTTTCTACTGATTAATGGCAGCTTTTCCGACACGGTCGATTTTGATCCGGGACCAGGCTTATGCGAATACACTTCAGAGGATGGTACTGATGCACTTTTGTGGAAAATATCAAAAGATGGTGAAATGATCTGGACCAGAACCTGGGGAGGAATTGACAGAGAATATTCAAGAGATAACTTAATCGACAGCACTGGCAATATCTATGTTTGTGGTTGTTTCGAAGGTATTACTGATTTTGATCCTGATTTTGATGGCGTTGAATATCGTGTATCTAATGGAACCTACGATTCATATATACTGAAATTAAATTCCTATGGTTCATTCCTATGGGTTTTAACATGGGGAAATAATTACGCTGTAAACAGTGATTTTGCCAGATCTCTTGCCATGGGTACATCTGAAGATATTTATATTTGTGGAGACTTCGGAGGTACAGTTGATTTTGACCCCGGACCTGGTGTTGAAGAGATAACTTCTGATAATTATCATGATGCATATATATGTAAGTTTAACTCAGATGGTGATTTCATGTGGGTTCGCACCTGGGGTCACCAGGCTAATTCGGTGATGACCAATAACATTGATGATGTATATGTTGTTGGTGAATTTGGCTATTCCAATGTCGATTTTAATCCTGGTCCTGAGGAGGATCTTCGCTCACCAATTTCGCAGCCTGCACATAGCGCTTATCTAATAAGATTATTATCAAATGGCTACAGGGAATAAATTTTCTCTGTAAGCTTTTAAAATATATGATTAGTTTTTACACTATTCAAAATTCGTAACCCGGCAACGCCTTGCCGGGGCGAAGCTCAAATACGACTAAAGCCCGGGGAAGCGTCCCCGGGTTACAAATTTACTCTTTTTGATAAAGGCATTTCGGGTTACATTTAAACCTAAATCAGCAAACTGACAACGTTAATATTCAGGTTCGATGTCTGCGCTATTATCGATTCACCCGCATCGGAAAGCATCTCGACCACTGTTGATTCGTACGACATCTGAAAACTGGTGAAATAACTCTGGTTATTAAACGTGCTTGTTTCAGAGGTCTGTCCGGGAATCGAAAGATATACAAGCGAACTCTCCATCTGAAATTGCGCATATGTGAATCCGAGCACCATATTGTCAATATCACCGATTGCGGTATCCACGTTTGCGATTGTTTGCTCAGTCGATTCGATGCCATCGATTGGAACAGCTTCAATTTCAATATCCGGTGTGGGTGTTATTATCGGCTCGGAAACCTCTGCCGGTATTTCGATATTTTCCAAATCCGAAATTATTTCCGCACTCTCAACGGCTACCGGAATCGCGGAACCATCATTGGGCATCGGATCGTTAGGGATAGGTTCCCCAATCTCCCCAACCCCATCAGGCAATTGATTTTGAATCTCAGCAAGATCGAAATTCGATTTCATCGCAATATGATTAAACTTACTGATTATCTTGTCCATTTTGTTGTTGAATTTGCGGATATCTTTGGCGCTGAAATCGCTTTCAGCGAATTTCATGAGCGTTTTAGCGGTCTTTTTCAGGAGTTTCTGAATTTTGTGAAACGCGTTCCTGACCGTTTTGAAGTTTTCCATGCCTCTGACCTTCATCCCGTTGGAATGGGAGAAAGAATGGAATCTCGCGCGACGGCTTTGAACATCCGTAAACCCGATTTCCTCCTGCGGCACAGCATCAACTGGCGGAACTGATGGAACGCTTTCATCACTAACTGGAGCACTGGATTCAAGGCTCTTGATGTACTCCAAACTGTTTAATGCGATTGTTGTGTGATCAACTTGAATAATTCCCATGGCTTTCCTCCGTGAAAGTCATCCGGATTCACTCCTGATAAGGAGTGGATATTAAAGTGAATAATAATGACTCAAGTTAACTTATGTAAATCCAATCCTCTTAAGTCATTCATTATTCAAATTAGTATCCATAAATAGTTCCACTTTAGTATCAATCGCATTTTAACAGAATTAATAACTACTGTCCGTTTAAGTTATAGACTAGTTACATATCTGCTTCAGACCTCACCCCCCCAGCCCCCTCTCCACCTGTTTTGTTCACGGACATGGTTTAAACCATGTCTATGGTCAAAACAGCAGGAGAGGGGTCGGGGGTGAGGTCCTTATTACTACTTTCGTTTAATTTTCTCCGGACAGTAGTGAGAATTAATAATCCTTATCACCATTCACCGTCGGATGTCGTTTTCATCAAGAAGGCATCATGTTCACCCGCGGTGGTGTGTTCATCGACACCTGTGCCGGGATAGAAATCGACTGTATCCCCAAACAAGCCAGCAACATAATTAAAGTTCTCTGAATCAAGAACAATTGCGTAGGCATATGTCCCCATGGGGGAACCCCACACATTCACCCAAAGCAATTTGCCAAAATTCTGGTATTTGGCGATGTATGAATCACACAATCCACTGGATGTATACATTTCCGTGCCACCACTCGGATCGAAATCGATATTACCCCAGAAAGGTCCGGTTATATACAGATTGCGTTGGTTATCAACAAACATATCAACTATGTTATCACTTGAAGTGCCACCCATTATAATCACAGTTTCATACTTCATGTCTGAATTAAAATAGCTTACGAAGATGTCTGTCGCCGCAATAGATGTATGCTCATCAACACCTGATCCCGGATTGAAATCCACCGTTTGAGAGAAATTGCCGCCAACATATATGTAACCATCATTGTCCTGGTCCAGACATCTTCCTGTATCATAACCTTCTCCTCCCCATGTCTGTGTGCTGATGTATCTCCCGTCCTGTTTATATACAGTGAGAAAAACATCATCTTCGCCATTGGACCTATGTTCATCAACATCACCACCGGGAGCGAAATCCACAATATCCTTAAAGGTGCCCACTATGAACACCCTGTCATCCTTTTCTGTAATGATATAGCATGCAACATCAAGTAAGGAACTTCCCCAGGTATTCGCCCAGATAAAATCTCCTGATGAATCAAATTTGGATACATAACAATCCCAGTCTCCATTTGAAGTGTATTCCACAACATCAGGACCCGGGTCAAAATCGACTGTACTACAGAAATATCCAGCGACATAGACATTCAAGGAGTCATCCAGCGCCAAACACCAGGCGTGCTCCCAGGAATCCCCCCCCCATGAAACTGCCCAGACAAATTCCAGCTTACTGTCCAATTTCAAAAGATATGCATCTGACTTGGATTCAGGGACAAGTATGTATTCACCGGGACCGGGATCGAAATCACATGGACCGTAAAAACATCCTGCAATGTAAATACTATCTTCATCATCAATAGCAAGAGTCAACGCTGATTCATGCTGCACGCTGCCCCATGTCAGTGCTGTAATAAACTCGCCATCAGGCTTGAAAACATTCAGGAAGGCATCATCACTACCATTAGAACTTATGGAAAACTCATCAGGACCCGGGTCGAAATCCACGGTACCCTCGAAATATCCAACAGTGAATATTCTGTCGCGACTATCAACAGCAACATCTCTAGAGACGTCATCACCTGATCCCCCCCAGGTTTTAGCCCAGCCGATCGGGTTATGTGTAACTGTAACATTCACGAAATCATAAAGTGCCAGCGAACCTGAAGTGGTCGTATATGCCACTACCACAGCGGAATAATCGCCTTCCGGCGCTCCGGTGCTATTTTCAATCTCCAAACCCCATGCGACCAGCGCGATATGATAAAACGGCACAAGATCAACACCGGTAATCTCCGGGCAGTATAGAAAAACCTCGCTTACAGTCTCCATCCAGTCATATACATCAACTTCCAATTCAGCAGTCGCTCCGACCTCGTCATAGAGCTCATCGAATTGCACAAAGTTGGTAATCTGATAAGGCTCTGCGCAATTACCCGGATATGATGCATCCACCGCGTATTGCACATCCGGATTCCCGCCTGGAAGCAGTATTCTTAAACTCTCGGTGTGATGAGCCGTTCCCTCAAAAACTCGTTGCGGTTCACTTTTCGCATATGCAATGAATGGATTAATCGGCAGTCCGGCAGGTATGTCATACAAATCAGTCCAGTCATCTGAGTTTAACAGTAGATGTCCGGCTGAATCGTTGTAGATAATTAATCGAACATCACTGCCTGTGATGTGATATGGATTAGTTATCGTGATATCGACATGTACAACACAAGTAACCGGGTCATAGAACGTAACAAGTATATCCAATGGAGTAACATACGGCGTTACATTGATATGGCCGTCTGTTGCTCTGTCGTATGATACAGTCGCAGTCAGGTTGTCAAGGTCGAAATGAATAGTGCCGGTGCTGAGAGGGGAATGATTTACCTTACTTGCGTTTCCCTCCATGACAGGTAATTGGAATTCAACTTGTTGATTGTTTGATGCTACCGGATTTGATGATTCCGCGGAACATCCTATTACTAATGCGGATAGCATAAACAGAGTTAATGGAATTGATAATTTCCAAACCATAATCTGCCTCCTTATTGGTGAATGGAATTCTTTAAAAGACAGCTGTCAAATTATCCTATAAATATACGCCACCATGCAAAAAACGAATTGGCTGTTTAATTGCAAATCGTCAACAGGTTTATTCGTTAACGTATTTACTGATGAACACGTCATAATACGAATGCCCTGTTTTGATATCAGTACCGGGACCGGGATCGAAATCCGCAGTATATTCGAAGGTTCCGGATACATAGATACTGTTACCATCTGATATGAGCTTTCGCCCTTGATCCCAGCCATCAACTCCACCGAACGCATAAGCCCAGAGGAAATTGCCATTTGGGTTGAATGATGAAAGGAAGCAATCCCACTCACCGCTTGATGTCAGGTTGTAGGTATCGGGGCCTGGATCGAAATCACATGTCAAACCGAATGAACCGGTAACAACAATTGATCCTGTTGAATCTATTGTTATTCCCAGCCCGGCATCATACTGCCAAATATCAGCTGCACCCCACGTTTTGGTCCATTCGTAACCACCCTGGACATTTTGCTTGGTTAAGAAAGCGTCAGAAGAACCGAAAGGTGTCCGGAAATCCTCACCGGAACCGGGATCAAAATCAGCAGGTTCCTGCCATTCACCGGCCAGATAAATACCGCCTTGATTATCGATGACTATTTCTCTTGCTTGCACTAATCTGCCCTCAATTGTGTTTGTCCAATGGTAGTTTCCATCATCACTGTCCCATTTACTAATGAAAAGCCCCTGGTAGATTGACGGTGTATAAATATCTTCCCCGGGACCGGGATCAAAATCACATTCACCTTTATACGTGCCAACAATGAATAGTTCAGTGGAATTATAAAGGGCTGTCGCAAATGCAATTTCGCTGGCATTGCCTCCCCAGGTGTTAACCCAGAGCAGGATACCATTTGAATCAAATTTGGATACAAATGCATCAGGATAGTAAATATTCGTGGTGAATCGCTCGATAATACCGATTCCCGGATCAAAGTCAACGGTACCGGTAAAATTTCCTGCTATAAACAAATCATTACTGCTATCGATAGTTATACCGCGGGTTGAGGGGCTCCCTTCCCCACCCCAAATTTTAACCCACTGGAAATTTCCATTAGGATCAAATTTACTGAGATAACAATCATATCCAGCAATAGGAGTATGAATCTCTTCCCCAGGGCCCGGATCAAAATCGGTGGTGCTTCTGAAACAACCTGAAGCGTAGATGTAATCACTGTCATCAACTACGACAGAATCACCCTCATCCGTATTATCTCCACCCCATGATTTTGCCCATTGTAAATTTCCGTTAGAATCAAGTTTTGACAGGAAGGCATCCTCTTCGCCATTGGAAATCAGGTTGTAGATTCCTGTATCCGGGTTGAAATCCACTGTTTCATAAAAGTAACCTGTAGTGATTATATTTCCGGTGCTGTCTGTGGTTATACCTTCAATATAATCGTAATCCGTTCCGCCCCATGTTTTAGTCCAGTTATATACAGGCGGCGGGGGAGGTGCCTCTTCAACCGTGATTATCACTGCTTCGTAAAGCGCCTGGGATGCGGAATCTGATGCATAGGCAAGAATGAAGCCCGTATATTCACCGGCAGACGCACCTGTATTGTTTAATAAATCTGCTGCCCAGCCATTTGGGCCTCCATCCGGTAACATGGCATGTAAGTTTGTACCTGTAATTGCCGGACAATAAAGATATACAGGACCCGCATTGTCCTGCCAATCGAAAACACTAACATCTATATAAGCATAGGAACCAACATCTGTAGTCAGCGGATTATACTGCAAAAAATCATCTATCGAATATGGCTCAAGGCAGTTACCCGGTACCGATGCGTCTATCGCGAATGTTACATTCGGATTCAAACCGGGCAAATAGATTGTCAAAGTCTCAGTATGTTCCGATGGCCCAGCAAAAAGTCGATTCGGTTCCTCATTGGCATAAGCGATGAAGGGATTGATCGGAAGCCCCCCCGGTTGGTCATACAGATCAGTCCAATTATCGGAATTCTGCAGCATGTGCCCAACACTATCGGTCATCACGATAAACCTGACATCATAAGCATCAATTGTTGATGGATTATCGATTGTAATGTCCACATCGACCATACCCGTCAGGCCATCGAACGAGATAATGTCGATTTGAGGTCCGGGGAGTAGAAGAGTCACATTGTAATGAGTGTTCATTTCACGATTTGGAACAACCTCAGCTGTCATATTCTCCAAATCGAAATTGATATCCCACATACCGAGCAGCTGATGGTTCAGCTCACCACTCGCGGTATCCATGACTGGCAGGCTGAAATCAGATTCCTGCTTTTCAGAACTAACCGGATTGCTCTTCTGAGATGAGCATCCAGCAACCATTATAAAAATAACTACAACTGCGATTAGATGTGACAGGTATCGATTCATAGCCAAGGCTCCCTGAAACAATATTGGTTAAATAACGGGCAACGTCAAAAGAGGTATTATTTTAACACATATCCATCGATTTTTGAAGCGGGTGTGGGGGCGGGGGGTGAATTTAATCGAGGGGGGCTGTGCGCGGGGGAGCGCTGGTGTGGCATGAATTTGAGAAAGCAGTAAAAAACTTATCTTTTTTATCTTGACATATATCAAGATAGAAGTAAAATACTAAACAGCCATTCAGTTTGGGCAAGGGTCAAAAAATGACAACTCTTTCAAATATGAATTACTGGACTCAGTTAAGTATTGATTATGCAAATCAACATAATTATTTGGATGAGCTCTTTAAAGTTTATCCAACAATACCTGAAGGAATAAGAGATCTCGATAGTGAAAGTTGGGAAAAAGTTGAAATTGCTTTTGGTCAAAGAGATAAATTAGCTCTACTGAAATATTTATTGCAACTTGACTTATTCCCTATTAAAGATTCCTATGTCGCATATTTTAGGAAAGATCCGACCGCAATTGAAAGAAACCCGAAGAATGTAAATCGACTATGTGGCAGATTGTTTGAAATGGGCATAGGAAAAATACACGAAAAGTGTTCTGAACCAAAAGAAACAAATCGACAAATTGGTCCTCTTTTCAAGAGATGGCTTAAAAAAGGAACAACTGGTTTAGATATACTTAAACTACCAGAATTCCATTCTTGCAATTCGGATGCTATTTTGCTATCTAGTGATAAAAAAATGCAAGAATATGCAAAAGCGGAATTGAACTACACACATGACAAAGGATTAGATTTCGTTGCGAGGATAAATGGCAAATATGTAATTGGTGAAGCCAAGTTCTTAACTGACTTTGGTGGACATCAAGCTACGCAGTTTAAAGATGCAATCGCGACAATCACTACAAAAGATGTCAATGCTGTAAAAATAGCGATTTTAGATGGAGTTTTATATATTCCAGGAAAACACCACATGATGAAACATATGATAAAACATCCTGAGCAGAATATCATAAGTGCATTAGTATTAAGGGAATTTTTATAC
>CBDURE010000097.1:0-13984 GCA_965369605.1 uncultured bacterium
TTCTTGTTTGCGCCGCCTTTTTCAACAGCCCCGTCCCATCGGCTGTGTCGCCCCCGTCCCGGGGGCTTTGTTGTCCTAAGCGTAATCAAAGGATTGCGACATTTAACCCCCTCTGTTATAATTCACTGTTTTAATTAATGTTAAATATGTTTAATCATTATACCGACTATTTTCGTCGCCCTGAATAATGGAAAATGACGTTCAATATATGAGTTACTTCAGTGTTTTCGCAAAGCACAAAGTTCGGATAATCGTTGGAACTTTAATCGCCTTTTTTCTGATGTTCATTTGGTGCACACTTGGAATCCCCCCAATGCAGAAGAAATGGCGCAGTTCGGTAGGAATAATCTACCCTCTCCAGAAATCATCACTGGCGATAAAGCGAACGCTGGGAAGTCTGGACATCCCACTCGGCGGCCTTGGAGGCATTCTCGGAGGCTCAGCCAGCGCGTACAATAATATTCCGGTTATGAAAAGCCGTAGAGTTCTCCTAAGGGTAATCGACAGCGTACCGGGAGTTCGCGAGAAACTGGACAAGGGCGACACTCTGGATGATGGCCGTCTCGTGAAGAAATTCAACAAATTAATTAAAATCGATGACAGCTCGGACGGTTTTCTCCTTGTCAGTGTTTACTGGGGAGATCCGGATATCGCCGCGCAGCTTGCGAATAACCTTGTCGCTGAAATGCAAACCGCCCTGGAGGAATTAAACCAGGAAAACGCTCATTTCATCAGCACTTTCCTGAATTCAAGGATTGAGTTTATCGAAGTTAAGATGAACAAGGCTGATGAGGAAGTGCGTGATTTCAAGAAAGAGAGTAAAATCCTCGCGGTCGATGATCAGGCAGTCGAGATGATTAGAACATACTCGCAGCTTCAGCTTGATTTATCACAGGCTGAAATGGAGTTCATCGAAGCCGCGACAAAACATAAACTGCTCAACGATGAAAAGGATGGTCTGGCGCGATACATTGTTGAAAATGTGCCTCGCAGAGATATTTTCGACCTTTCGCAGATTGCGGAGGATCCGATTATTACGTTATACGACAACGGTGTGATTCTGGACAGAGTCCCCGCGGTTGAGGCGTTGCAGGATGACAGCATCGTGCGTTTGCGAAAAGATGTTGGTGAACTCAGCCTTGAACTCGAATACAAAAGGCTTCTGTTTACGGATGATCATCCGGTTTTAATCGCGCTGACAAAACGAATTTACGATGCCAAACGGATGCTCTTTATGGAATTAAAAAACTACACTCAAAGCGCGGTATTGTCTCTTGATATTGAAAGGCTGGCTTTTGAAGCGAAACGGGATGTTATCACGAGCATTGTTCGGGATATCGAGAAGAAGATGGCATCCTATCCTGAAAATGAAGCGAAACTGCTGAGCCTGCTGCGTGACCAGAAAGTCTATGAAGAAGTTTACACGCTTCTGATGCAGGAACATGAACAGGCGCTTCTCGCGGAGGACCGCCCTGAAACAACATTCCAGATTCTAGACCCGGCGGTCAGGGAAAATCGCCCTGCCCGGCCTCGAAAGATGCCTTATTCAATCGGATTCGCGATTCTTGCTTTCGCTTTCCTGCTAATGCAATCCTTCTTTATGGAAAAAGGCAGTCTGGCTTACAAAGATGATGAGGGATAGCGGTACTGAAATAAATCCTCCAGACCCTGCACTGCCAATTCACCGAAAACTGTTAATCACAGATTGGATTCTTCTTGCTGTTGGCGTGCTGATTCTCGCCGGCGGAATGATGTTTCTTGGGCCGGTCAAACTTGCTTTCGCGATTGCTTTCCTCGCGCTTGTGGTGATCGCGTTTTTCTCTCCCAAATACGGCCTGTATGTTATTTACGGCGTTGAAACAGCCTATGTTCTTGTGATTTACATTAACCTGATGGCGATTGCGCCATCGATGATTGGCCTAGATTACACGATTTCCTTTGTAATTGATGACCGCGGACTGCTGGTTGTACCGCTGGTTGTGCTGTTCACGTCATATCTGCTGGGATTCATCGCGCGTGAATGGATCAGCACAAAACGATACGTCATCACCAAATTCGAGGGAATGTTAATCGCGTTTCTTCTGTTCTGTATCTCATGGACAGCGCTGGCAATCGCGAATGAGCATTTTCCACTGACTATCCTTAATGACCTGCACGTGATAATGCTATACACGTTCGGAATTTTCGCCGCAAGGTCGTTTAAATCAGCACAGGATTTTCGCACTCTGTTTAATTTCCTGATTATTTTCAGCCTTCTTCAATGGGTATTTCTAATCGGGCTTTTCTTTCAGCAGCAATTGTACACGCAGATAATGTTTTTCATGTCACTGCTTCGATTTGTCCAGGGGTCAAGCGATATATACGCGCCTTTCATCCCGTTGATGCTGGCGATTCTTTCGGTCAATTTTCCTGAAAAACGCTCCAAACTGGAAAAGCATTATCCGCTAATTATTTTTCTGTTCATCGTGCGCACTGTTCTCTGCCTGTCTCGCGGAGCAATGCTGCAGGTTGTCTTTGCTATTATCGCCCTTTATTTCCTTCTGCCAAAAGAGAATCGTGTTTTGTATCTGGCGCAAATCAAACGGCAGTTGGTTTATGTTTCGGTATTCTGCATTCTGCTGTTTGCGATAAGCCCGAATCTGGCTATGATTGGATTCAAGTTAATCGGATCGCGAACAACGGAGGGCGGCAAGTCCGGCGCCGGAGCGATGTCGCAGGGGTCATTGAAATACAGGATACTGGAAACCGACATGGTGCTGGAGAATATTTCCGAATCGCCGATTATTGGATTCGGTCCCGGCAAGCAGACTAAAAAGCGCATGTTCACTTACGTTTCAGCATCGGAGGAGCCGTACGTTCATAACGGTTACCTGTGGTTTGTATTGAAATTCGGAATCATAGGGCTGATTTTCCTTTTTGTTTTATTCGCGCGATATTTCATCTCGCTAAAAACACAAATACGCGGATCGCCGACGCTTCTGCAAGCCATGCTCGCGGGGACATCCGCCTCGATGATCGGAATACTGCCAATTGCGATAACGAATAATGTTATCGCGGCTGTACAGGGAATTATCTTTGTCAGTTTCATTTTCGCGATTTTAATTTTCGCGGAACGAAAATCAGCGGAGAATGCTGATGCCTGAACTGTCAATAATCATAGTTAACTACAACTCCGGGAATTTCCTCGCGCAGACGCTTTGCTCGTTGAGGAAGTTTCCGCCGTCAGTCAGCTGGAACGCTGTTGTTATCGATAACGATTCAAGCGATGACAGTTTGAAACAGGCTGTTGATGCCGTATCGGGCGATGATAATTTCCGCTTTATTGAATCGCGGGATAACCTCGGATTCGCCGCCGGCAACAACAAGGCGATTGCTGAAACTGAAAGTGAGCTGATTCTCCTTTTAAATCCCGATACGAAAGTTACCGATGGCGCCCTTGATATTCTAATTGAACAGATAAAGCAAAACGATGATTACGGCGCGATTGGGGCAAGGCTAATCGACGCGAATAGCGATAATACGGTATCGTTCGGATGGTTTCCCACAGCGAGAGGAATACTCGCGGATGCTTTCCTGCCGCGACGATTTCAGAGTCCGAAATCGGGGGGGCTTGGAATCGCCCCGGATGACAGCATTACAGCTCCGTTTGATGTCGATTACGTTTCAGGCGCATGCCTGATGACTAAACGCGATATCTGGAACGCAATCGGGCAGCTGGATGAAAACTACTTCGCTTACTTTGAGGAAACAGACTGGTGCATCCGCTTGAAATCAAAGGGTTACAGGGTGATGTTCATTCCCGGCGCCGCTGTGTATCATTTCGAGGGTCGTTCGTTTAGTGAAATACCATACAGAAAAATGGAGATATTTGTCTCAAGCGCGAAACGATTTTTCAAACTCCACTATCCACCGGGATTATGCAGCCTTTATCTTACCGCTAATGTCGTTGCCAGCGCGTTGAAAATTGTTTATCTGGCAGTAACCGGCTGGTTTTCTCGTAACAGGAAAAAGCGAGTCGCTCCCATTCTGGCCCACCACAAAGCATTCCTTCGAGCATTGACGAAACGCCGTACAGCCAAATAACATCGCGCTGAATTAACACCATGCATAATCAGGTCGAACACCCCGTCATTCCCGCGAACGCTGCTCCCCGTCATTCCCGCGAACGCTACTCCCCGTCATTCCCGTAACAGCTACCCCCCCGTCATTCCCGCAAAAGCTACCCCCCCCGTCATTCCCGCGAAAGCGGGAATCCATTTTTCTTTTTTTATTCGCAATGGGTGTCCACCGGGTGCCGCCCACACATCACGTCTTTTTGTGATTTGTGGGTGAAAATGCGTAACTCGCAATATATCACCCATAAAGCCGGGACGGCTTTATGGGCGGCACCCAACGTTTTAAATCAGATTGGCGCCTTTCCAGTCATTCCCGCAAAAGCTACCCCCCCCCGTCATTCCCGCGAACGCGGGAATCCATTTTTCTTTTCTGATTCAAATATCGAATGGGGAAGGGCGTTCATGATTTACATCATGATGCTTGTCATTTCGATTGTAATAGGCATCGTCCTCGGCGTGGTACTCGCATCCTGCACCTGCCTCGCCATATCAGCTGTTACCTGATATTTAATTACCATATGGGACAAACCACTTTCCGTCATTCCCGCGAAAGCGGGAATCCATTGACACAGAATATATTTCAATATATCATTGCAGATGGGATTATTATCAAGATAAATGTGGATTAACTGATGTCGGCTTTTGATAAAGAATATAGTTTCATCGTTGGTGAGGATTATTTTACCGATTTGGAAATAAGACCAACTTCCGATGATAATTTTTATTATTTTTATAATAAAAGTAAAAGTTGTTTTGTTAAGCATTTTTTTCTTGACATAAGGGAAAAAGTTGCCCACGTTTGCAGTATTAAACTTATAAAGAGCAATGATAAATTTACCCCAAGATTGGCTTTATCAATTCGTGATAAAACGTGGAATATCCAAAAATACAAAGAAGAAGGAAAATCAATCATCAAGGCAAATGTTAACCTAAGTCAATGTCATGAAAACTTCTGGAAATTAGTTTCTTATCTTCAAAGTATACAGGAAATTGAAGTACCTAAAGAAAGTTTTTCACTGACAGCGCAAGATGATGCAGAAATCGTTAACGAACTGCGAGGTAGAGGAAATGAAAGTATAAAAAGAATCATCAAACTACTACTAGGTAAATCTGATGTGGTTTTGACGGAAAGCGATGTAAATATGTTGCTAAAAAGGAGGGATAAACTAAACGTATTTAAAAATGCACTGAATAAGCACTCTGATTTAGAATCATGGTGGAAAAACTTTTTTGAAGGTAATAAATGGATCTTTGGTTATGGTTTAAACTATGAAATCCACAGAGAAGTTCAACCGCAACCTTACTTGGGGGGAACAAGGTTGGATGGAACGGGGGGAGAACGTGGAGATAATCTAATGTCATCTTGCGGGGACTTAAACTTCACTGTTTTAGTAGAGATAAAGACACCTGCCACTGATTTGCTTAGAGGTAAGAAAGAGATACGAAGAGGTGCATGGGGCCTTTCAAGAGAGTTATCTGATGCCCTAGTTCAATTACAAGCGAATATTCAAACTTGGGAGTTAGAAGGGTCATCGCAAGTTGATAACAGAGATGCTTTAGAGCGAAATTCAATATTTACTGTGAAACCAAAAGGTATCATTGTAATTGGCAGGTTGCTTGAACTTAATGATAGGAATAAGCGTGATACATTTCAAAGATTTAGACGATCAATTCATGGAATTGATATAATTACGTTTGATGAATTATATAATCGGGCTAAATTCATTGTTGAAAATGAATGAAAAAACTTATGGCAAATAGCTGAATATCTAATTGAGGAATTGAAATGGAAGAACTTGAATATGCTTTTCGTGAAAGGATACTTAAAACTGCTAATGCGGCACTGCTTAAGATAGATAAACAAGCGCTTCATTCGTTTGTAGAATGTAATATATCAGTTTTAAAAACTGAAACCGCAATAAGATATTTTGAACACGAGCTAGTCGGATTTAATCCAGATACGATAATTTCTTCAATTTGGAAACCGACTAAGCGTAAAAGGCGTGAATTTGCAATAATTGCCTTAGGATTAATTGAGGTTGAAGGTGGTTCTTTAGTACTTGCAAATTGCCTGGGCAAAAAAGAAGAAGAGTATGATATTAGGTTCGCATGTTCCGAAGCGCTCATAAAAAAAGGAAAACATGCCGCGCCAGCAATGCAACTTATTTTAAATCGGATTCTTGATAACTCTGAAGATAAATATATTCGTAAAAACTGCGTAATAACTTTGGGGAATATTGGTAAATTATCGGAAAAAGCAATATTATCAATTCTCCCTATTCTTCGTGATCATGATTTATACCTAAATGGTTTGGGTGGAATTTCACGATATTCAAAAAACATTAACGAAAAGGATCTACTCCAACTTAAAGAAGCACTGAAAAATTTGAGTGATGTGGATTTAATAAATATTTTAGGTATTCAAATAAATATTGACAATTTTGATGGTGAAGGATTAAAGATTTTAATTGAAATTGCTTTTGAAGGGCGCAATGAATTCTGCATGGAATGTATTAAGGCTATAGGTAAAATAAATCCACAAGCTGAAGGCATTCGTAATTATACGATTAAAGAATTGGAAAAAATAATACTTAATACATATGAAGAACCTGAAATTCGTTATGAATGTATTGATTGTTTTGTAAAAATGAATCATTTAACGAAAAGCAAATTACCTCTATTAGTTGAATGTAAATCAACGATGAAAGATATTCCTTTCATTAGTATTTATATTGAAGATGCCATTGATTGGCTTCAATACTTTGAAAGTCGAAGAAACAAATTTTTAAATATTTCTAATGAGTTTAGAAAAGAATTAGAAAAGCTATCTGTGAGTTCTTATGATTCAATAAAGCAGTTTAAGTTTCTAAAAAAGAAATACTTTATAAGCTTTCATATGATTTGTGGTGCGTTAGCAACTGGTTCGCCAAAATTAGAGAGTTTGCTTATAAAATTTTTCAATGAACTGGGTTCGGAAACTTATTCGCAAGACATAGTGTATATACTTGACGAGATAGAGGATACTATGGCTCAAATAATTGAAACATAAGCATGTCGCCTGGGAACACTTCCCCGGCCGAAGTCTTTTTAGTCAATCATATTCAGCAACGCAAAGCAAGACCACACTTGCCGTTGCATCATTTAAAAAACCATCACCCCGACACATACCGCTCAATCGGGCCAAGCGTCCTGCCCTTGGTTATTTTCATCACGCTGACGTAAAAGCCCATTCGCGACAACGCATCGCTCATAGGTTCTGATATGCTTTTTAACTCGTTAACCGTGGATTCGCTTTCAGCGGTTAGATCGACTCTTAACTGTTTGCCGACGCTTAGAATCCTGCCTGATATATCGCCAAGCCTTGATGTTGACACTGAAAAGAGAATTTCAGATGTGATTTTTTCATCTTCGTTCTTCTCATCCCCTATCTTGCGCATTAACATCTCAAGCTGTCGATGTTTGCCGTCATCAAGATGAATGGGGAGGGCGAGAAAGAGAAAATCATGCTTGCTTTTAATATCCAACAGGTTTTTTAATGTATCCGCGAGCGAAGTTTCCGCTGTTGTTTTTTGTGGCGATGATACCATCCCCATCAGTTTGTTGATCTGCTCTCTCACGCTTGCGAGTTGCGCGATTGGGGATTGAATATTAGTGTTAACCTGTGATGGTTTTATCGAAGAACCTGTTGTGGTTTTGGAATCTACTATTTCAAGCGATAAGCCGTCTTTCGTAACATCAGTAACTCGCAGCGTTACTGAATCGCCCTTGTTAAACATGCGTGATGTTTGTGCCTCAAGTTGAGCTCCACCCAGTTCAATCCGAGCGTATCCGCCCTCCACTGAAATTATACGGCCTCTTAGGAGTTTACCCGGAAACAGTTCCAGCGAAATGTCGCTGAAATATTTCAAGGGAAGATGCGCTATGTATCTGCCGGGAGTCATTGTGAATTAAAGAACCTCACCCCCAACCCCCCTCTCCACCATGTAGAGAGGGGGAGCCGAAAACATCATCCTTTCTCCCCTCTCCTGATGCAGGAGAGCCACTAGTGGCGAGGGGTCGGGGGTGAGGTCTGTCTTTCTCGAATAAACGCAAATAGCCTGATATTTCCTTTGTTAATTAGCAATTCGCTAATTCGTTTCTAACTTAACCAGACACTGGTTAGAAATTATGTTTTAGAAATATGGATGAATCTGCCTGCGATTCATCAATGCGATATACCGCAATCCGTAAGGGTGGAATAAATATCTTTCCGCCGGATATGTGCACTCATCCAGCGCCCAGATAATATCGGGAAGCCGTGCCGAGTCACGGAGCAACTGCGAGTAATCCTCGCGAAACATCAGGAATAAAGGCAGATTGTTCTCCATTCGCCTGAACAGCAGTTCCTTGAATTTCTCAAGCGTTTCCATATCCATGTCGGCAATCGGGGGAAGGTTTTTCACAATAAGCTGTGTGCATCGCTCAGGATCAGCCTCCGCGTGACGGCGCATGATTCGGTCGATTCGCTCAAGATATTCCTTCTTTTCAAACTCAAAGTCCGGCTCACCCAGTTCCCAGATATTCTGGAAAAACTTGTTGAAATCCTCCTGATGATCCTCGCGCTCGACAATGTAGTCGTTAAAATCGAGAATGATATATGCCGAACGATTCTTGTGAAGGCCATCCACAAGTGCAACTATCAGCTTATCCTCCCATTCATCCTCCAGCACCTGCGTGAAAACAAGCCCTTTTGATGGATTCAGCTCCTGTTTTCTTTTCAGGTCAAAATAGCTGTCCATCAAACTAATATATCCGGGCAGGATGTATTCCCTGACATCTATGTGCGATTCAAAAAGGCTCATTTTTTCTTTTAAATGTCCGTATTAACTACATCGTTGCTACTTTTGGAATCGACATTTATTGAGCGTAACTTGATTTTAAGCATGAAAACAACAAGAAGGAATACCAATCCGAAAGTTAGATATATTGAATACAGTGGAGGTATCTGGTTTTCAATCAGGACATTCCTGAGATAATCCAGCAGTGTCGCATCGTATATGCCATATCGAGGTAAAAAGAACATGAAGCTGCCAACAAGGCTTAATGCGAATGATTTCCACAACGGGCGTCCGGGACCGTTCAGCGACATCCATATCATGAACCATCCCATGATAGTGTTGACATACGGCATGTGATGAAAGAATATCTCGCCGCCGCCGGAGAAAAACAAAAGCGTCGCGGACATAGTTCTAAGCGCGTTTATTTCATGGCCCTTAATCTGGAAGATCGTGAAATAATAGATAATTACGCCAACGATAAGTATTGATGACAGAGAGAGAGCGATAAGCGCGAGCGATTCAAATCCGTTTGTAGATGTCAGGTAAAATCCAAGGAAAGTACAATCAAGGAAAATGACAAAGAAGAGCACGTTTATAAGATGATGATTCGATTTGATTTTGGATTTAGTCATCATGGCAGTCATGCCAAAGAATATATAGCAGATATATAAAACCAGCACCACGAACCGTACAACCCATCCCAGTCCGCCGTCAAATGGGTCTTTAAAAAGAGTAAAGATTCTGGGAAGCATCAGGATACCGTAAACGCCATACGCTACGAGGAGCAGGGCATTACGGAGCGCGTAACTGTTTAATGTGCGCTCGTCCTTAGTCATAATATAGAATGATAAAGCTTAATTGAGTTAAATTCAAACGTGGGGGAAATTCTCTTAAGTTCTCAAGTAGGGGCGCTGCCTGGACGCTGCCTAAGAACTCCATTACAAGCGTGATTTTGTGTCATTCTGAGCGCAGCGAAGAATCTATAAGTTGTGCCGTTGATGATTAAACCTGACGAAATTAATCTATACTATCGAGAAGAGATTCTTCACTTCGTTCAGAATGACAGAAAATATGGGGTTCTGAGGCACCTTCCAAAAATCGCCCAAACAAACATGCAATCGCGAGACTTTAATTAATCAATCTTATTCCCTGTTTCATCCGGTTGCTTTAACCGTAAGGTTGATTTAAAATTCCTGAAATCACTAAGATCAGGTGGAGATATGAATATCAAAATAAACAGATTTCAGAACGCAATTATTCCGGCAATGATGCTCTTTTTAGTATCACTGTTAATCAGTGGATGCGAGCAATCTGCCAGCGTTGACCCCGAATTGGCAGCGCAAACAGCGCGCGAAATATTATCCGATGGCATTAAAACAGGCACTGAATCCACTCGTAAAACAGTTGTCACGCTAACCGCCTCAATGGAGGTTGATGAAGCTCTGCCATTGCTTGAGATTGCCATGAATGACAGGCAATCCAAAATCGTTGAAACAGCGAAGACAAGGCTCATTTTCTTCCGCGACCCATCCTCAAAAGAATTAATCCGGGATGAGCTTGGAACCGGTTTCGACAGTGAGCTAATTGATATTCTCATCGAACTTGGGGCTGATGATATCGATGAGAACATCGAGAAGGGCATGCGAAGCCTGACGCCTTTAGATCGCGCTGAAGCGGTTGAAATGTATGGCAAATACAAAGGCAGCGACGCTGAGGAAAAGCTTCGTAGTTTTCTTGATGACGAAGACATTATCGTTCAAGTAAAAGCCAGAATAGCTCTCGCGCGACTTGGTGATGAATCGGTTCTTGATGATATCGCTGAGCTTCTCGAAAGTGACAAGATTATTTCCCGTGCCGGCGCGGTTATGATAATTGATGAATTCGACCTGAAGGAATACAGGGAAAACCTGTTGGAGTTTGCCGGTAATGATAAAACACTTGTCAGCAGCGAGGCTCTCCGCGTTCTTTATGAATGGGATGATGACGAAGCCCGTGAATTACTAAAAGAAAAAATCGCATACACAGATGCATTCTCCATGTTCAACCTGCTTGAAATGATTGAGAAAAAACGTGACTTGAAAATGATCGACTCGTTGAAAAAGCTGATGTCATCCGCGTCACCGCTCGAACGATACGCGTCCGCGCGCCTGGTTGTATCACTGGATTACTCAAACAACCCGGAAGCTCTTAAATTTTTGTTAAGCGGATTGGAGTCTGAAATGCCTGCTGTCAGGGAACAGGTGATTAAATCGCTTGCCAATTTGCCTGATGTTCCTGAAGCTCGACGCTCTCTGGAAAAAACCGGATTAAAAGATGAACATCCAAGAGTGGTCGAAGCGGCGATATCAGCATTGGGGAAAATCGGCGACATAAGTACAATCAATATACTCGCGCCTTTTCTTCAGGATGATGTATTCCAAATTCGCGCAACCGCCGCGTCAGCTGTTTTAAATATTATTTCGCGTGAGAAATCAGAATAAACATTAGTAAAAGCACCACGCTAAAGCGTGGTGTTATTTATTCTTTCCTGAAAAACTGTCTCTATAAGTATGAGAAAAATGTTTTTCCCGGGAAAAGATATTTTTGTAATACGCAATAATATAAGAGTAATACTACCCTCGGATGCCTCTTCGACGGATTCCCCTGCCTTTGGTTGATACTCGAGGCGCGCCAACTTTCGCCTTGACAACATCCATAGCGTTGACCATAACCTCAACCGGTATCAGAGCATCAATACCGCCGGGGACAGGGGTAATCGCGCTGCAGACATTGGTCGCGCTGTCGATGTTGACATCACCGCATAGCTTGTTGCGTTGGAAATTGTATCCTGTATCTATGACACAACTGCCTTTTTTCAGATTTTTGCCGCTTATCGCACTCGATGTATTTAACGCCGTAATCACAATCTCGCCGCGCGGATTATATTTCTCGACGCTTTGTTCCTGTTTGCCGGAGGAACTAAAAACATTTCGAATCGAGACACGCGCTCCCTGGTCATACAGATAACCGGCAAGGTATTTGCCGAAAAATCCCCGCGTGCCGTCATTTTTAGTGGAAATGATTATTATCCCCTTTTCCTTGTAGCCCTCAACATATTCCTCCAAAGTGTCATAAACCGCGCGTACTTTCGGCGGAACAAGTGTGGGTTTGCCGTACATGTATTTTGCAAATGCATAGTGATGGCATCCGCTTAAATCCTTCTCATGAGGAAGAATTTCCATAATCATCTCATACGGAGGATAATCAAACCTTGGTGTAGCCACCAGAACTCCGGTAAAACTGTCATCCCCAGCCATGCTTTTCAGTTTGTCCGGGAATCGACGTTCGACATTCCTTTCAGCAACCTGATCAGTGAAAACCTCGAATCCAATGGCCTCTGCTAGTTGAACCACTTTTTCCGTCTGAGCCATGATAACCTGATCACCGGTAACAAGCAGGATTCCAATCTTTGGAATTATCTGATGCTCTTTTTGAATCGTATCGAGTTCCCTTTTCAAGTATCGTTTACGACTACTGATTATCGCTTTAGCATCAAGGAATTGCGTTATCATCAAGGTCACCGTCAGCAGATGGTTTTAGCAAAATCTAGTACCGAAATCCTGCAGGGGATTCTGAATACTCGTTGATATTAATTCATTTATCATAAAGTTAAATAAGTATGGATTTTGAACATTGAATCAGCCTATTTCCAATAATACCTTTAATTATAAATAATCATCACCGGAAATTGAACAGCTGCAAAAACATAATCAGAAGATATAAGATTGAATGTTGCGCGAAGCAATTCGAAAAATTAAAGGGAGTCCGGTGGGAGGAGGAGACCACCGGACTCAATACAAGTCTAGAACATCCAGACATTGTAGTCAAGAGCTTGATAAATATTTTTTCAATGAATTTAACATTTCATGTAATGGAAAAATCCGGGCAACACAAATAGTTCCACTCAAATACACTCGATTAAACCTGTATTCACCCATAGCTAAAAACTATTTAGCTTAAGCGCAAATAAACTCCTGTTGAGCAAACGCTCAGACAGTCGCATTAATAGCCAGCACAACATAGTTGCTTTCAAACACACCATATTTGGCGGAAATAGTCAGTATTCCCTCACCAACAATGCTGAAGAACATTCCGTTTGGTGTAATTGTTCCCAGTGAAGGATCCGATATTCTCCACTCGACTGCAGTTGTGTAATCAACTTCAGAGCCATCAGAGAAATTACCCATGCATGTAAATTGGATGAATTCCTCCTCATCGATTGCGGCAAACTTTGGTGTTACAGTAATTCCACGAAGAACAGGAATTTCAGTTTGTTCGCCACCCGTAGGAGCGCCTGGAACAGTTACTGCTACAGTCTGACTGTTCATACCTTCAAATTTCGCGTTAATTATCACATCACCCGGCGCATTTGCCACCAGTGTTCCATCACTAAGGAAGAACGCGACAGATGGGTCAGATGAAATCCATTCGACAAATGGAGTCAGATCAAATTCAACGCCACCGGGGAAAATTCCTGTCGCAAGGAATTTGGTTATATGTCCGGCTTCAAGAAGAACATCGTGTGGTTCCAGGTTGATACCCATAAGGTCGCCACCGGGAAGAATCGGGTCTTCCGTCGGTGAACCCTGACACCCGATGGTAATCGGCATGAGTAAGAACAATGCAGCAAGCGCAAGTGGGAAGAGATTTTTCATTATGATAAAACCATCCTCATTCATGAAAAGTATGAATAAAATATACGCAAAGCTAAACAGACACACAACGCATTAACAGCACTGTGTCTGCAAGCGTGAATTAAATCATATAGAGGCTTAAAAATCCAGTATTGTTTTTAATCCGAAAAGCGAAATGTATAAATATCCAGCAAGTTTATGGTTCGTCATTCCGACATTCGGGCTTGTTGAAAAAGCTCTATTTGAAAAATGATGTGTATTCCGTAGGGGCGCTGCTTGCTGCGCCCCGATGTGCCCCATTAGAAGTGGTAACTTCAGGGCGCGGCAAGCTGTAATGTGTCATAACATACGCTACACTGTGTGTCAAGACATGCGCTAC
>CBDURE010000098.1:0-13844 GCA_965369605.1 uncultured bacterium
GGAACCACCAGCGGAACCACCAGCGGAACCACCAGCGGAACCACCAGTGGAACCACCAGCGGAACCGTCAGCACATATTCGGCAGGCTCAGTTTTCTCAACTCACAGATAATAAACAGGCGTCCGCGGATGATGATGCGGATAACCGTTCGATGAACCTTATCATGGATGTTCCTTTGCTGGTCTCAGTTGAACTTGGCAGAAAGGAATTGACCATCAAGGACATCCTGGAACTCTCCCCCGGTAGCCTTATCGAACTCAACCAGCTTGCCGGTGAACCTGTCGACTTGCTGATAAATGGCAAACTGTTCGCTCGCGGCGAGGTTGTCGTGATTGACGAGAATTTCGGAATCCGTGTAACCGCAATCATTTCACCGCAGGAACGTGTGGAGAAAATGCGCCAGTGAGTAAAGACGGGCTGATACCTCGAGTATTGATAGTCGATGACACCTGGTTCCAACGTGAAAAACTAATCTCCTTTTTTAATCAGAGTGGATTTACAGTTGTCGCGGAGGCTGAAAACGGGGTGGAGGGAGTTGATCTCTTCGAACGGCATAAACCTGACCTTGTTACAATGGATATCAACATGCCTTTTATGGGTGGGATCGAAGCTGTCAGGGAAATAATCGGAAAACATCCCGATGCCATAATCATCATGATAAGCGCGATGGGCGACCCAATGACAATCAAAGAAGCAAGACTCGCCGGCGCGTGCGATTTTATAGTCAAGCCTTTCAACAACGATATTTTGGCAAATAAAATCGAAAAACTCCTAATGGATTCCTTCCCCGATTTTTACAGCAGACAGAAATTATGAATCTGGTAGATTGCACACAACTACCCCAAACTCGTAACCTTATCCTGCGCAAGGACAATCACCCCAGCGATAATTATTGCTATCCCCGCGATTCGCAATACGCCTATTTGTTCCTTCAAAACGAAATATGCCATCAACACGACAAAAACATGCGCCAGCGCAATAAAAGGATAAACCTGGCTCAAATCCCGTTTGGACATCACAACACACCAGAAAGTCGCGCTTACCGCGAAACAAATTGTCGCGATTAATATCTGAGGCGTGGTGACAATTGTAGGCAGCTTTCCCCAGACTGTGGAAAGGCTGATTGAGCCAAATTTCGATGTGAATGAGTTAAGCCCGGCTTTAATCATAAGTTGGCCGATGCTTCCCAGCAATATCGCAATGATTATTATCGACAAATCCTTGATTGGCATCATTTACTCCCTGGCTGTTTGTGATTAAATCAGTCAACCCAATTAAAACAAAACCCCGCTTTAAGCGGGGGCCCCCGAACAAGGCGGGGTGCATTTTCATGGTTCAATTCAAGTCGCGTTAGTAATCGAGGTCAAGACCTTTTTCTTCTTTCTTTTCCTCGACAACTTCTTCAACCAAAGTTTCAGGTGTATCCTCAACCAGTCCGACTGGCTCATCGGCTGTCTTCCCGCCATCAAGTTTTGCAACCTTGGCGCGCTGGCTTTCCTCTACTGCCGCTTCATAAGCCTCTATATCCTTCTGGTCTCGTTTTATCTCATCCGCCTTTCTTCCCTCTTTCCTGGCATCACGCGCGATTTTACCGGTCACCGCCTTGCTTGCCCAGTGAGATTGAATCTCAGCGACCTTCGCATTTGTCTTTCTCAAACTATATTCTGCATTTTCGCGAGAGCGTTTTTCCTCTTTGATTTTCTTTTTATTCGCTTCATTACTATTCAGAAGAAGCTCTACATTTTCGCGTAGAATCTTTTCCTCCTTTGTTTTCTTCTCCAAATCCTCATTGATGACATTCATCTCTTTGCGAATTCGTCCCGCTTTCAACTGGTTCTCCTTGAATTCCTCATCCAATTCGGAAATCGAGGATTCCTGTTTTTCCAGTTCAGCCTCAAGGACCTTATTTTCATCCTCCTGTTTCAGGATGTCATCATCAAGGCGGGCGTTTTCCTGTTCCTTGTCGGCTTTCGACTTCATCCCGCTCTGAATCTGCCCTTCGAGAAGATCAATATCCTTTTTAAGCCGGAGGATTTCCTTTTGTATCTGGCGTTCGCTCATTGCCATAATTTATTTCACGCTCCTTGTTCTGCGCGTTTGATTCAATAAATAACAGTCATTACCGGTTATAAACCTTCGACAGCCAGTGATCTTCATATTTTGCAAGAAGGTCACGCGCCTTTACATATTCACCGTTAATTTTGTCATGCTTAAAAGCTTCTTCCTTAAGAACTTTTTCGTATTTCTCAATCTGCGCCTGAATCTCGTCAATCTTCCGGTTCAACTTGGTGATAACCTTTTCCCGACCTTCCTGCTCTTCTTTGACAGTCGCGAGTTCCTTCCTTGTGTCTGTTAGCTCAAGGCGCACTTTGAAATTCTGATTTTCCTTACGGTCAACCTTTTCCGCAACCGTTTCTATGTCTTTTTTGAAATTCGTCCCCTGAACTTTCAACCGCTGGAGATTTTCTTTCAGCTCAATATTCTTCTTCTGAACTTCCCACTTTTCATGCTCCATGGTGTCCAGCTTGCTCTGGACCTCTCCCATGATCTTCTCAAGCCGCGATAATTCATCATGCGTGACAGGAGTATCACCCATGTCTATATGCATGCCCGGCCTTGACGCCTGCCTTGGTGCGACTTTTGGAATGTGCGCGGCTGGCATGCCGGGGCGGCCTGCCTTCTTTTGCACAATTTCCAGCTCTCTTTGAAGCTTCGTGTTCTTCTGCTTCTCAATCTCCAGCTGCATTCGCAAATCTTTTAATTCTGTTTTAAGTTCGCTGACCTCGTCCATGTTCTACTCCCGGTTATTCCGAAACAGTTTGCAACATGAAGTTACATAGTCTATCCCGGTTTGGAAATTCATTTAAGAGGATCTAATCCTCATTGTCTTTCGTCTTTACGTCCTTGCTTTTTGTCTTTTTCTTATTTATATCATCACTATATTTTATCCCCAATTCCTTTTCCATGTCTTGCATCTTTTCTTCCAATTTTGTTATTTTTTCAAGAAGCACATCTTTCTCCGGAAATTTCTGATTCCTTCTCGCGAGTTTCTTGCCCGGAATCCCGGGTTCAATTGAAGTTTCAGACGGAATTCGAAAAGTGGCATTTGAGGCTTTCTTGCCAGGATCATCCTTAATGGAAATATGCAGCAAATTATCTGAGTCAACTGAAAAGACAATATCCAAAAGAGCCTGCCCTTCCTTGTTCAGGCGAATATTCTCCAGCCCTACTTCACCAAGAAAAATATTCTCATCGACATAATTGCTTTCACCAACAAAAACCTGAATCTTAACCTTGCTGTATTCCTTCAAGCGAGCCAGAAGGCGCATCGATGATTCCTCGCATGGCAAACGGCTGCCCTTGGGCAGAAAAACACGCATCGAACCATCTGGTAACGCCATCCCAATCGAACTGGTCAGGCGTCCTGTGGAAGGTGCTTGTTCCTTGTCAGCTGTTTTCTGATTCGTTTCCTGGTCTGCCATGCAATAAAAAAAACGCTACTTTCATCCTGTCCCCATGCACAAACACATGGAGATGTTAATGTACCACCAAAACCATAATTCTAGCAAAATTTAACTATTAGCGCAATAAATCAATAAAATCGAAACAGGTATCCCAGGATTGCTCAAAAAAGGCGACATGTAGGGGCAACCACCGGAAGTATTCTCAGAATCAACTAAACAGCAAGAAAAACGTCATTCCGACATCCGACGAGCGAAGCGAGGAGGATGGTCGGAATCCCTTTAAAAATCGGCGAAACGCACAGCTACCAGCAAGCGAAAGGAAGAAAGGGATTCCGACCATTCGCTACGCGAATGTCGGAATGACGACCTATATATGTTCTGAGACGCTTTTCCCGTGGTTGCCCCAAGCCAGGCATATATACAGGGCAATCACTAAAAATTGACTCCTCAAAAGGACTATCCACCCGCAATTACCGGCAGAAACTTAGACGCATTCGGCATGATATGGCATTTCGAATTTGAATCAAGACCGTCGAAAACCTCATCCCATGAAACACTATCAATATCCAACGCCTTCACACCAAGCGTTGTGAGCGTTTCACCATCAAGCCCTGATATCATAAACACCTTGAATTTTTCCGCAATAGACATCAGGTTGTCAGTCGTGCCGCCGAGGATTTCATAATTATCCATCAATCTGACTATCATTTCACCGCGAGTATGGCTTCTCATGAAATCGGGATAATCACTAAGTGAAAATCCCTCGCTACATCCCGCTGCCAGAAGAAGAATACCTCCCGGTTTTAAAGCCCTTGACGCATTCACCATCGATTTATGCGATTGAAGAAGGTTAATATCAGCCGGATATCCGCCCGGGCTGGCAATTACAATATCAGCTTGATATTCAATCGGAAGCGAATAAAGCCTGGCAAATTCAGCGCATCCCGCTCGATGTGCTTTAATCACATCCCCGGCAAAAACACCTGCAACTTCACCTTGAGGATTAAGAATCACATTCACGAGAAATGACGCGACCGGCATCAAACGAAAAGCATCATCCATATCATCGCTGACAGGATTGCCATCCAGCGCGGTTGATTTACACGCCGGATTGCGAACAAATTCGCCATCCTTTTCAATATATGTCATGCGGTGATTTGCCTGGATTGATGAAACATGCGAAACACCCGGAAGGAACAACTTACGGCCTCCGGAAAATCCGGCGAAATAATGAAATGTAATCCCTCCTGTGGATATAAGAAGGGTTGAATTCATCGCCTGGGAGTGATATCTGACATTCGTGCCGGATGGCGTTGTGCCGATATCCATGAAATCATCCTGATTCTCCTGATGCGATTCCACAACCTCAAACCTGTCGAGATACTCCATCGGGATTATCGATTCCAGCTGTTCGCGAGTATGTTTTTTATGCGTACCCAGACAGACAAGAATCTTAATTCGACCATCCTGAACATTCTTCTCTTTAAGGCATTCAACAATCGGCGGCAGCAGAATATCCAGGCGCGTTTTGCGTGTCCTGTCGCAAACCATGATTGTGATATCACCCGAATCAGGGATCATCCCGGAAAGCGGCGGAGATTCAATTGGATTATTGATTGCATGCATCACAGCGGCAATCGGATTATCAACCGATTCAATTGCCTGACCCTCAAGAACGTTGATCTCTCCAACCGGCGGGTCCGGAATTTCAATTGAAGCATCATGATACTTGAGTGTTACAGGCATAATTGCTCCCAAACAAGGTGGAATATAGGTTTTGGAATAGCAGAGGGTCTTAACCCTCTTCAATAATTAATTCTCAAATCCGCAACAAATTATAACAGCTCTGCAAAAACTACCGATAACTAAATACGACGGATTTATTTTATGTTATTATCTCAAATTCAACCTTTAAGGTATGAATAGCATCATCTGTTATGTATATTTAAACAGATAACCTGCTAGCGATTTAAAAATGGGAGAGAAATGATAAAAAAGTTATTTTTAATATCACGTGGAAATAACACCATGCTTCAGCGTGGCGCTTATCCAATGTCATTGGAAAATACCACTGTGGGTGCCGCCCATACAGCCGTCTCGGCTTTATGGGTGTTCGCCGCGAAGTTACGCATTTCGCTCATACTAATCCCGATTCTAATCCTATTATGCTCGGGATCATCCATCGCGGCTGAAAATAACAGCGATACGTCGATTCCATTCAAGCAAATTCCGTTCTTATCTTACTCAATTGACAATGAGAACGTTGTTCTGAAAGTCGATTACCGCGACGGTTGGGGTTATCAAGTTGTTCGATTCAGATTCCCCGACCGCCTTGTACTGGATATCTCCTTCAAATCCGGAATTCCAAAAGAATTCAAGCCCGATAGCCTGCCGATTTTTGAACGAATTAAACTGCCGTCCAGCTACCTGCTTTCGGATTTCAAAGCCACACTGGACGAGGAAATGATGCGCGTTACTGTTTCCTCGAAATACGCGCTTGAATTTGAGCCTTCCTTTGATGAAGAAAAAAACATACTAAAAATTAAAATTCCCCTTGTTTACAGGGGTGAGACAAAACGATTCATCAGGCGCGGAATTGAGTATCGCGATATTGTTCTTGTTGATAAAACAGGCCCGAAAAAACTCCATCTTCTTTACGTTGATTTGCTCAGTGGACGATATTACCCGGCGATTCTAACCGCGGGTGATTTCGGGCGTGATTTCCTTCCTGTCGAAACAATGATTGAAAACGCGGGCGCTGTCTGCGGTACAAGCGGTGGGTTTTTCTCTAACGACGGACACCATCAGGGATTGATTATCCGAAACGGATACCTGGAAAGCTACCCCAAGTTCAACCGCCCTGTTTTCGCCCGGACAACTGATAGTAAACTGCATATCGGCAACCTGCCATTTCGTGGTGTTCTTCACGGCCCGAACGGCCTTGCTTTTCGATTTGACTCCATAGATTCAAAACCGCAATCTGGAGAGGTTGTTCTTCTGACTCCCGGACACCCCAGCAGAATATCATCCAGCCTTAAAGGTTCGAAAATTGTCATCGCGAATTCTGAAGTGGAAAACGTTACAACCGAAAAAGTAAAAACCAAAAAATGGCGCTATATCCTTTGGTCGCCGGAATACCGTGATGATTTCAAGCAGCTGAAAAAAGGTGATTCAATCATGCTTGAGTTCGGGCTTGGAATCACTGAAATTGAAATCGAAACCGCGCTTGGCGCAGGGCCGATGCTGATTTCCAACGGCAAAGCCAATGTCAGCAACGGCAACGGTTTCAGAAATGACATTACGCGGGGACGAGCTCCACGAGCCGGAATCGGGCTGACAAAAAACGGTCTCCTGATTCTCGCCGTATTGGAGGGCAGAAACCCGATGGGACTTAACGGCGACGCATCAATCGGCGCAACGCTGGAGGAGTTCGCACAAATCCTTCTCGATTACGGCGCCGTGGTCGCGATGAACCTTGACGGCGGCGGCAGCGCAGCTATGGCTGTGAATAATGAAAGAATGTCCTATTACCCCGGCGGTCCAAGACCTGTTACAAACGCAATCGCAATTTTCGATAGAAGAGATTAACAGGTTAGTAAGTTAGCAGGTTAGCAGGTTAGTAGGTTAGCAAGTTAGTAAGTTCACTACTGTTCGGTTAAATTGGAATGAAAGCGCAAATTTTTGCAAATACTCCACAATGGTAGTAAAAAGGGGACTGTCCCAACCAAGTGAATAAGTACTGTATAAATGAGGGTTTGCAGCATAGTATATTGATAACATCATATTTGAAGCCTCATGTGGACTGTCCCCTTTTTACGGATAGAACGATTCAATGTTCACTTACAATTCATGTCAAATAAACACCAATAAACCGGTATATTCTCTATTGATCAGCAATTCGGTAATTGGTATCTAACTTAACCGGACAGTAGTGTAGTAAGTTAGCAAGTTAGTAAGTTAGCAGGTTAGCAGGTTGTAGTTGAGATTCTTACACAAGAAAAATCTTTTCCTGGGAGCGCTGGTCTCTGACCGGCACTTTAACCAAACTACGAAAAAGTGTTACCATTTGAATAACTTGTTTCGCAACGCTTTTAAAGCAACAAGGTTCCTCAGGAAGCAGATTGTATTGAACCTGCTGTTACGTTGAGGAGATAATAAGGGAAAATCAAACATGGCTAAAACACTGATAACAGGCGCAACCGGATTCATCGGATCAGCTGTCGCCCGCGCCTTGCATGAATCAAGGCGGGATATCCGCGTACTGCTGCGAAGCGAGCGATATATAAAAAACATCGAAGGCATTAAATACGAAATCGCAAAAGGCGACCTTACCGACCCGGAATCACTCAGGCGCGCAATGGACGGCTGCGACAGGGTTTTTCATATCGCCGCGCTCTACCTTATGTGGACTCTCAAACCTGAATTGATTTTCCAAACCAACGTGGACGGCACCCGCAATGTTCTAACCGCCGCGATGGATGCAGGCATTGAAAGAGTCGTTTACACATCATCAATCGCCGCTATCGGAGTACGGGATGATGGCGTCCCTGCTGATGAAACTGTCGAGTGGAATCTTGAGCATATCAACGACCCCTATGTCAATTCAAAACATCTCGCGATGCAGGTGGCAAAAGAGTTCGCGCAAAAAGGGCTTGATATCGTAACAGTCTGCCCGTCAGCGCCGCTTGGCAAAGGCGATATCAAACCAACGCCAACAGGCCAGATGATTTGCGATTTCCTCAACGGCAAAACTCCGGTCTATTTCCACGGCGGATTTGACCTGGTGGATGTCGAGGATGTCGCTGCCGGCCACCTTCTCGCAGAACAAAAAGGCAAAACCGGGGAATCATACATTCTTGGCGGAACGAATATCTACCTGAAGGATATGTATAAATCGTTGTCAGACATCAGTGGAATTCGCGCTCCCGGACTCTTTCTCCCCCACGGCATCGATTTATTCTCCGCATGGACTCTGGAAAAACTCGCTACCTGGTTTACCAAAAAACCTCCTCTAATTACACTTGGCGGATGCCGTACGGTTAAACTCCCCCCGTTTTACGATCACTCAAAAGCAACGCGTGAACTCGGATACAATCCCCGCCCATTGGAGCAAACCATGAGAAATTCGATTGATTACTTCTATGAAAACGGTTACGCAAAAAACAGGAAAAACCTTTAGCATGTATAGGTTTTTCTTGTTTTCTATGTTATAATCAATTATGTAAAAACCTAAATAACTGTTTGATGATTTACGACTGAGGAATGAAACATGAAAGACATTCTGATTATAGTTGCTGTTGTGGTTGGTTATCTGGCGTTGCAACTGTGGATTCTTCCGGCGTTGGGAGTGTCTACGTGAATGCGCGACGGATGCAAGTAACGGTAACGTGATTGCCGTAATTTAGAAAAAATGCAGTATCGGGTTATATTTGCGGGTTGCCTCCCAGGCACCCGCATATTTTTTTGCGTCACAAGCACAAAACCATGATAAAATACTAACTTGTAAAAACCTATGAACGCATCCACACGGCCACATTACATCAGCATTGGCGACAGCTCGACAGTTGTCGTGCGAGGCGTCGGCGCGCTCCTGCACGAAAGTGATTTCGACCCGTTTTGCGCCACACCGATTCAGAAAATAGGCGCATCGCTTTGCAACAAACTCCCCAAAAGCACTCGCAAATTTCTGATGGAGCACATGACTGGAAGCCTTGGCGTTGATTTCAATCAGGCTGAAAATATTCGCTCGGATGATTTAGCCGGATGGGTTGTCCGCGAATACCCGGAAACGCAATATGATTCAGTTATTATCGGAGCGCCATCAGGAGGAGTCGGGCATCTGGCATCATATCTAGGCGCGCCATTCTTAACGCAACATTTCCTTGCAGGCTTCAGGGGAAAATTCCCGATTGATGATTCCGACAGTTATCTCGCCGGATGCGAATCCGCCGCGCGAAAACTCGTGCAAGCTAATCCCGACCTTCACGCAATTATCCATTACGACCCGCTCCACGACAGGTTCATTGTCAAACGAACGGGATTCATCCGTGTCAAACTGCTTTCTCTCCATAAGGCGTACCGTGAATTCCTGCTAAAATCGCTGAAACCCGGTGGAACAATCATCCTCGTCGGATGCTCATTCCCCTGGCTGCAGTATCAAATCAGCGACAGAGTAAACTTCCAGCTTGGAGGCCTGGGCGGCGTAACTCCCGATGAATACTACAGCGGCAGCGAGAGAATCGAGAAATATATTAATCTCGAAAGACGAAGTTCAGAAAAAACACAAACGCGTGTAAAACACGAAGACTGGCTTCTCTCAAAATACAAACCTGAAAACCATCCCGAATCCGAATGGGGACTTCTGCCATCGTTCGCGGATGATGTCAGAAATTTCGCCGACAGCCAAAACTTCCGCACTGTTGAAATCATGCTTGATCACCCCGAACAGCTCAGCGAAATAATGTTCAACGCGTTCGGCAAGTTAACCGCGAATGAGCACCCCGACAAACCGCGCAAAATACTCATCGATTCATTCACCAATTCATCGCCTGTATTCAACAGAAAAATCTCAGCGCAACCGTTGTGGCTGCCGTTTATCTGCGATGATTCATTCAATTTCGCCAAACGGATTCTCGACTCCCAACCGGATGAAACCCAAATTCTCCTCGCGCTTCACCCGTCCTTCGCCGACCCATTCGACCTAACACCGCTTGAAAAGTGGATGGAATATCTGTCACGTTTTAAAAAAGTAAATCTAATCGGCGTTGACAAAAAAAACTATCCCGCCGACCTGACCGCCTATTACAAATTCAGCGAGGACGCAAATAAATACGCATCATCGAATCCATGCCCATTAAAAGCGACAATGCCATTAGATGAATTGCAGCCATACATTGATTCTGTTTGCAATGCTGGGAAACAAAAATGAAAATCTACTCAAGCTATTTCGGAAACCGTATCCTGAAACATGTCACAAACGACATGAAAGAACTCGCATCGGATGCCTTCACCGGCGTTGTCCACACATTTAGTGAAAACGATTTTCGCTATTACTCGCAAAGTTTCATCGACATTGTCAAAGCGTCCCATGATGCCGGCCTTGATGTCGACATCGACCCCTGGAGTGTCGGACGCGTTTTCGGCGGTGAGGCGTTCAGCGCATGGATTGCTGAAAACCCGGACGCCATGCAGGTTTCCATCGACAGCAGCCAAAAACCGCTTGCTTGCCTCAACTCCGACAATTTCCTTTCCTTCATGCGCGAATGGCTCGATGCCGCTGTTCAAACAGGCGCGGATGGAATCTTCTGGGATGAGCCGCATCTTTACATCCCCAAAAAAAGCGATCCTGATTCCAGCTGGACATGCGCCTGCAACAAGTGCCGAAAACTTTTTTCTGAAATGTTCAACACGAATTTCCCAAACACTCGAACCAGCCAGGTAGAACAATTCCACGCCTGGACTTTGAAAACTTTCCTTGCGAGTATGCTCAAACTCGGAAAAGATGCCGGCATGCGCAACACAGTCTGCCTTCTGCCAAAAGAATTCGCGCCAAATGACCCGCTCAAGTGGTCGGACATCGCATCCCTCGATACTGTTGACATCATCGCCACAGATCCGTACTGGTTCATCGCGAAATGTGATGTTGAGGATTTTGTCCGTTCATACTGCAAACAGATAAAGGAACTTGCGGATTCAAACAACATCGAACCCCAAATCTGGATTCAGGCTTTCCGAGTGCCGCAAGGCAGAGAAAACGAACTATCCCGCGCGGTTGAAATCGCCATTGAGGAGGGCATTGAAAATCTCGCAGTCTGGGGATTCAACGCCTGCGCTGATATGTCATACCTGCGATGCGATAATTCTGAACTCGCCTGGGATGTTGTCAAAAAAGCATTTAATAACACAAAAAAATAACATGGGATTTTAACCTCATGCTTTCCCCCAAGAGTTTTTTTTTATAGAATAGGTCTCTTGATAATTTCAGCAGTCTTGAAATCAAACAATGGAGCAGAACATAAATGAAAATCCATGAATACCAGGCAAAGGAAATCCTTAAAAAACATGGAGTGCCTATCCAGGAAGGCAAAGTGATTTTCAACATCGACGAGGTCAAACAGGCAACAGATGAAATCGCAACCGACCTGTTTGTTGTCAAAGCCCAGATACACGCCGGAGGACGCGGTAAAGGCGGCGGTGTCAAACTCGCAAAAAGCCCGGAGGAAACACGCGATATCGCTGAAAAAATTCTCGGCATGAATCTGGTTACCCACCAAACCGGTCCCGAGGGCAAAATTGTCAAACGTGTTCTGATTGCGCAGGGAATCGACATCAAGAAAGAATTATATCTCGGCATCACAATTGACCGCTCCCGCAAATGCCCTGTAATAATGGCAAGCATGGAGGGCGGTGTTGAAATCGAGAAAGTCGCGGCTGAAACTCCGGACGCTATAATCAAAGAATGGGTTAATCCCAAAACCGGATTCATGCCCTACATCGGACGCAGGCTCGCATATAACCTCGGACTCGAAGGCAAACTGGCATCCAAATTCGCGAGTTTCGTTGCCAAACTCTATTCCGCTTTCGAAAAAAATGACAGCTCACTTGCTGAGATAAATCCGGTTGTAATCACTGAGGATGATGATGTCATCGCGCTGGACGCCAAAATGACTTTCGATGACAACGCGCTTTATCGACATCCTGAAATCGTGGAACTCCGCGATCTGGATGAGGAAAATCCTCTGGAGGTCGAAGCCGGCAAATTCGGATTGAACTACATCAAGCTGGATGGCGAGGTCGGATGCATGGTCAACGGCGCTGGGCTGGCGATGGCGACTATGGACATAATCAAACTCGCCGGATCATCACCCGCGAATTTCCTCGATGTCGGCGGCGGCGCGAATGTCGAGGCTGTCGCCAACGCTTTTCGAATTCTAACATCGGACAAGGATGTCAAAGCTGTATTAATAAACATCTTCGGCGGAATCGTGCGATGCGACAGGGTTGCCGGCGGAGTTATCGAGGCGTTGAAACTGGTCGATGTCAAAGTCCCAATCGTTGTGCGCCTTCAGGGCACAAATGCTACCGAGGCAAAGCAAATGCTCAACGATGCCGATTTCAGTTTCATAACAGCCGAAACGATGCAGGACGCGGCCGAGAATGTTGTCGCAGCTTTGAAATAAAATGTAACCCGGTATGCCGTTTTTCATAAGGTGTATCGTCAACTGTAAACTTGATAAACGGCATGCCGGGAAAACTGACTATTATAATAGAAAGGACAAAAACATGAGCATCCTTATAAACGAAAATACAAAACTGGTAGTACAGGGAATCACTGGCGGCGAGGGAAGTTTCCATACGCGACAGATGGTCGAGTACGGCACCAATGTCGTTGCGGGAGTAACGCCCGGCAAAGAGGGACAGGATCTCGATGGCATCCCCGTTTTCAACACCGTGAAAAAAGCTATCGATGAAACCGGAGCGAATGCGTCCGTCATTTTCGTGCGCGCTGCTTTCTGCCCGGACGCCATCCTCGAGGCTGTTGACGCCGGCGTTGGCGTGATTGTAACAATCACAGAGGGAATCCCCACCCGCGACATGATCAAAGTTAAATCTATTCTGGATGATAGCTCAACCACAATGATAGGCCCCAACTGCCCGGGAATAATCACTCCCAGAAAATGCAAAATCGGAATCATGCCGGGTCCCATTCACAAGCCGGGCAGCATTGGAGTAATATCCAGAAGCGGCACGCTTACTTACGAAGCGGTTGACCAGCTGACCAAACTCGGAATCGGGCAGTCAACTGTAATCGGAATCGGCGGCGACCCAATACCCGGTTCAAATTTCATTAGCCTTCTCGAACTATTCGAGCAAGACCCGGAAACGGATGGCGTTCTGATGATAGGCGAAATCGGCGGTACAGCGGAGGAGGAAGCCGCGGCGTTTGTTAAGGAAAAAATGAGCAAGCCGGTAGCAGCGTTTATCGCCGGACAAACCGCCCCTCCGGGTAAACGAATGGGCCATGCCGGCGCGATTATCGCCGGCGGCAAGGGAACCGCCGCGGAAAAAATCACCGCTTTGAAGGAAGCCGGAATAGCTGTCGCCGAAAGCCCGGCTGACATGGGCATCGCATTGAAAAGCGCGTTGGGATAAATAGTAATCAAAACCACGACACGGGTGCCGCCCATACAGCCGTCTCGGCTTTATGGGTGAAATTGCATGACTTCGCGGTAATCACCCACAAATCACAATGAATTGTAAAGCCAGAAATTTTAATCCGAGCCCCGAACGTTAGTGAGGGGTAAACAAGGTTTATAGCAACTTCGAGGTTACCCCTCACTAACGTTCGGGGCTCGGATAATGCATCGGTCGGGGATTGGG
>CBDURE010000099.1:0-13698 GCA_965369605.1 uncultured bacterium
TTGACACACAGTGTAGCGTATGTTATGACACATTACATTTAAAACCCGCCCCTACGGTAAGCTATTTATGTAATCCATCATCACGATTTCAATCTCTGCGCTATTTCCTTTGCCGCTTTGACGCCGGAGAGAATCATGCCGCCGAAAACGGGACCCATTCTTGGGGCGCCGAATACCGCGTTAGCAGCCATTCCAACCGCCCAGACGTTCGGATAGAACTCTTTCGTATTTTCAACCACGGTTTTCTCGCCGCTGGATGCGTTCATGCAACCCTCTCCGACAACTCCGCCTGTTGATGTTTCCAGTTTGAATCCCGATTTTTTATCAATCAGGTGCGCGACTTCGCACGGATGCCCCGATGCTTCCACGAGCACTTTCGCGTACATTGTAATCGGGTCAACATGCAATCCCGCCATGTCAACAGGTGACCAGTTCAGCACAAGTCCGGTGATCGATTTGCCATCAATCGCGACATCCTCCGCGCTCATCAGATTGAAAATCCTGGTTCCCGCGAGTGTCGCTTTTGATGCTATTGTTGTTACAGTGGCAACCGCGTCAGCGGTGTAGTAGCCGGGTTCATCGAATTCGACATATGGAATCCCCAGCTCATCCAGCACCCAAAGGCAGTCGTTGCCCACAACGATTTCGTTCATCATGATTCCCCCGCCCCACATTCCGCCGCCAATGGAGAGTTTTCGCTCAAACATGCTGACCTTGAAACCCTCCTTCGCAAGGTAATAGGCGCAGATTAATCCGGCTGGTCCAGCGCCGACAATGGCGACATCGCTTTCGAGGCTGTCATCCAGTTTCTCGGTGAATCGTTTGAGAATCGCGCGGCTGATTGTTACATCATTCCATTTCATATTGAAAAATCTCCCGTCGTTTTTTCAAAGGTTCGAGGAGCGGAAAAACAGAATTGCGTTCCTCATGTTAGAGCATGAAATCACAACACAATTGGTAGGGTTTGTCAATGATGGCTGGAAATGCAAAATCAGCGATTGATTTTGATGTCATTCCGGGCTTGACCCGGAATCCATTCTATGAATTAATTGAGTCAGACGCTTTTTTGTAGTACTAACATCATGGTTATAAGGAGCGGAACAGTTAAATTTGATCAAAGAGGTTATTGATAAGGAGACAAAAATGTTATACATATACAAACCTGCATATTATATCTTTCAATTCCTGGTGCTTCTTGCACTGGGTTGCGTTATGCTGTTTGGATGTCAGAAGAACACTGAAAAACCAAATTCGGATAAAACAAACCTTTCAATGGAAATCCATTTTATTCAAGAGTACTATTCTCCGTTGGACGCCACTAGATACAATGCAGTTCTCAATGATGTAAAAAGTGTCCGTCCCCTTTATCAATTCGCGCATCAATTATGCACAGGAAGAATGATGATTGCAAGGTATATAGAGATGCCCTTGGAAAAATTCAAGAGATTATTAAAAAGTAACAATATAAATTTGTGGCATTTACGTATTTTATTTGAGTTCGTAGTTAATCACAGGGACAAAGGGGACAGGTACATTTAATTCCAACGTAAACTTGTCCCTTGTTATTCTTATTTAGTTTTCTAAAATATTCAACACAGATTTAAGATTCACATCCCCACCTACAATAAACCACTGCATGCCGGCGTTTTTGGGACCTTCGGCGTCGAATCGGGGGCGGTCGCCGATGTATAGCGCCTCATCGGGCTGGAGGTTGAGCGCGTTTAACGCCTTTTGGAATATTTTCGGATTCGGTTTGGAGCAACGTTCATCGGATGATGTCAGCACGATTTCGAAGTAATCCTCGATGCCGACCTTGCGCATAAGCTTGCGTATCTGTGCCTCATCATACGCTGTATTCGAGATAAGCCCGATTCTGTAATCGTTGTCTCTAAGGTGGTTGAGCAATTCGAGGGCGCCGTCAAATAAAGCGGTGTTGTTATATTCGCATTCGAAAATCGCTTTTGAATACTCCGGCGCGATTCGGTTGACTGATTCCTCGCTTAAGCCGTATTCCCTGAGCAAGCCAAAGGAGAATTCATCGAGTTTGAAATCCTCACCGCGAGAGAAATAGTCATCCTTGATTTTATGCCAGTAGCTGATGGCAAATTTTGTGAATTCCTCATAAGCCATTTGCGAACTATCTGTACCGAGTAATTCCTCGAACTTGTCGAAGATGAATCGCGAATAGAAATTCGGGTCGTTGTCGATGTAGATAAGCGTCCCGCCGAGGTCGAACAAAACGCCTTTGAGATTTGATGTGTCGATATTTTTCATGCGCAATTCCTTCTTTTCGCCCGGATTGGAATTAGATGATAAAAGGATTATACTAACCTGAGTCCATCGCGAAAAGAGAAATTCACAAATTGCCCTTTTCGTGTCCCTGCAGTTATTCCGAAAAACAAGGGGTTGATTGCAATCGAATTACATGAAGCATATGACATTATCGAAAGCAGTTTCGAACTTCTGCTTACCGTCGATGCCAATGAGAAAGTCATCCATGCAAGCCGTCGATTGCTAAGCGAATGCAATGCTCAAGAGGATGGCATTATCGGATTGCAGCTGCAGGAAATCGTCACAGGTGAATCGCACGAGCAATTCAAATCAGTTATGAAAGCGGTGAAAGAGGGACAGAGGGATTCCGTTCTCTTTACGGTTAAAAACTGCGATTCGATAGCATTGAAAGCACGATATGCTGAATCACATGGCGGGATTTACATTTTCTACGGCTCAATTATGGATGAGCTTGGAAGTATTTCCGAAATCGAGCGAACGGAGCGCACGAAAGAACTCGCGTGCCTTTATTCGATATTTGAATGGATTGAGGTTTCAGATTCGGTCAGGGAGTTTTTCAAGGAACTTCCCGATTATCTCGCGCGTGGAATGCAGTATCCTGAATACGCTGTTGTTTATTCGGTCTATCAGGGAGAGGAGTACGGGCAGAAAGTTGAAAGCGATAAATTCATGAAGGTTGACCTTAAGGTCAGCAATGAGATTCGCGGTGAAATCAGGGTTGGCTATCTTGATGATAAACATGAATTACTTGCGGAAGAGCAAAAGATGCTTGGCCAGATAGCCCGTATGCTTAATCTGGCGATTGAGCGAAAGGAATATTCCGAATCGCTTGCGCATATGCGAAAGGAGGAAGCGGGATACGCCAGGGAAATAAACAAGCTTCAGGAGGAGATAAAAGAGCGAACGGGTGAACTTGATTCGCAAAGGCAGAAATTAAGCACCGTTGATTCATATCTCGACAAGGTCAGCCGTGACTGGGAGGAATCGAAAGTCAGGCTGGAAACGATGTTCGATGCCATCCCCGACAAGGTGGCGATTATCGATTTGAAGCGGAATGTGATAATGACGAACAGAAAAAATGTTCGGCCGGGCAAAAAATGTTACAGCACCTTTTTCAACAATGACAAACCATGCCAGGACTGCAGGCTTCTTAAAGTCATAAAGGAAAAAACTCCTATCTCAATGGATATCAAGCATGGGGACAGCTATTTCGAAGTACACGCGCTTCCGATTTTCAATCCCCAGCATGAGGTTGAGGGAATCATCGAGTTTTATCGCGATATCACAAAAGAGAAATCATACGAGCAGCAGCTCCAGCAGGCGGATAAGCTGGCATCGCTTGGGCAGCTGGTAAGCGGAATCGGGCATGAGATTAACAATCCGAACCAGTTCATCCGTGGAAATATCAAAATAATTGAGCAGGCGTATGATGACATACTGCCAATCCTTGATGAATACTACAAGGAGCATCCGGATTTAAAAATCGCCCGGTTGAAATATGATTTCTTCCGCGAGCATATCATGATGCTGGTATCGGATATGGCGCATGGCTCGATTCGAATAAAGGGTATCGTGGATGGATTGAGAAAGTTCGCCCGTCGTGATGAGGGCGAATTGATTGATGATGTGGATGTCAATACGATCATAGATGAAAGTACGCGCCTTGTTCATAATCAGGTGCACAAGTACGCTGAAATCGAACTCGACCTTGCCCATGGCCTGCCCGCATTCACAGGCAATTCGCAAAAGATTGAGCAGGTGATGATCAATCTTCTAATCAACGCCGGACAGGCGATGCCCGAAGGTAAAAAAGGTAAAATTGTTGTGAAGACATTCGAGGATGATGGCCATATTGTAATTGATGTAAAAGACAACGCGAAAGGCATGAACGAGAGTACTGTAAAACACATTTTTGATCCCTTTTTCACGACCAAGCGAGCGAAGGGCGGCACAGGGCTTGGGTTGTCAATCGCATACAGGATAATAGAGGAACACAAGGGCATACTTTCGGTGTCCAGCAAGCCCGGTGTGGGGACAACGTTTACTATTCGTATTCCCGCGTCTAAAAAGGGAAATGATAAGACGGATTAGTTTGTTGCCCGGCTTCTCATGAGATTGTCTCAAAACCTCATCAAGACATATATAATTCGTCATTCCCGTGAAAACGGGAATCCATTGTATGGGATGATGAAATAATCACATGAAAAATGTAGTACTATGAACAGGCTAAATATGTGGATTTCACTGAATAATTGATAATTCCATCAAAAGAAAAAATGGATTCCCGATTTCTCGGGAATGACGGAATATGCTCATTTAGTGAAAAATATTCATTATGTAAACATTTTGAGACAGCTTCATAAGAAACCGGGCAATAATTTACCAAACAGATCAAGAGAGAGAAACCATGCATAAAATTCTAATTGTTGATGATGATGTTGCTGTAACCAATTATCTCATGGTCTTTCTGATGCAGACTGAACTGTATGAAACAACGGTCATGAACGAATCCAGCGATGTGCCTGACTTGTTAGCCCGTGAGGATTTTGACGCCATTCTGCTGGATATGGACATGCCGGTAATAAGCGGCCTTGATATTCTTAAAATGGTCAAGGAGAAGGGATTTGACACTCCTGTAGTAATTCTGACCGGAGTCGCGGATGTTGATCTCGCCGTGGATTCCATGAAGCTCGGCGCGTTCGATTACCTGACCAAACCTGTTGATGATGATCATCTCCTTGAGGTGATTAACAACGCGATAAAACATTCAAGCATGCACGATTCAATAGAGAAACTGCCAATGGAATTGACAACAAAGGGGCTGAATCACGCGGCTGCTTTTGATCACCTTCCGACACAAGACCCACAGATGATAAGGGTTTTTCACCAGGCGGAGAAAATGGCAACCTGCGACCTGAGCATTTTTATCTGGGGCGAAAACGGCACGGGGAAACGTCTGCTTGCCGAATCTATTCACAAGACAAGTCCCAGAGCGGATAGGCCATTTGTTTCCGTGAATGCGTCCGCGGAGGATCCGGCATTGTTCCCATCGGTTTTTTTCGGCCAGGCGAAAGACTGGAGCGGGGCGAAAGAGGACAGGCCTGGGCTTATTGAGGAAGCCGAGGGAGGAACTCTTTTCCTTGATGAAATCGACAGCCTTACAATGCCAATGCAGGTGCGTCTCAGGCGTGTAATTCAGCAGGGGGAAAGTTACAGGGAAGGCTCAACTCGCATACAGGAAATGGATGTACGATTTATTGTATCGTCCAATCACGATTTAACCAGTGATGAATACTCTGAATCCTTCCTTCAGGATTTGCTCTACCTTCTCATGATTAACTCGCTTGAATTGCAGCCTCTGCGTGAACGCGCGGGTGATATCCCCCTTGTCGCACGGTATTTCCTCAATCAGGAAAGCGAAAAAGCCGGAAAGAAAATAACTGATTTCTCGGATGATCTCATGAACCTTCTTAAGGCACACAGTTTTCCCAACAATTTACGGGAACTGCGCCATATAGTTGCAACGATGGTGATAAACGAGGATGAATCAATCATTGGCGTGGATTCGTTGACGCCGTACATTCGCGACCTTCTAACGCGAAAGGGAAAAATCAAACCGGCTGTTTTCAAACCGCGCAAGCTCAGTGATGTGGAGCTTGAGCACGTTGTGAAGATGCTTGAGTTTTACAATGATGACAGGGAAAAAGCAGCAGAGAAATTAGAAATATCGATTGATGAAATAGAAAAGATACTCAATAAGGGAGAATAAGATGAGTAGTTGCATGTTTTGTAATTCCAATTCATTCAAGCAACTTGGTTCATACAGGTGTAACACCAGGAAAGGCAGAGAGCTTTTCAAAAACAGCATCATAGTTGAATGCACCGGATGTCATTCCGTGCAGCTCAGTCCTCTGCCGTCTGATGATAAACTCACGGAATACTACACGAGTTTCTATCGCTCCGATGATGAACACAATCATGTGAAACTTGACATGTTTCCCGCGGACAATATCTGGTATCTGTCACGGGGAAGAGGTATTGGCAGGTTTGTTGCAGATCATGTTTCGCCAGATTTATCTGGCAGCACACCTCGCATCCTTGAAGTGGGCGCTGGTTTCGGATATAACCTGTGGGCGTTACGGGAATGTTATCCGAACGCGGATATTGTCGCTTGTGAGCCTGATCCTACATGCAAACCTTTTCTTGAAAAACTGGGAGCCAGTATCATCCCTTTTATGGCTGACCTGGATATAATCAATAAGCTGGCTAAAGAAAAACCTTTTGATATTGTTGTCATGTCGCACGTGCTTGAACATCTCCTTAATCCGATTGAAATAATAAAGGCGCTTCTTGGCTTGTTAAACACTAATGGTTTTATTGTGATAGAGGTTCCATGCTGCATGACTCCTGTACGAAATTGAAATGTCGAACCTCATGTCAGTTTTTTCAACCTTGAATCTCTGGGCAATTGTATTGAGCAATCGGGTGGCGTTCCGAAACACATGAATACTTGTGGTCCTGTAATCAATTCAGCATCACGTTCATTGACAGGCCAAACGATTATAAGCATTGGCAAAAAACTCCTTCCCCCAACTGTAAAGAAATCTCTCAGGAAATTACTTGGCCGTCCTGATCTATCAGATAAGTTCGATGCTGATACACTACTGGAAAAGAAAGAGCTAATTCCCGTAAAGGCATTCAACGAATACGGCGGCGATAACAGAGTATGTATCCGCACTCTGGTTCAGAGGAAAACAGAACATTAACGCTTTGGAATTCCCAAATCCCTGTTTAAAATATTTCAAACCAAAATCCGTGATGATGGCTCAAACTGTTACATCCTGCGTCATTTTGTTTTACACTATACGCACTGTTAAATACGCAGTGATTATTAAACATCAAAACACAAGGAGACTGCAAAGATGGAAAACGCCAAAGCCGCCAAAGAAAAGGGCTTTAAAGTGCATAACACAATCACCAGAAAACTGCATGAATTCCCGCCGCCATCAGAACATCCCGAGGTGACAATCTATCTGTGCGGTCTTACAACATACGATTACGCCCATCTTGGCAACATGCGGGGTCCAATCCTGTTTGATGTTTTCCGCAAGTTCCTTGTGGAAATCGGCTACAAGGTGAAATTCATGACGAATTTCACTGACGTTGACGACAAGGTAATCCAGCGAGCGAAAGAATCCGGCGCTGATTATTTCCAACTCGCGCGCAAGTTCACTCGTGAATACCTTCTCGATTTGACCGCCCTTGGAATCGACCACGCGGATATTTATCCGAAAGTGTCTTATCACATTCAGGATATCATCGACTATGTCAAGGTGATTATCGATAACGGTTACGCCTATGAATCCAATGGGAATGTCTATTTTGACGTGCCGAAGTTCCACGCAGATAAGGGAACATACGGAAAACTGTCGCGGCGGAATATCGATGAGATGGTTACCGAATGCAGAATTGAGGCTGATGAAAACAAGCATGACCAGTTGGATTTCGCATTGTGGAAAGCGGATTCGGAAAACGGCTGGGAATCGCCGTGGGGAAAAGGGCGTCCGGGATGGCATATCGAATGCTCGCTGATGAGCACGAAATATCTTGGGAAGACGTTTGATATCCACTCCGGCGCGATTGACCTTAAATTCCCGCATCACGAAAACGAGGTCGCGCAGGCAGAGGCTCATTCCTCTGATGAAGCATTCGCGCGTGTGTGGATGCATTATGAATTTGTCAACTGGAAAGGCGGCAAGCTGGCAAAAAGCGGTGAGAGTTTCGCTGTTCGCGATTTATTTGAAAAATACGATGTGGAGACAATTCGCCAGTTTATCCTGAGCGCGAAATATCGCTCGCCGATTGATTTCAGCGATGAGCGCATGGATGAAGTGAAAAAGAGCCGGGCGAGAATCGATAATTTCTTTTTTGAGGTGAGACGCCAACTGGGCGATTCAATCGAGGAAAGCAGGCATAACCTGATAAACAAACTTGGCAATCCGCATGAAAAGGAGAATATGAGCGATGCTGAACTGAAAGTTTTCAGTGAGGTTGAATCGTTCACTGATAAATTCCTCAATGACCTATGCGATGATTTCAACACGCAGGGGGCATTGTCTCGAGTGTTCGAGATTGTTAATCCGGCGAATACACTGATAAACGCTCCTGATTTAAGCGACACAGGCAAAGAAATAGTGAATCTGGCGTACATTGAAATACTGTGGGCTGGCTCAATTTTTGGTCTTTTCAACAATGAGCGCGATGAGCTAATGCAGATATCCGCGGCGAAAAATGTTCTCGGAATCGGCGGAGTTGTGTCTGACACCAAATCTGAAGCTGAGAAACTGCTTGAGGAGAGGCAGAAATTGAAAGGCGAAAAGAAATACGCTGAAGCGGATGCTGTTCGCGATAAGATTATCGAATTGGGATTCGAGGTTCGCGATACGCCTGATGGCCCTGTGTTGAAGCCGGTGGAGTAGAAAAGGGATTCCGACCCCTCGCTTCGTGCCTGGGAGCGCTGGTTTCTAACCGGCGCCCAAGCGCTAAAGCGCACGTAACAAGGCGAGGACGCCTTTGTGCGCCGGATGGAATCCAGCGCTCCCAGGAAAGGCGCTTAAGTAATAACCTACTCAACTTACTAACCTACTAACCTGCTAACTTACTAACCTACTAACCTGCTAACTTATTAACTGCCTTTCGTCATGCTGCCTGAATAGGTTAGAGTTCCAGATGAATCACCGCATTCAGTTGTTGTTTTAAGCATTATGCCTGTTCCGGCGATGTCTGTGTAATCATCGCCCGGACTTATGTTGATTTGCAGCTGTACCTCCGCTACTGTGATTTCAGTTCCACATTCCTGGCTCCAGTCACCCGCGGTTGATTCCCATTGAATGTAAAGCGTTGTTCCGTTGTAGCTCCACTCGAGAGGAAATCCGGAATTGATGCCGACTGGTGAGATAACCCATGTTCCGATGCCGGAATCTGAAATGGGCAATGGGCCGGTTGGTGTGTCCAAAGTTCCGCTGAAACTTAGATTAACTGTCCATGTGCCCTCAAGGCCGCTTAAATCGTGTGTCGATGGTGGAAGCGTGAATCCGCCATTATCACCGCCGCCTCCGCAGCCTGTGACAATCATAAAAACTAATGTGAGAAAAATCGCTGATATGTATCGCATTATTATTCCTCCGAATGGTTTTTCCTGAATTAAAACTCATATGGAATCATAAATCCACACGGCCAAATAATCAACCTTATCGAACCTCACCCCATGCCCGGTTATCTGTTATAATAGACAAGGAATATGTATCTTGCGCTATAGAAAAGGAAAATAAAATGTCATCGCTGGATGAATTGCTGGAATCGATAAATAAACTTGGGCAGAAGCTGTCGTTTGAGGGACGCAGAACAGCAAATCTCGCGCGGTTGAAAATCGACCTCAAGGGGCTTGACATGCAGCGCCGCGAGGTGCTTACACGTCTCGGCGAAAAAGTGTTTGATCTGAAAAAGAGAATGGCAATCAAGGATGAAGGATTGCTTGAATCGCTGGAGGAGCAATTCGATGAGATGCATGATATTGAAAAAAAGATTGAAGATATACTCGATGAGATTCATAGCATCACACTGATGCATGAGAAGAAATCCGAACCCGCCCAAAACACCGAGTGGGATAATACAGTGGAGACGCAGGCAACCGAAAAGAGCAACACTGGCAATAAGCCCCCTGAATAAATGCTGGAACTTATTTCATTGGCAAATAATACCGATATAATATATCCGGTATCGTATAATATAAGTAAGCATCCTTTCTGTGAATGTCTATTGAGACATGATATGTCTTAATCAGGACATGGTTTAATCATAATTTAGAAATGGAACGTTTTGAAAAAATAAAGGAACTCGGCAGAGGCGCAACCGGCACTGTTTTTAAGTCGTTCGATAACGAGAGCGGAAAGCTGGTAGCGCTGAAAACGCCTGAGCCGCATGTTGAGGGCATTGATGTCGCCACGCATTACCAGCGTGAAATCGACATGCTCGCTACATTGAAACATGACGGCATTGTGAAAATAGTCGCGCAGCGGATTGGTAATGGCACACCGTGGATTGCGTACGAATTTCTCAAAGGGCATACTCTGAGAGAACTTATTACGAGCGGAAAGGAGTTCGAGCCGGAGGACGCTGTTCGAATCACCGCTGAAATCGCGCGCGCGCTGGATTATATCCACAATTCAGGCATAGTGCATCGCGACATAAATCCGAACAACATCATGATTACAACCGACGGCGCTGTGAAGATAATGGATTTCGGAATAGCGCATCGCGCTGGGGAACCGTTCCCGAAACAGCTTGCCGGAACTCCGGGATACATGTCGCCTGAAACCGCAAGAGGAGAGGAGGGAAGCGCTGAAAGCGATATCTATTCACTCGGGCTTGTCTGCCATGAACTTATCGCAAACTCGCCGGTTTACAGCGGCGATTCAGTTCCCGAGGTTATCGCGAAAGTTGTCGCGAATGATTTCATCAGCCTTGAAAAAAAGAAACCGGAACTTGATGACAGTATTTATCAAACTGTTGGCAGGGCGCTTGAGAAAAATCCGCAGGACAGATTTTCATCCGCGCATGAATTCTCTATCGCACTGGAGAAAATAATATCCGTTCCGATGGACAGCGGGAAATCCGATGATATCAGCAAGCCTGAAATAAGCGCTCCCCCGAAACTTATCGGGCTGGCAGGGCCATACAAGGGTTATGAACTCGACATGGGCGCTACAATCATGACATTCGGCGGGGAGTACGCGGATGTTGACCTTTCGCACGATGCGGCAATAGCATCGCAGCATTGCTGGATTGTTCCTGAGGATGGCGCATTTTGGATTTATGACGCTGAGGATTCAGGCGGTACTTTCATTGGCGGAAGGGCGATTAAACGCGCCAGGCTGAAACCGGGTGACAGAATCACAATTGGCACATGCACTTTCAGGTGGGATAATTCATCTGACATGTCGCCGCCATCAAGAGATCACGGTGAAATTGAATACGCCGCAACAACACAACCAATACCGAGAACCAAAAGACGTATGCCGCCAACTGATAATAGCGCGTATCCAAAAGCGCCATCAGCTGAAATGTCACCGTTCGCCCGTATGCTTCTTGGGACTGTAATAGCGGTTATTGTAATCTACCTGTTTCACGGTTACGCGCTGGTGCCGCGTGCTGAGACAAAACAAATCGCGCTGGAACTTGAAAATTACTGGGTCGATTTCAAACCCCTGATGACAAGCAATGATCCATCTGTCAATATCCAACTGATTGAACAGCGTGAAGACGAGCTATCCTATAATACGCTTGAATCCACTGAACTTGTCAGTTCATTTTTCTTCAATCTACCGGGACCGAAAAATATCCGTGAGAATAATCTTAAGAAAATTGAAATTACAATAAAAGCCTGCCAGGCGCTGAATTATATCCGCAGTGAAATAACAACATCGGAAAAGAAAGTCCAGGTTGAATCGCTTGTCGGATCGCTTGAGTCGATTGAGCTGCCTAAATCCGATACGTGGGAAGATCGCAGATTGTGGCTTGTTTCAAAGCTGACTCAAATTGAAACACAGCTTGCTCTTGATGCTGTCCGTGAGACTGAGCTGGGAACGTCGATGATATCCGCATCAGGCGCCACCGATGCCGCTTTGGAAAAACTGCTGGATGGCTATTATCTGATTGAAGAGTCGCCTGGCACTATCAGCACTGTTATCGCTGAACAGGCTTACGATAATTTCAGCCAGGCGCGAGACAGCGCAAATATAATTCTTGAGGATTCACCCACCGACAACATGGCTGAAATAATCGTGATTCTCAGCGATTATTTCATTGTACGGCTAAGGGTTGACAAGATAACAGAGTGGCGCAGTGAAATTATCGATGACAGTAGTTTCCTTCTGCTTGAGGGCCAGAACACGCTTGAGAGGATGTCCAATTCCGATTTTGTATCGAACATGCCCGCCCAGATTGAGAATAATGAATACCGTGTCAGGGGACGCCTTCGCGCGAAATATATCACGCTGATTGATGAATTCGAGCAGAAGACGGGCGCGAATGTTGGGGGCAGTTAAAAAGTTAGTAGGTTAGTAAGTTAGCAGGTTAGCAGGTTAGTAGGTTAGTGATTTGGAACGCGGGCAGCCTTGTCCGCAACTGAAAATGAAGATTTGCATATGAAAAGAAAACATCTCCTTGCAATATTATTTTTATTATGCCTTGCCACGATTGCTGTTGCGCAGACTGATGAGACCAACAATCAGGCGCGGATAGATATCACCGCGGCGAAAAACAAAATCCGCTGGGATGAGGATATCATCCGCTCATGGGAAGCAATCGGTGATGTATCCGTTGAATACACGCGCGGCGAAAAATCGTTTACCTGCACAGCTGAATCTGTTTATTTCAATCGCTCAGGCGACTGCAAACCGTTCACGGACAAACTCACGATTGAGGGTAATATCCAAGCAAACCTGAACGGAATGGAAATTGAGTCTGAACATCTTGTATTAACCAGCGATGCGGACAGCTATAAAATCGACAGTGCAACTGAAACAATAATACAAAGTGATTCATGCATTGCAGTAACTGAGCTGTTGCAATTTGACGCAGCAAACGGAATTGGGAGTTTTCCATCAGGCGCGGAATTTATTTTCATGCTTGATGAGGATAAGGCGGATTCGCAAAATTCACCTGGCACAAAACCAACAGAAAATATGTTTGGGCAATGCCTGAGAATTGACACGACAGGCGGCAGACTGGTAACTCCCGCAATGGAACTTCATTATACGATTGACGATGACGGCAAATTCCGGGCATCGAATGTTGTAATGCCATCCGGCGGTGAGTTGTTTCCTCTTGAGATTGATGATTCATCTGAATCAAAATTCATCTTTGGCAGTGTCGAATTCAACATTCAGGAATCGCGCCTTGTCGCCTCAAAGCAGATTCAATTAATAAACGGCCCGTGCGCAATATCAGCGGAAAATGTGGAACTCGACTGGGAGAATCGTCATCTTAAAATGAGCGGCGATGTCTCTTTAACTCGCGATATAATTGAATTCACAACCGGCGCGATTGAGATAACATGGGATGATGAGGGCCGCATATCGCTGACCGCCACTGATAACCCCAGCATGTGTATCAAAGTCCCCGAAAGTGCAACGGATGAAATATTGAATATGTAGGGGTACCGCTTGGAAGCTGTCTCAGAACATAGAATTATGTGCAAAACAATGTCATTCTGAGCGAAGCGAAGAATCTATACGTTGTTGTGTTGATGATTAAACCTGACAAAATTAATCCACGCTGTCCAGAAGAGATTCTTCGCTTCGCTCAGAATGACAGAACAAATTGTAACCCGGTGTCCCTTCACCG
>CBDURE010000100.1:0-13148 GCA_965369605.1 uncultured bacterium
TTTCAGGGAAATCATCTTTCTTCATGTTAATTACAAATGATGGGGAACCAAAATAATTAAGTTCTACTGAATGTTGAATACTATCGTCTTCAACTAGACTTTGCGCCACATCCCAAATCCTGTAGTCAACAACTCCAAAGTTGTCAGTACGATATTGGCAATCAGTCAAAACACCTTTCCCTTGCCTTACAGATTCAAGATCAATGAAAAACATCAGTTTAATCAAGCGCATTTTGGATAGCCCTGATAATCCAGTTTTTCTTAATAAAGCAATTATTAGCGTCTCAAGAATTGGTGTTTCAATATTCACATCTACCACCCCATACGTTTACAGATTAATAACAAAGGATAAATCCCTTAACATTATATCACAAATATCGAGGCGTGCACATATGTATAGTTGGAAGATGTCAGCAATCTCATCAACGATATCAAACAGAAAAATGCTATAATTCTTAGTTCGAGAATCTATGGATGTGGTTGACTAAATGCCTGTTCAAAGAAACATAGCAAAGGCGTTCGATATCCTCCGTCAGGGGGGCTTTATTATCCTTGTGGATGATGAAAGCCGCGAGAACGAGGGCGATCTTATCTGTGCCGCTGAAACAATCGATGCCGGGAAAATTAACTTTCTCGAAACGCATGTGCGCGGCTGGATTTGCGTACCGGTAGCGGGAAATCGCCTTGACGAACTCGAACTGCCAATGATGGTAGAACGTAACACCGAGAAACACGGGACAGCGTTTACTGTCACTGTGGATTATAAACACGGGACATCGACTGGAATCAGCGCGGAGGACCAGGCGAAAACAATCCGGGCGCTTGTCGATGATAAATCCAAACCGGATGATTTCCTCCGGCCCGGCCACGTTCGACCGTTAAGAGCTCGCACAGGCGGGGTTTTAATTCGCGCTGGACACACTGAGGCATCCGTTGACCTTATGCGCCTCGCGAACCTGAAACCAGCCTCTGTAATCTGCGAAATTAAGAACAAAGATGGCAGCATGGCTCGTTTGCCTGAACTAAAAGAATACGCTGATGAACACAACTTCGAAATTTTCACAATCAAGAGTTTAATTGAATACCGGATGCGCCATGAAAAGCATATCGAGCGGGTTGTGGAAACAACGATGCCGACAAAACATGGCGAGTTTAAATTAATCGGATACCGTTCACTCACGAATGGCAGCGAGCATATCGCGCTTACAATGGGAGATATCAAGCCTGACAAGAGCGTTCTTGTTCGTGTCCATTCGGAATGCCTGACCGGTGATGTTTTTCATTCACTGCGATGCGACTGCGGTGCGCAACTGGACACTGCGATGAAAATGATCGCGGATGAGGGTTGCGGAGTTGTTTTGTACCTCAGGCAGGAGGGGCGCGGAATCGGGCTTTTGAACAAACTGAAAGCGTACAAACTTCAGGATGAGGGCATGGATACTGTAGAAGCAAATATCGAACTCGGATTCCCCGCGGACAAGCGCGATTACGGCATGGGCGCGCAAATTCTTCGCGACCTGGGCTTGTCGAAAATCCGCCTTCTCACAAACAACCCGATGAAACTGGTCGGGCTTGAGGGTTACGGCCTTGAGGAAGTCGAGAGAGTTCCGATTGAAATTGAAGTTAACGAGTGCAATCGATCATACCTTGAAACAAAGGCGCGGTCGATGGGACATCTATTGCATAAATTCATGTAATTATCATATTCAGGAGTAAATCTGTGGCAAGGGAAATATCTGGAAATCTGGATGGCAAGGGGCTTAAGATAGCAATCGTATTAAGCCGATTTAACGATTTCATTACGGAACGCCTTCTAAACGGCGCGATGGACGCGCTTAAACGTCACGTCGTATCAGATGATGATATCGCGGTTTCGCGCACACCCGGCAGTTTTGAAATACCGCTGGTCGCGCTTAAACTCGCGGATTCAGGCAACTGGAACGCAGTGATAACCTTATCCGCAATTATTCGCGGGGAAACCCCGCATTTTGATTTCGTTGCCGCTGAAATGGCAAAGGGTGTGGCAAAAGCATCGATGGATACCGGAGTCCCGATTATCTACGGCGCGATTACCGCTGATTCGCTCGACCAGGCAATTAACCGGGCGGGCGCAAAAAGTGGAAACAAGGGATTCACGGCTGCGGAAGCGGCAATTGAAATGGCAAACCTCCTTAAGGAGATCTAGAACGCCATGAACAAAACGATTTACACTATCGGTCATTCGGATCATGATCCGGACACCTTTATACACCTGTTGAAAAAACACAGGATTGAAGTGCTTATCGACGTTAGAAGCCAGCCGTACTCCAGCTTTGTGAAGCATTTCAACAAGGAAACTCTCAAAAACTTTCTAAAAATTCACGAAATCGATTACTACAAAGGCGGAGCTTATCTTGGCGGACGGCCATCCGATGAAAGCGTACGCAGAGATGGCAAAGTCGATTACGAACTACTTCGTAAAAAAGAAAGTTATAAAAAATCGCTGAAATTGGTTTTGAAACTGGTTTCGCTGAAAAGGGTTGTTTTAATGTGTACAGAGGAAGACCCGGGTCGATGCCACCGCTCAATACTGATTACTCCTGATCTAATCAAAAAGGGATATGAGATTCGGGATATCCGCGCGGATGGCTCATACGAAGTGGCTGAGATTAAGCCTGTTCAATTGGAACTGCCAACAACAGAAACCAAACCTCCATCTGATACCGCATCGCAGTAGGAGCGCTATTTGCTGCGCGCTTACTGCGACCTGAATTGACCTTGTTTAATGCGGCACTCCGGGGCGCAGCAAGCAACGCCCCTATATACTCTAGTTCACATGCATAAACATGGCTTTTACAACAGCCTTAACCTTGTCCGCAACATTTCAGAACAAGGGACTTAAACCCTTCGATTAATTCTGCTACAATCAACATTTGAATATCATTTCCATCAACGAGTGAGAGGAATTCCAATTGGACGAACGATACTGCCTTGAAAAAATGAAACGTGTGTGGTCGTATGAAAACCGTTTTCGTAAATGGCTCTTAATTGAATTGGCCGTATGCCGTGTACGCCACAAGCGGGGAGAAATCCCCGATGACGCCATGAGCGATATCGAACAGAAAGCGGATTTTGATATCGACAGGATTAATGAAATCGAGGCTGAGACAAAACATGAGCCGATTGCTTTTCTGACATCTGTAAATGAATTTGTCGGACCAGCCGGAAGGTTCATTCATGTGGGGATGACATCCTCGGATATCATGGACACCGGCCTGAGCCTCCAGATTATGGACGCCTGCCATATTATCGAAGAGGATTTAAAAGAAACATATAAGACGCTTGTCCAACTTGCGCTCAGGTATAAAGACCAGATTCAGATGGGACGCTCCCACGGCGTTCATGCGGAACCTGTAACTTTCGGATTGAAAATGCTTCTGTTCGCCGAGGAATTCAAGCGCAACATGCAGCGATTCGATGACGCAATGAAGATGATTTGTGTCGGGAAAATATCCGGCGCGGTTGGAACGTTCGCGTTTCTTGATCCTGAACTCGAAGAGAAAGCACTTGAGGAAATTGGGCTTTCAGCTGCCACGGTTTCAAACCAAATTGTCCAGAGAGACCGTCACGCGCAGATGATATCAACGCTCGCGATAATCGCAGGCTCGCTGGATAAACTCGCGGTGGAATTGCGTCATTTGCAGTGGACAGAAGTCGGTGAAGCCGCGGAAGGATTTACTAAAGGGCAAAAAGGCTCCAGCGCGATGCCGCACAAAAAAAATCCGATTGCACTTGAAAATATCAGCGGCCTGACAAGAGTGATTCGCTCGAACGCGCAGGCGGCATACGAAAATCAAACGCTATGGGCTGAAAGGGACATTTCACATTCATCGGTCGAGAGAGTTATTTTCCCGGACAGTTTCCTTTTGATGAACTACCTTCTTAATCGCATGAACACAGTTTTAGAAAACCTCGTTGTCAATGGCGACCGAATGCTCGAAAACATGAAGCACTCCTACGGCGCTTTTTTCTCACAGCGATTGATGCTGGAAATTATCGCGAAAGGCAAATCGCGAGAGGAAACATACCCGATTGTCCAGAAACTCGCGCATGAAGCGGTTGAGGAAAAGGGCAGTTTTGAAAAGGTCGTGCGGGAATCTGCTGAAATGAAAAAACTATTCACCAACAAGGAATTCGACAGCATATTCGATTACGGTTATTTCACTCGTCACGTAAACGCAATTTTCCGACGCGCCGGTTTGAAAGTGGATAATGGTTAGCAGGTTAGTAGGTTATAAAAGTTGAATTATCAAATAGCTCGGGTGCCGCCCACACATCACGTCCTTTTGTGATTTGTGGGTGAAATGCGTAACTTCGCAATTGGTCACCGGGTAACGCTCATTAAATAACACCATGCTTTAGCGTGGTGCTCTATTAAACAAGTTAACAGGTTGAGAATAATTGTCATCCTGAACGAGCGAAGCGAAGTGAAGGATCTCTTCTCAACAAAATGAATAATAACAGCAGTATATAGAGTATATGCCAAATCCGCAGAACGAAAATAAACCGGATTCAAAACTCATGCGGGTTGTGAAGACGAGAAGTTCAATCACGAGCGCGATTATTATCCCCTATCTCTTCATCTCGTTTCCCATTGCCGGGCTGTTAATCGGATGGTGGCTCGACAAAAAATTCAACACCGACCCATGGTTTCTGCTTGTGTTTTTTATCGCGGGGATGGTCGAGGCTTTCCGTGAGATGATGCGTATCGCAAAACGAATGGAGCGTGAAATGGAAGAGGAAGACCGGGAAAAAAATGAATGACCGATTTATCAAATCAAGCATGACCGTAACCCTCCTTCTTGGCGGGCTTGCCACGATGTATTTCCTCACGGACAGTTTGAAAAGCGGACTGTCTGTCGCAGGCGGAGTGCTTTTCAGCCTGGCGAATCTCTTTCTGTTGTGGAAGATGATACAGGAACTAATCACAACCGGGGAACGCAGCGGGGCGAATGTTGCCGGAGTCGCGGTTTTGAAATTCATTGTGCTATGGGGAGCGTTCATCGCGGTTATGGCGCTTAACTGGGCAAGTCCGATTCATCTGGGGATTGGATTCACAATTCTGCTTTTTGTTTTCTCGATGAAGGGATTCGGTCAGTGGCTGATCGATTATTTCAAATCGAGTGAAGGGGAGAAATAATCTCAACATTTCAAATAGCACCAAGCTTTAGAGGATGTCGGGAAAGGTATCGCAAATAAAATGCCCCCACCCCAGCCCTCCCCGCGAGCGGGGAGGGAGAATGTTATGTTTCCCTTCGCAAGTGTAGGGAGAATGCTATGTTTCCCTTCGCAAGTGTAGGGAGAATGCTGTCTTTTCCCTTCGCAAGTATATAGACCAGATATATTATTTACAAATACAAAAAATTTCTCCCCCCGCTCGCGGGGGGATTAAGGGGGGGATGGAGTATAACAACAACCTTTTCCGACAAATTCTAAAGCATGGTGTCATCCCGGAAATTTATTTCGTTAATTTGTATCAGTCATAACTTGCTTTGAAAGCTCCTCTTAATGTATTCTACACATTCACTGAATATCTATTTCAGGATGGTTTCGATGCGCATACTACTTACAAACGATGATGGCATTTTCGGTCCGGGACTTATTGCCCTTGCCGGAGCGATTGCACCTTTGGGAGACGTTCAGGTTCTCGCGCCTGAAAGGAGCCGCAGCGCGATTGGACACGCTATCACTCTTCACAAACCGCTCAGGATGGATACGCATTATCACACGTCATATACTGTGCCAGCGTACGCCACAAACGGCACTCCCGCAGATGCTGTCATGCTCGGATATTATGAACTGTTCGAGGAAAATATCGACCTTGTTATCAGCGGCATAAACGATGGCCCAAATCTCGGCGAGGATGTTACCTACTCCGGCACAGTATCAGCCGCGATGGAAGCGTCAATTATCGGGATACCGTCAATTGCAGTTTCCATGGGTGATTTCAAATGCGAAAATTTTAAGGGAGCAGCTGATTTCACAGCTGTTCTTGCCGGTTTTATTATGAAAAATGACATTCCGAAAAACACTCTTCTGAACGTGAATTACCCCGACCTGCCGCTGGATAAAATCAAAAAAGCGCGTATGACTCGCCTTGGGCACAGATGGTATATCGATATTGTGAATAAGCGAACTGACCCGAGGGGTTCTGAATATTACTGGATTTGCGGTGAGAAGCAGTATTCAGAAAATGAAATCGGCACTGACTGCCGTTCGATTGAGGACGGTGAAATCTCAATCACGCCGCTTACGATGGATATGTCGCATTTGGATTCGCTTGAAAAATGGTCTAACTGGGGCGACAAGCTTTTGAATCTATGTGGGGATTAATTGTAACCAGGGTGCCGCCCATACAGCCGTCTCGGCTTTATGGGTGACATGTTGCGAAGTTACGCTTCACCCACATATCACAAAAAGACATGATGTGTGGGCGGCACCCGACATCGATTTAAACAATAAAAACAAATAACCGAGCCTCGAACGTTAGTGAGAGGTATGGTGGCTATACCCATTTTAAAATACCTGTCACTAACGTTCGAGGCTCGGTTATAATTTCGAGGCTCGGTTAAGAAAAAAGCTGGAGAACACAAATATCTTGAACACCAACAAAAGAATAATCGAAATACTTGATGACTCCATCAATCTGAAAAAACGGGTTAAGGATGAATGTCTCGACCAAATATCACGCGGATTCGAGATGATATCCGACACTCTCTCCAAAGGCGGCAAGCTGCTTATTTTCGGCAATGGCGGATCCGCTGCGGACAGCCAGCATTTTGCGTGTGAGATAGTCGGACGGTGTGTTATCGATTCACCCGCGCAGCCGGCAATCGCTCTGACTGCTGATTCTGCATTTTTAACAGCAGGCGCCAATGATTTCGGATTCGAGAATGTATTCTCCCGCCAGATTGAGGCGTTCGGAAAAGAAAATGACCTGGCAATCGGAATATCCACAAGCGGGAAAAGTCCGAATGTGCTGAAGGCGTTGGAAACCGCGAAGAAAATGGGAATCGCAACGATTGGGCTTCTCGGTTCGGGTGGCGGCACTGCATCCGGTAAAGTTGACCTTGCCGTGATTGTGCCATCTGATGTAACTCCTCGGATACAGGAAATGCATATCACGATAATTCATATCTGGTGCCAGTTACTTGAGGAAGGCAATTCCTGAATAATGGAAATTCTATAATTTTCTGCAACTTATCCATATAATATCAGTCTTTCAAGTGACGGATATATGTCATATCCAATGTGTTTGGATAAAGATTGATTGACTTTGATAAATAAATCTGGATAATTAGTTTCCCACGTAACCCTGAGCAAAGAGGGAATTAAAATGTTGATAAATGTTTACTGGATATGCATGCTACTTGGATTCATCTGGCTTGTGATACAGCTATTGCTTGCCGATTTCGGATCCGATTTCGGCGATATCGATCTCGACCCAGGCGCACTGGATATCGATATCGACGGAGCACACGTTGATTCAGCTGAAGTGCTGGGTGCAGGCGAGATACATCTAAGCCCTGTAAGCCCGATGGTAATTTCCGGTTTCATTACAATTTTTGGCGCGACCGGAATAATCACACAACATGTGGCAAGTGAAATACCAACGATTTTCACTGCTCTCATAGCAATCGGCATTGGTTTTCTCGGTGCGGCTATACTGTGGATTACTCTCTCGGCAATTATCAAAACCGTGTCCGGTTCCAGTGAGGCAAAAGTTGCCGATCTCATTGGACATGAGGCTGAGGTTATCACGCCAATCAGAGTCGGCTCGGTTGGTGAAATAGCGTACATTTACAATGGATCACGCTACAACGCTCCTGCAAGATGCATTGACAACTCAGATGTCGAACGAAACCATCTGGTAAAGATTGTCAGGATTGTCGGAACGACATATTTTGTAACAGCGCTTACGCAAGAGGAACTGCACGGGGAGAAACCGGAGGAGTGAGTTCAACCTTACTGATTTACTAAAGTCATATCATAGATTCATGAAAACAATTCTTACGCACAAATAATTATGGAGGTTCACAGAGAATCATGTTAATCGCAGCTATAATACCACTACTAATCGGTCAGGCAACCCCTGACTTTCAGGTTATTCTACCTGTAATAATCACTGTTGTTTCAATAGTGGCAATATTTTTTGTTTTTATCGCCAGGATTGTAAAATGCGGCCCTAACGAAGTGCTTGTTGTATCCGGCGGATTCGGTCGCCGTAAGATAACTGATGCATCCGGACTGGAAACCAGAAAAGGTTTCCGTATCGTAAAAGGTGGAGCGACATTCTTCTTCCCGTTCTTTCAAAAAATCGACCGACTGTCGCTCGAGATTATGACACTGGATGTTCGTACGCCTGAGGTTTACACAATCAAGGGTGTTCCGGTGCTTGTTGACGGTATCGCGCAGATTAAAATCAAGGGCGATGATGTCAGCATCAACACTGCCGCTGAGCAGTTCCTGTCAATGGGGATTCCACAGATTTCGAAAATCGCGCTTCAGACTGTCGAGGGACATTTAAGGGCAATTCTTGGAACATTGACAGTTGAGGAAATCTACTCGCAAAGGGATCTTTTCGCGACCAAGGTACAGGAAATCGCCGCTGAGGACCTTGCCAACATGGGCATGACAATTGTCTCGTTTACGATTCGAGATATTCGCGATACCGAAGGCTATCTTGACGCTTTGGGCAAGCCTCGTACAGCGCAGGTTAAAAGAGACGCTATCATCGGCCAGGCTGAAGCGGACAGGGATTCGGTTATCCGAAGCGCTGAGGCTAGAAAAGAAGGAGAAACGGCTCGATTTGGCGCGGAAACAAATATCGCGGAGGCTGAACGAGATTACCAGATGAGAGTCGCTGAATATACCGCTGATGTCAACCAGAAAAAAGCGGTTGCGGATTTGGCGTACGACCTGCAGAAATTCGAAACCGCCCAGGCTGTAAAAGAGCAGGAGGTTCAGGTTCAGGTTATCGAGAAGGAGAAGCAGATTGACGTGCAGGCAAAGGAAATCGAGCGCAAGCAGAAAGAACTTACAGCGACAATCGAGAAACCCGCTGAGGCTGAGAAATTTAGAATCAACACGCTTGCCGAAGCTGAGAGATACCAGTTGAAAATCACCGCAGAGGGCGCCGCTGATTCGACAAAACTACGCGGATTTGCCGAGGCGGATGTTGTCCGGGCAGCAGGCCAGGGTGAGGGTGACGCAAACAAGGCTATCGGTCTTGCTGATGCGGATGTTATCCAGGCGCAGGGATTCGCGACTGCGGAAGCCATGCAGAAAAAGGCGGACGCGTGGCGCAACTATAACGAGGCCGCTGTTATCCAGATGTTTATTGACAAACTTCCCGAAATCGCACGAGCTGTTAGTGAACCGCTGTCGAAAACTGACAGGATTGTAATTATCAATTCCGGCGGCGATGGCGGAGGCGCAAGCAAAATAACAAAGGATGTTACGGATATAATCGCGCAACTTCCTCCGGTGCTTGAATCGTTGACAGGAATGGACCTTGAGCAGCTTTTGAAGAAACTGCCTCAACTCAAGGGCGGATTTACAAAGGATGATAAGGTTGAGTAGTTTTTAAATGCCTCACCCCCCAGCCCCCTCTCCACCATGCGGAGAGGGGGAGCAGGAAAACGCTTTGCGAAAAGGAGAAGTTGAAAAACACTACGTGGTGAATGTAGAGTAATAACAATCTATGTCCATTCTTCAGAAATATCTTCAATATTCCCAAATGCATGAATAGGATAATAAGCTGGTCAACCAGCTTTCTCCCCTCTCTTGATGCAGGAGAGGGGTCGGGGGTGAGGTTTCTAATGCTTTCTAGTTGCGTGCGACCATGTGGACATCTTTTCGCCCATGAGGAATCGGAAAAATCCGATTAATGCTGCGGTATTGATAAGGCAGAAGTAGTAAATTATATTGAACAACTTGAATTTGATTTTTCTCTTGTTGAAGAAGAAACCCATAATCGCGCTTAGATAGAAGAGTATCTGAATTAGGAAACAGAATCTGTATGACGGCCCCGCCCAACAAAGCGCCAGGTTTCCGAAAAACAACACTATCAAAAATGGCGCGACAAGCCATCGAAAAACCTTCCTGCACAACAAATGAAAAACGAAAAAGGGATGCCGCAATATGCATATGAATCTTCTGAGATATCGCACAAACCAGAATCCCCGAATTGTGGTGCGGACTCGTCCCCTGAAATCCTCGCGCATGTTCTTTGCCGTTTCCTCTGTTACAACTGCTCCCTCCTCATACACAACCCTGAATCCGCTGTTGACAATACATGTTGGAAGCACGTTGTCGAGATTTAATTCGCCTGTGATATTATCCGGATATAGCTCACGCCTGACAGCAATCATCGCGCCGGTGATGAACACATTCGAATGAATAGCGCTTTCCATGCGCTTTAGCCATGTTTCATAGCGCCAGTATAATCCCACTCCTCGTTCAACTGTTGTTTCGCGAATATTCAGGAAAATATGCTCACCGTTAACCGCGCCGACTCGCTCATCGGAAAAATTACTCATAAGCGCTTTCAGTGCTTCCTTGTTGTACATGCAGTTGGCATCGGACAAAACCAGTATTTCGCCCGTTGTTGTGGGGATAGCATTATTGAGTCCCGGAATTTTCCCGCTGCGCTCCTCCATACGATGAAGCCTAACTCCCCTGTCGGAAAACGATTGCACGATTTCATCCGTGCGGTCAGAGCAGGCATCGGAAACAACAATGATTTCGAGTTTCTCCTTTGGATAATCGAGCGACAGGACGTTTTCGAGCTTCTCGGCAATTACGGATTCCTCATTGTAGGCGCTGATTAAAAAGGAAATGGATGGCTCACAGTTGTTCTTCTTAACAGGCCTTTTCAGAAAGAAATGAAGTATCCAGAGGATAAATGGGTAGAAGAAATAGATATAGAGTATCCAGATTAGGCAGAACCAGCTGATTATTTCAACCCAAATGGGAACTTCCATTAACCCGCGTCTCCCTTGAGATAATCCGCGATTTCCCGGCCATCATTCAATGCTTTTTCCATGTTCGAATATTCCCAGTTGCCGTATCGCCCGATTGAATGGATGTCGTGTTCCGTCAGGTACGCTTTGATTTTACTGATTGAGTCTTCACGCTCATCAGTATAAATAGAGTACGCGCACGGTATCGACAATCTCTGTATGAAAATCGGTTCCTCATCGGGTTCCATGAGATGCACTTTTTTCAGATCCCGAATCACGTCTTCCTCGATTTTTGGAAAGTCGATTTTACGGTCGTTTCCATGGCTGACCTCCACACTGAACGCGCCTTTGCCATCCGGCACCATGCTGTCGCCCATAGTGTGGGGAAGCATCACGCGATAGAAAATATATTCCGGCTCGGGATAGTAAATCCAATGCCTGTTCATATCGACAGGCCTGTCAACAGCGACATTCACGCACTCGACTGAATTGTGGATTAGTTTATCGCATGCGGACAATACGGTGTCCGGAACGCCAGTTATCATCTCAGGCATATATTTAAGCGGCAGTGTGGAAATGAGAACATCGTAGTGAACCGTTTCGTTAATATTTTTTAAGTAAACAAGCTTTTTCACCGGATCGATTTTAACAGCTTCATGTTTGAATTTTATCGGCGCGATTCTCTTTGAGAGAGTATCCGGAATTACCTTGATTCCGCCCGTTTGCGGATACCTGAAAGTCGCGTTATAGCCAAAAAGGCGTTTCTTTCCCGGCAGCGCGCCATCGATAATATCCTCAACCTCAGGCTGCGGAACAACATTCTCCACCCATTCCGTGCTCATCTTTTTCGGATGCACAGTCCAGAGTTTTTCGTTGAAGGGAAACATGAAATGCTTTGCTATTCCAGCGCCGAATGTGTTTTCAATCCACTGGGCGAAATTCCGAGTTTTCCCGGATTTTTTAAAGGAATATTTAGCGTCGATAAATGCAAGGATACACTCCTCGACAACATCCAGCGGCAAACCGAAAAGGTTTGCCTGAAACGGGTACTGTGTGAAAACACCTTTGGAGTAAATCCATGTGCTGCGAACATGGTCCTTCGTGTTGCCGTTGAGAAGATTATCGCACAGTTCGCGTATGTCGGGATTATTGTGATAGAGCACATGGACGCAGTAATCAAGGATGAAGTCATCGGTTTCTTCGGAGTATGCCAATCCGCCAACATGGTCAGTTTTCTCAAAAACCATGCAGTTTTCACCAAGATGGTACGCTGTGCTTAATCCAGCCAGGCCTGCGCCAAGTATTGCATATTTTATTTCAAGCATCTTCTCGATCCTTTCATGCATCGTGAGATTTTAACTTGACCAGTCTAATCATGACTTTACTTTTGCGCAAGTATAAATAAAGCGCGACATATTAATATCAGGTAAAAAGCACTTCGAAATTACTGGAAAGTAAGTCTGTTCAAGTTGTTTAATAAGCGAAAGAAAGAAAGGGATTCCGACCATTCGCTTCGCGAATGTCGGAATGACAGGTTTAACAGTTCTTAGATAGAAAATTACATGAGCCGGGGTATTCGCGGTACCCCGGCTTGCAAAAACTTCCAAATACCTAAGTCCCAAGTACGGGCCCATTCTTGATTTCCTTTCTGCTGAAAATGTTACTCCGCTTTAAATCGTTCATACGCGTTTATTAAATTTGATATGTTTATTTCAATTTTGCTCAAATCTCTTTTGAAAATCTCAAATCCGATTTAAAGGTAATAAGTCTGATTAATTTGTATTAGTTTTAATTAAATAGTAATTTGGGTCAAAAAATCCTGTTCCCCCCAAATATCTGTTATATTCATCGGATTAAGTTTTAAGAAACTTTAGAACATTTATAAACATTTTCAGATTAATTGGTTTTAATTGGATTTCATTGTCATGCTTTAAGGTATGGCTGGATGTGGTAGAGGAATCGGAGAGAGTTTAAGAGGGCGTTGGAAAAAGCGTTGCATTTGATTGGTAAAGGATAAAAACAAAGTTGGCCACTGAATTATTATTCGTCAAAGAACCCGCTTTCGGGCTTGTTGAAAAAGCCTATTTTTCCCGTAACCCGGTCATGCCTTTGTAGAGAGAGTGAATAATCCATACAAATCTGGCA
>CBDURE010000101.1:0-13114 GCA_965369605.1 uncultured bacterium
CCCTCCCCGCTCGCGGGGAGGGCTGGGGTGGGGGCATTTTATTTGCGATACCTTTTCCGACACTCTCTTTCGCGGGAATGACGGTATCTTAATCTTTTTCATGGCTTTGCATCCACAGCATTGCCCCATAAAAACAGGGAGCGAACCGGTTAGGGTTCGCTCAAAGAAGCTGATATTACTTTATAAAAAACTACCTGGATTTCAATTTCACACTGAAATCATATGCATTACTTTTTAATTCCATGCGCTGGAGGCGTAACAATATCCTCCATCCATCCCGGCGATGCTGATTTCCTTTTTTCGTACTCATCAAGCGCCTCATCAATAGATTGCAAATGAGGGGATTCAATCTGTTCCTCTTCCTGTATCCTGTACATGGCATCCGCATCCGGAATCGGGCTTTCGCTGTGTTCTTTATCCATCACAGGATCAAACTCACTACCATCGGGCAAATCATCCGGAGAATCATCAACCAGCTCATTGAATTGCACATACTTCTTTTCTCTTTTAAATTTTATATTCTTGAACGGATTGAAAATGGGACGTTTTGATCTTTTGGATTCAGCCTCTGGAAGTGAATCCTCAAACTGGTCAGGCTCATCAATTTTGGGAACTGATGTTGTATCCGGTGGATTATAGCCTTCGATTAGCCGCCTTATTTCAGATGCGATCCTGTTGGAAATCCCCTCGATTTGAATTGGATACGGACCTCCGGAGTTCTCGATCAGCAATGAGCTGAAAAATAATCCGCGGTAAATTTGAATCGACGCGACACTTCTGAGAGGTATCGATTCCTCCTTGACAATCCAGAAGGCGGGGAATTTCCTCTTCCGTGTAAAAACGCTACTTTCATCGATAATCAATTCCTTGGGAAAGATCAGCTGTTTCCATCTGGTAACACGGAATGTCTTCTGATTCGAAGTTTCACTCATTAGCGATAGCTCCTGAAAAAAATTTACAATCAGAATAGTATCGTCCAGACTGCATTTAACGTTCTTTTGCAGATTTAATCAAAATGCGCAAAAATAATGAAACCAAAACACACAAAGCAACGTCTAAATAAATAACCGGGGATGGAAAAATAACTTTCCAAACCCGTTTAAATGATATATAATGAAAATGATTAATAAATTCATTTCTTTCATCTCTTCATCATTTTTTGTGTGTACAGTTCTGTTTTTCTTTGGTTTTAAGCCTGTTTTAGATAGTATTACAATTGGAACGGAGGTGAGAAATGCAGGAAGGAATGCATGATCCTGATGGCATGATACGTAAAGCGCGCATCAAGGCTCGTGGTTTGCAGCACAAGGTCAAGGAAGGTGACTGGGACAACATTATAGTTGAAGCATATAATGTTATGTTCATGGCAGCACGCGGCGCTTTGAACAAGATGGGACACACAGTTTCAACCCATCAGACAGTCGCATCGAATTACCGCCGAGAGGTGATTGACAAGGGAGTTATCGATAAGAAATACGCCAATCATCTGAGCAAAATCAAGAAATACTGGGAAAATGAGCAGGAGGGCCATCCCGAGGAAATTGATCATGCCAGAGCGGAGCGAATTGTCCAGGCAACGCTTGATCTTGTCGATGCCCTTGCAACCCTTGGAGAACCGTCTAAATCGAAGATCGACCCAAGGCTGCTTCACTACAACAACTAATTACTGGTTCAGGTTACGGCTGATGTGTTTATATCATATCATTAAACCTGCTTTATTAACTTTCTTCAATCAGCCGCCTCAGACCTGACCAATGGCAACTTGAAATAGATGCTTAAATCTAGTACGCTTTCTAATTCATCAAGGAAGCGTTTTTTTTCATTTCATCATTGGACTGAGGTTACCAAATGGATCTGGCGCAATTTATACGAGACATACCTGATTTCCCCAAAGAGGGAATTATTTTCAAAGATATCACACCGCTTTTAAAAAACGCCACAGCGTTGGAGGAATCCATAGCGCAGTTGGCTGAACCATACTGGGATATGGGCATTACGGATGTAATCGGGATTGAATCGCGCGGATTCATTTTTGGATGCGCGCTTGCTATCGAGCTTGGTGTCGGATTTATTCCAATCAGAAAACCGGGCAAACTTCCCAGCAAAACAACCTCAGAGGAGTATTCACTCGAATACGGCACCGACACGATTGAACTTCACACCGACTCGCTAAGTATGCACAGCAACGTCGTTATCTGCGATGACCTCCTCGCAACCGGCGGTACAGCCGCCGCCGCAGTGAAATTGATCAAATCGCTGGATGCGCAAATCGCTGGATTGTCATTCGTGATTGAGCTCGAATTCCTGAACGGCCGCGAAAAGATGCCGGACGTCCCGATTTACTCGTTGATTAAGTATTGATGTTTGTTTCCAAACCACTTAACTGCGGTGGAATCAACGACCAGTTTGGTGAGGTCTTACTGGTCGAAAGATAGAAAAAAATCAAAGCCCCTGCGATAGTCAGGGGCTTTTTGCTGATTAAGCAATAGACTTCGCTTGGGGAAGCGTCCCCAGGTTGTGGATTTTTTTGCAAAGCGGTAATTTGTAACTCGCGGACGCTCCTCCGAGATACGAATTTATTCAATTTCAGGTGTGGTATAATAGTTTAAGAAAGAGCCCATACACAGATTTGATCTTCGTGACGATGGGTATAGCCTTGATACGAAACATGTTATCCAAAAATCTATTCATTAGTATTTTTTTGGAGGTAAACATGAAGACCATCATTACTTTAGTAATGTGCTTGATGGCGGGAGCAACGCTGCTGGGAGGTCTGGAGACTTGTTTCTAAAATCAAGGAAGGTGCCCCATTTGAACAAAGAGATTATCATTTACATATGGGAGACAGCGAGGGGAGGTTCGATTCCTCCCCCTCCCGCTCCTAAAACTGAAAATGGTGAGTAATGAAAATCGGACGAAATGATCCGTGCCCATGTGGTAGCGGGAAGAAATACAAGAAATGTTGTATTGACGGAAAACAACAAGATCTGTCTTTCTCAAAAGATTATTTTCGATTAAAAGGTGAAAATTCAGAAAAAATCGTTCAGGAATTAGCAGAGAAAACATTTCTAATTGATTGGTGTTTTCCAAACCCTAAATTACCGAATGGAAATGAACTTTGCGATCTGTTAGTTGTGTTTGATGACATAGCTATTATTTGGCAAGTGAAAGATTTAAAACTTGATAACAAAGGTTTCTACAAGAAAAAGGAAGTAGAGAAAAATCTTCGGCAGTTATCTGGTGCACGTCGGCAGCTGTTTGAATTAAAAACATCCATCAAATTTGAAAATGCTAGAAGAGCAATTGAAGAATTTGACTCAGAGAAGATTAAAGAAATCTATCTTATTTCGGTATTGTTGGGTGAAGGTGAGGAAATGTCACCTCTTTATCAAAAAATAAAAGATCAAATATTCCATGTTTTTCCTAAGGATTTTACTCAAATCATTTTTAACGAATTGGATACAATTAGTGATTTCACTGAATACTTACGGAAAAAGGAGCAGTTTGTCAAAGAATGCATTGAATCAGACAAATCACTCACAATATTTGGCGGAGAAGAGGAATTATTAACCATTTATATTAAAAAGGGTAGAAATTTCTCAGATTTTGATATTGCTGATCAGTTTATCATTGAAGAAGGTAACTGGGTAAAATGGCTGAATGATCCACAATACATCATGAAGAAGGACGATGACAGAATAAGCTATGCTTGGGATTTCATAATCGATAGAGTTCATACAGGAACAGTGAAATATGAGAAAGTCGCACGAGAGTTAGCTAGTTATAATCGGTTTCGCAGAAGAATGCTAGGTAAAGCTTTCTACAATGCTTTCACTGTAGCAAAAAAGAGTGTTGATAATGAAATTTACTGCGATATTTCTCTTTTCGAGGATGTAACATATTGCTTTCTTTTTTTTCCTTTAGATGTGGCAAAAGAAAAACGAATCATGGCATTGAAAGGTTATTGTCATGTGACGCGTGGAATGTATCCGCAAAACACAAAGGTCATTGGAATTGCATCAGATAGGGATAGATGTTGCTCCTTTGATATTCTCATAATGGAAATTCTTGATTGGACGGTGGATTGTCAGCAGGAAATGGATCGAATCCAAAAACAAACAGGAATATTAACCAACACACACTTCGAGTCAATCACTGAAAATGAATTTCGTTGAGCTGATGAAGTCTCTGAGCTTGTCGAATAGCGGTTGTTTGGTTTGAATGTGGAAGTATAATCAGGATCGCATTCTAGGTTACCAGCTTTAAGGAGAAAACAAATGTCATTATTAAGAGAGATACAAGATGCAGCAATCGACTCCAAAATCGAATTAACAACTTTATTAAGGAAATGCAAAGTACTCGCAGCACGTTTAGGAAATTCGGAATTCAAGAAATGGGTTGAGAATGAGTTGAATGGATACTCCGATAAAAATGATTTACCGGAATATAGAATTTTGACTGTAAATTCCAAAGGGCACTTTGCGAACAGATTTAACATGTTGAAAAACGCGGATATTCCTTTGATGTGCATTCCAGAAAAATTTCGTGTGAATTTATCGCATACCTATATAATGCAGACGGTTGCCTCAATGCAAGACCTAGTATCCCGCACCACAGGTGGCACCGTTCAAGAACCATGGGATCCTGATTTTGTTACATGCTTTGGTAGTGAAATTTATAGTAACATGAATTGTGTGCAAGCTTGGAAAGTTATATCAATTACAGAAGTTGTTGCAGCACTTGATTCAGTAAGGAACAGAATATTGGGTTTTGTTCTTGAGATTGAAACTGAGGCCCCCGATGCTGGTGAAGCACCACTTAACTCTTCTCCAATTCCTCAAGAAAGAGTTCAGCAAATCTTTAATATGGTCATAACCGGAAACGTTCAAAATCTTGCAACTGGGAGTTCAGATTTCAAGCAAACCGCTGGTGACCTGAAGGTTAATGATAAAATGTTCAACGAGCTACTTCAGGCCATCAATGATTCCAAGGCTAATTCAGAGACAATCGCCCATTTGTCAGAATTAGTGGAAGAGTTAAAAAGGAATCAAGGTACTGTTAAATATAACAACACATACGTACGATTTATGTCTGTTCTAGCTGACCATATTCAAGTTTTTGGTCCACTCATTGCCCCTTATCTTCCAGCACTTGCTGAGCTCATAACGAAATGATTACCCAAGGGTGCCTCCCACAAGGGATAAAGGGGTCGATAAAGGGGACAGACCCTTTGTAGTTCACCATGAATAGCGCGACACAGCTACTTTTTACTTATAAACGGTATAAAGATCATCCAGCCCTACGCTGTGACCCAGCGTCAGCACTCCAAACCTGTATTCTGTCAGACACCTTGACAATGCTTTTATCTATGTGTCAGACACCAATCGTCGATATCTACCCACAAAGCCCTACCGCCACCTGCTCGCCGGCGGCTATCGCTTTGAGCGACCACGCGTACTGCGGTGAGTTGAACATCTCGAACAGCTTCGGATCCTGCTGAATCCGTATGCTCCTCGTGTCGATCTCAACAGCGGCGAGTGTTTCGTAGTATGGCAGCGAGGATAGAATCTCGTCAGGCGATGTTAATGAATTTGCGGTGTTCAGATCAGACACGACAGGTTTTGACCATTCATCGATGTAGCTTCGGAGGAATAAAGCAGCGTCAAGCCCAAGTGAATTCAGCATAAAAAGCGCACTGCCTATATCGTGCAAGGGGGATCCCCAGAACGATTCCGACCAGTCGATTACGCTTGTAATGCCTGACTTGTCGAGCATGATATTTGACGGGAAATATCGGCCATGAACAAGGCAGATATCGCCGGAGGAATCAGGCTTCATCGCCTGCAGCGCGGACAAACCCTGCCAGGCTGGAATTCCGAGGTTTGTTAATCTGTTATCAAGTTCCTCAACAGATGTCAATCGAGTGGAATTAACAGTATCAGACTTGTGTGTGTCGATTGTTGAGCGATGAAGTTTCGCCAGAATCCCAGCGGAGAAATGCACAAACCCCGCGCGCTTGATTTTATCCATCGCCTGCAGAAGCGACTGTGTCTCTTTTCCCGGTGCGCGTGTCATCAGGAGATACTCATCATCGTCGATTTCACCATAACTCAACGGCGAGGGAACGCTAATATGCCGGCCCGCCTCCTGCATAATTGTGAATTCGTTTTTCGCTCCCTTTTTCATCACCTTGAGAACATAGTTATTTTCGGAGCATACAAACTTGAAGACGAGGTTAAAACTCGCGGTTTCAAAAACGGAAACATCACTTACGCTTGCCTGTCCGAACAAAGCGCTGTGACGATTTATAATCCTCTCGATGACCTTGTAATCAGCCAAAAGACAAATCCATGCTCTGATGAGATCCGCGCATGAGTAGCATCATGCGGTACTAAACAATACGATTGTTCACACGATTGTCGATACCCTTTTTACGTTCGAGGAATCGCGTGACACTAAGAAAATCACTTTCCTTGTCGACATCCACAGCGATTTCCGCATTTGGCGAGACAACCGCTTTAACAGTAACACCAAGAATCTGAGATGCTTTCTTCTCGAGCAACGGTAGATCCAGCATGCCAAACACCATGCGGAGTAGAAATGGGAATCCTAGAAATCCTACAAGTTTGGGAATGTTTTTTCTATCATGAATCAATCGCCTGAAAACATCCTCATTACGAAGAAGAGCTTTCGGGCTGACAAGAAAAATATTGCCGCCTGAAAACTGCCCCTCCCTCAGCGGAATGTATGTGCGTTTGCCGCCAGGGAATTTTTTCTCGATAATTGTTTTACTTACAATTGGGTAATAGCACTCCGCATCTGTTTTATGGCACTCCAAAAGTGTCGATGCGATGATATCAGAGCTGATAAGCGGTATGTCCGCTGTCAGGATTAAAACCCTCCTGTGCTGCTCTAATTCCCTCAATCCGAGCATGAGATTATCCAGAAGCGTGCCGGAATCCTCAAGATATTTGAAACTGTCCTCTTTGAACAGTTCCTTCAGTTTGTCAACATTACCGATTATAGTCAGCGATGAAAGAAACATATTCTTTCGAATACTATCAACGGTATAAGCAACCATCGGCTTGCCGACAAGTGGAATGAAAGCTCGTTCTTTCTCCTCGGTAACCTCCTGCAGGTCAGCCGGAGTTTTGCCGCCCGCCAGAATCAACGCTGGTATGTTTGTATGATTTTCAGCCATTAATTACATATCCTTCATTCACGGGACGAGTAATACTCACATTCTCATCCTCATGTGGTTCATAAAGTTCCAGTGCCTTCCATGCCTGGTCGAAATCCTGGAAATATGAGAACACCGATGAACCTGAGCCGGTCATGAGTGTCGCCGTGAATATTCGTTCAAGCCGATTCTTCAGCTGTCGAATTTCATCATATTTCTCTAAAATCACGCTTTCGAAATCGTTAAACAGGAACGTTTCGATAGTATTGTCAAGTACAGCCTGATTGAGCAGATTTCGCATCTCAAGAGAATCGATATCGTTCCCAATTTCAATCCCCTTTTGATTGCGAACCTCATCAATAATCGCATAAGCTTCGCCAGTATTGACACTCACGGATGGCGTAACAATTATAAACGCTCCGTTTGAGATTGGGGCAATCATCTCGAATAATTCGCCACGCCCCTGCACGAAACATGTCCCGCCTGTGAAAAAGAAAGGAACATCGCTGCCAAGTTTCGCGCCGATTTCGATTAATTCCTTATGATCTAAACCTGTTTCCAGCAACTCATTCAGAGCGATAAGCGTTGACGCGCAATTGGATGACCCACCACCCATACCGGCGCCAACAGGGATTCGCTTTTTTATATCACATAAAATCCCCTCCCCCTCTTTGGGTTCCTTGATTTGCGCCAGCTCTTCGTACGCCTGAACAATCAGATTATCATTGCCCAATGGTATCTCCGGATTGGTTGACCTGAGCGTGATACCTGTCCGCCCCGTTTTAATTGAGAAAAGCAACTCATCCTCAAGGTCGATTGTCTGAAATAGCGAGATGATATTGTGAAATCCATCCTCCCGTGTTCCCAGAACCTTTAAGAAGAGGTTGAGTTTAGCTCTTGAATGTATGGTGATTGTACGTGATGTCATTATCTTGCCAATCTGTCAGAATAAAAATAGTTATCTCCGCAATGCTTGTTGAATTGAGAAAATATTATCATTAATAAAGCCTAAATCCAAGTGATAGAAAAAAAGCAAGATGAAAAGTGAAGTGTAAATGAAAAAGCAGAGGGTTAAAACCCTCTGCTATTATCTTTATGTCCAACTTCTAAATTAGCGATTAATCCTCGAAATTCCAGTCGCCGCCGGGACCGCCATAGCATCCAATGTCGTTTTGTGTGCCGTCAGGATCATTGTATGCAGGGTCAGGATTGCCGGTGTCGATACAAGGCGAGCCTGCCTGCAGGAAATGGCCGTTTTCGTATAATGGGTCTGAACCGAAGTCACCCTGAGCGTCGCCCGGATTAATGCAGTTTGCTCCCTCGGTTATATCACCCTCGAAACGATAATGGAAATAATACGTTTCACTTGGAGGATGTGGAAGGTTAGCGGCTCGAATATTCCAAACATCACAGTAGTCCGCAACGGGATTGGTATTGCCAGCGCCTCTCATCCCAAATCCACCGCCAGCATAATATGATGTCCACTTCACACCGGTAAGGTTTGTTATGAGCGTATTGGTAATAACAGCTGAATCTGTAGCGCCAAGGTAAATGCCATACGCCCGTGCAACCCACCAGCACCAGCCATTTGCCCAAAACCAATCAATCTGATCAATTGTGTTATTGGCAATCGTGAGATTGTCACATTCCTGGGCTCTTAGCCAGAATGTGCTTCCCCAGTCTGTCGGGACATGGCTGTCGCTGAACAGGTTATTGGAAACTACCACATTATCACAATTTAAAAGATAAATATGATAGCCGGATTTCCAACCCTGATATTCATTTGCCGCATAATGATGGTGACTGTATGTATGAGTGATTCGCACGTTGTCGGAATCCACAAAGTGGATAATGCGAACGTATTCATGCCAATAGGCAGCATTAGTGTGCTCTGGGCCTCGAATGCCTTCGAATTCGAAACCATCAATCCACACATCCGGAGCAGCGTTGCCATAAAAACACTCTGAAATTTCTGCTCGTCCGAGTGGGCGATAATTGCCCATTAATGGAGGAATAGAGGTTGTTTCATCAAGGCTGTAGCCCTGAATGTGGAGTCCTGCATGATCTGATATCAGATCAACTCGCTCCTGATAATTCAGCTGGCCGCCAACGCCATCATCGCCGCGAATCAGGAGAGTGGTTTCCACCGGCGTTGTTACGCCAGCTACACCGTTGGCTATTGTGTCGAACGGATTGAGCATATCGCCAGGACCAGCGCCCGTGCCGATTGTGCTGTCAACATAAACACCGGTTTTAATAATTATTCCATCAACAAATGTAAATGTCATGGTGTCGCTGCCATTGATTCGAAGCACTGGATAATATGTTCCCAAAGCGGTTCCCGCCGGATAACCAGCTGTATAAATCGGATCAGTCAGGCCCTCAACTTCGTATGTGCCATCGCCATCGATATCCCAATCGAATGTTAATGCATCAATTGAGCAGGAGGCATCGAAATCGATAAACCATTCTGTTGGAACCGGATTTTCAGCTGTGCCGTCAGGACCCCAGCCGTCAAAATACTTGTGAATATCAACCGTGAAACACGCCTCGCCAGTAGCGCCTGATACTAACGCCGTGAATAGCTGGAATGTCGCAAATTCAGGCAGATTGTAGTGATAAAGCAGAACTCCTTCAGGCGAGTCGATGATAAAATCCCTGTCTCCAATCGACCCCACAGCCCGCTCATCGGTTACTTTTACAAGCCCGAAATAGATTCCCTCTTCAAGCAGATTCTCATTGGCGATTGCTAACGTGTAAACAAGCGGATCATCGGGAGTTCCCAATCCGCTGTCAGCAACATTCAGCGTTGGAAGAGCGCTGTTCATGCCGGGGATTTCGACTGTAACGCTCGAAACGCCGGAAGCAGCATAAATATCATCCGTATTGGTTAGAAGCGGATCGACATTCGCGCCGATCTGCCAATCGTAAACCTCGACCACAACATCGCGAGTCGCTGCGCCATCACCCGCGGGCCAGGATTCAGTTGGAGGAGTTACATCCACTTTCCATGCGGCCTTTCGGTTGAATTCAGGATTGTAATATACCGGATTCAAACGTTCTGATTTCATCGCGCTCCAGCCGTAGCCCATTGTGATATACAAATCGAAATTGAGATTACCGGCTGTCAGGTCGAGTGTAGCGTTGAATTCAAGATTCTCAACGCCCATTTGAAACTCGTTGAACGTGCTTATTCCCTCATCGCTGTCATCCACAATGAGATAATACGGCATAGCTGTGCCATTTTCGATTACTTCATCAAGCTCAGTTGTGTAACCATCAGGAGCAACACAGATGCCGGGATAAGCATCAGCGTGTGTCAGTGTGTAGATACTCGGTGTTATTTCCTGCGGATAAACAACCAGCGCCAGGTCGAAAACATCCAAATCGAGCCTGTTTATCGCTGATGGCGGTTTAAGCGCATCGCCTTCTTTAAACGGATGGCTTATCAGGAAATTCACAATTACGTTCCCGTTCACATCAAGCTCAACTGATTTGATTTTCAAACAGTTCGTACATGGTGAAATGGTGAAAAAACCTATTCCGCTTACAACGTAGCTTTCGCCAATCGCACTTGTTCGTTTCGCGACCAGTTCAGCTGTGTTGTTTTGTGGATTGATGCTCATTTCATATGCGCCGAGCATTCCAAGAGCGTTGAAACTGCCATCCTCAAATATTGACACGCCAATTATCGGCAAGTTGTCAATGCTTCCAGCAGTTTGATCTCCCAGCGGAGTCAGCGGATTATTGCCGCCACCTGAGCATCCGGCAATAGCAAATGCAAGCAAAATCAAAAGAAAAATATCTTTACGCATTGGATGACCTCCATCCTGGGTATTCATAAAAAGGTAGTAAAACGTGGTTCAGGAAAAACAAAAACATCTTCTCAGTAGAAACAAATTACAATGCCCACCCACTTTGATACATAATAATAGCAGATTAATATAATATTGGCAAATTTGATAATGAACGCAAAGACAAGGGGCCTATAATGAAAAAAGCAGAGGGTTAAAACCCTCTGCTATTATCTTTATGTCCATCTTCAAATTAACGATTAATCCTCGAAATTCCAGTCGCCGCCGGGACCGCCATAACAGCCCATATCGTTACGCGAACCATCCACATCGTTATAAACTTCATCAATGTGTCCCGTATCAATACAGGGCGAACCCGCCTGCAGATGATGTCCGTTTTCGTATAGCGGATCTGAACCGAAGTCACCTGTTGGGACGCCCGGATTAATGCAGTTTGATCCCTCGGTTATATCGCCACTGAAACGGTAATCGAAACCATAATACACATTGGGAGGATGTCCATAGGCGCGCTGGATGGTCCAGACGTTACAGTAGTCTGCCACTGGAGTTGTGTTACCGGTACCTAAGATTCCCCATCCGCCTCCACTGGGGTACGTTTCCCACCTAATTCCGGTAATATTGGTTACAAGAGTATTTACAATCTCAGGTGCATTGCTGTTGTAAATTCCAATGCCACGTGTATATGCCACCCACCAGCAACCTGTCCATGGTCCCTCATCAATCTGATCGATTGTGTTGTTTGCAACTAAAATCTCATTACACTCTCTGGCGTAAAACCCGTCAACGGTGCCCCAGTCTGCCGCGATAACGCCATCACAGAAAAGGTTGTTTGAAACAACCGCACCATTGCAGTTGTTTAAATAGATGTGATAACCCGGTTTCCAACCCCAGTATGAACTGGTGGTAATAATATTATGGCAATATGTATGGGAAACTCGAACGTTATTGGAATCAATCAAAAATATCACTCGCACATGCTCAACCCAATAGCCACCAGGTGCATCTGTACCTCTGATATTGTCAAACTCGAAACCATCAATCTGCACACCATTTGCGTTATTGACATATATACATTCAGTCATGTAAGTTCCTCCCTCATCCCTGAACGGCGGCGTGAAATTGCGCATCGCCGGGGGGTAGGAGTTTGTGTCGTCAAGGCTGTAACCCTGAAGGTGCATTCCATTATGAGCTTGTACTAAATCGATTCGCTCGTTGTAAACCTGCTGTCCTCCGCTGCCATTATCGCCGCGAACCATCACAACGCTGGTTCCCGGATTTATGGTGCCGGTAACTCCGTTGACAATTGTATCGAATGGATTAAGTATGTCTCCAGGACCAGCACCCGTGCCGATTGTGCCATCGACATAAACTCCGGTTTTGATATCTATCCCGGTGGTGTATGTAAATGTCATGGCATCGCTGCCGTTGAGTCTGAGTACCGGATAGTATGTCGCAGCTAGTGTTACCGCCGAATAACCAGCAGTATAAACCGGATCAGTCAGGCCCTCAACTTCGTATGTGCCATCGCCATCGATATCCCAATCGAACGTTAATGCATCTGTTGAGCAGGAGGCATCGAAGTCAATCAGCCATTCTGTCGGCACCGGATTGTCTTCAGTGCCGTCAGGACCCCAGCCGTCAAAATACTTGTGAATATCAACCGTAAAACACGCCTCACCAACAGCGCCCTCTACTGCTGCTGCGAATAGCTGGAATGTAGCGAATTCAGGCAGATTGTAGTGATAAAGGAGAACTCCATCGGGTGATTCGATGATGAAATCTCTATCTCCAATCGATCCCACAGCGCGCTCATCGGTTACTTTCACAAGCCCGAAATAAATTCCCTCTTCAAGCATATTCTCATTGGCTATTGCGAACGTGTAAACCAGAGGATCATCGGGAGTTCCCAATCCGCTGTCAGCAACATTCATCATTGGAAGAGCGCTGTTCATGCCGGGGATTTCGACCGTAACGCTCGAAACACCGCTTGCAGCATATATATCATCCGTATTGGTCAGCAACGGATCGACATTCGCGCCAATTTGCCAGTCATATACTTCGACAACAACATCGCGAGTCGCTGCGCCATCACCCGCGGGCCAGGATTCAGTTGGAGGAG
>CBDURE010000102.1:0-12901 GCA_965369605.1 uncultured bacterium
CTGCTATAAACCTTGCTTACCCCTCACTAACGTTCGGGGCTCGGATTATAATTTCTGGCTTTACAATTCATTGCGATTTAACCGTAGTTCAATGTAGCTTTTTTCAGGGATAACTAGCTTAGTGCTTATGGGGGTGGGGGGTGAGGTCAGATTAATCAGCTAAAATGGGGATTTAATCATGCAGGACTATTTCCTTAAGCGGAAGGTGAATTGAAAACTCACTACCCCTGCCGGGTTTACTTTCAACCGAAACAGAGCCGCCATGCGCCTGCACAATATGCTTGACAATCGCCAGACCCAGTCCGGTACCGCCAAGTTCTCTGCTTCTCGCCTTGTCAACTCTGTAGAATCTTTCAAACAATCTGGGAAGATGTTCCGATGCTATGCCACAACCGCTATCTTTTACATTAATATGTATTGTTTCGTCAACACACTTTGAAGCAACAATTATCTCGCTGCTTTCCTCGCTGTACTTTATCGCGTTATTAATCAGATTGACAACCGCCTGCTCCAATAATTGGGCATTAATCCTTGTTTCAGGAGTGTTTTCGATTTTCAGGTTAATTGCTATTTTCTTTTTTGACGCGGTTGCATCACAGTTTTCAATTGCCGATCTCAAGACAGATTTGATATCGCCTGCCTGAAATAAAATCTCATCCGCTTCAGAGTCCCTTTCAATTTTCGACAGGTGCAGCAAATCCTCAACAATCGCGTTCAGGTTGTCGGATTGTTTAAGCACAATTCCCAGAAAGTGTTTCGCCTTGCTGTCATCCTCAATAGCGCCATCCAGAAGCACCTCTACAAATCCCTTGATTGAGGTAATCGGCGTGCGTATTTCATGGGAAACATTCGCGACAAAATCCCGCCTTATTTCCTCCAGCTTTCTAATCTGGGTAACGTCATTAAAAATAACCAATATCCCTATCTGTTCTTCTTTGCCATCCAGTAAAGAAGTGGTGTCCACATGCACTGACCGCTCATTTTCCCCATGGAATACAATATCTCTTTCAAGAGTTTCCTTTTTTTTAAGTGAATCGGTTATCAACTGTTGGATTTCCGTATTTCGGATAATTTCATGAATTAACATTCCCTCAGATGTTTCAGGCTGCGTATCCAGCATACGGGCGGCCGCCTGATTCATGTGTATGATTTTCTCCTCGTTATCTATTGCAAGAACTCCTTCAATAAGGCTGGACAGTATTGCCTCCTTCTCATTGCGTTCCTCAATCAATGAATTAATGCGATTTTCCAGCTGGCCAGCCATCGCGTTCATGGCATCAGCCAGCGATGAAATCTCCTCGGTTGATGTCACTGGAAAAATGCGTTTCAAATTCCCGCAGGCGAATCGTTCAGCGCCTGCTTTTAATTCCTCAATAGGCAAACTAAGTTTCCTCGAAACCCAATAAACAACGATTGCGGCGATTGCGATTATAATCAGTCCCGCCGCGATTATCCTGTTGAAAAAGATTTGAAGCACATCGTTTATCGATGTCAGTGGAATTGACATTCTCACAACCGCGATAACATCGCCCGATTCCCTGACAGGAATAGCATAGTACATCATTTCCTTTTTGAGCGTACTGCTTCTTCGAATGCTCATGCCACTGCCGGTCAACAAAGCTTGCCTGATTTCAAGGCGGTTATTATGGTTGTCCATTTGCCCGGGCGACTCTTCAGCATCTCCAACAACAACGCCATCCGGTAAAACGACTGTAATTCGCGTGGATGATTCCGAGCCAATTTCCTTGCACATTCGATCAATTTTATCTGGATTGAGATTGAGATCGTCCCGGGTTATATTATTTTGAAATATGCGAGCTCGCGCCTCCAGGTCCGATGCTGTCCTTTTAATATAGAACTGCCGTATCTCATGTGTTGTGAACCAGCTGATTATTGCTATAGCCAGAACCGTTATCAACAGAAATGATGGGTAAAGCTGCCATATCAAACGTCTTTTTCGCATATTTCAATCCCTGAATCTGTATCCGACACCGCGAACGGATTCAATGTAATCACCGCTATCGCCTAGTTTCTTGCGCAATCCGACAATATGCACATCCACCGCTCTTTCAGTAATTATTATGTCTTCACCCCTAACCATATCATTTATCTGATTTCGAGTGAACACCCATCCCGGATGTGATGCCAGCAGATATAATAATTTGAATTCAGTTGAGGTCAGTTCCACTTTCCTGTTGTCTATTTTTACCTCACGGCGTCCCATGTGAATATGGATGTTGTTTATTTTAACCTCATCTGAATTCATCTGAAACCTGCTTGATGGTTTCCCGGATTTACGTCGAAGCACAGCCTTAATCCTCGCGAGCAGGACTTTTGGGCTGAAAGGCTTGGTTACATAATCATCCGCGCCAAGTTCAAGGCCCACGACAATATCTGATTCCTCGCCCTTTGCGGTCATCATTACAATGGCAATCTGTTCTGTACGGGAGTCTGATTTTAAAATGCGGCAGACATCGAGCCCATCGATACCCGGAAGCATTAAATCGAGAAGGACAAGGTCAGGCTGCTCACTCGAAGCAATATCCAATCCTTCCTCACCGACCAAACTGCTTAGCACCGCAAAGCCGTCTTTTTCCAGATTGTATTTAACGAGTTCCTGGATATTCTCGTCATCTTCTATCACCAGAATTTTCCTTTGACTCATGTCATACCTTCCTTGTTTTATAAGCAATCAGTCAGCAATTAAAGAGGAATAATATTCGATATTTGTTAGGAAACCGTTAAATCTCAGCTTTTTTTACAGAAGCTGGTGAAATCACCCAAAGTGTAGTTTTTTATGCATCAATTTACAACTCGATTGTGGTATTTTGGAAAGAAGCGAAAAAACGTGGCTGTGGTGTCTGAGAGCGTAGAGGGCTGTTGAAAAACTCCTTTTGGGCGCAAACCGTAGGGGCGAACCTTGTGTTCGCCCTGTATTTATGCCTAACCTTCTGGGCGAACACAAGGTTCGCCCCTACAGAAGGTTCGCCCCTATAGTTTGGAATGAATCGGCTTTTTCAACAGCATCCGGAATCAGATTGTTATTGCCGATTGTCGCTTAAGCATGTAATCAAGGCAAATTATTTCATGCTTCTCCGATATTATTATAGGAAGAATCATATTCATTTATTACAAGAATATCGTTCTTTTGCAATCATGTGAGCTTGGATGGTAGCGCATCAGTGGAATGTGTTTATGTTCAAGCTGGATATATAAACCGGGGTTTCTGAGTTTTGATGAGAAAGAAGTACGATGAATGAAAAAGGGAGCTAGCTATGTTACATCATGGAAAATCATCTGCCGATTCTGGAAAAGCACAACTGAAAGCAATAAATCCTATCGCGTTCCTGACCATCGCGCTGCTCCTTACAGGGGCGGTTGTGATTGCTTTGGGCTGGTTTTCATATAATTCATACTACAATGCAGGAGTCAAATTAAAAAAGAACTGTAGCATGTATGAACACCGCAGCGATATCATACACTTTGACGAGGTTTTGACAATGTCAGCTCGTCTGGCGGCTGCCACAGGAGATATTCAGTGGGAGGAGCGTTATCTTGAATATGAGCCGAAGCTGGATGCCGCTATCAACGAAGCTATTGCAATCGCGCCTGAGGAGTATGACCGTAAAATGGTGGCAATGACCAAAACGGCAAATATAAAACTTGCAGAAATGGAGGAACAGGCTTTCGATTTGATTCGCCAGGGAAATGCTGGCGAAGCCAGAACGCTTTTATCCAGTGATGAATATGAGAATCAAAAGTGGATTTTCGCACAAGGAATGATCAGGTTCGCCAGAGACATGGCTGTTTATTCACAGTATCATGAATTGTGTGCCTCTATCGTTTACATGAACGAGGTTCTTTCAAATTCGGTGCGAATGGCGGTTGCCACAGGAGATATTCAGTGGGAGAAGCGGTATCGCAAATATAAATCTCAGTTGGATGCGACAATTAATGAAGTCGTTCAACAAAACCCAAAGTTAAATCCAAATGATTTTGATGCAAGTACCTTTGCTGCAAGTTCAAAACTCGATGAGATGGAGAATCGTGTTTTTGATCTGATTCGGGAGGGTCATGCTAATGAGGCAAAGTTACTTGTGTTAAGCGATGAATACAAAAAGCAAAGACAGATCTATGCAGATGGCATGGAAAAGATCAAATTCGAACTTCACGAAGCGGCAGTTGCCAGTTTGAATCTTAAACAACATAACACTTACCTGCACATTGGAGCAGTGGCTTTTCTTATCCCGCTTTTACTCATCAGCTGGATTGTAGTATTAAAATTGGTTCACAAATGGGAAGTCATTATAACCCAAAATAACCAACGCCTTGCCACACAGGCTGATGAACTTGTCGGGATAAACAAATATCTTGATAAAAAAGTGGAGGAGCGTACAGCGAAACTGGCAGACAGCGAGATGAAATTCAGATCATTGTTTGAAAATTCGGTGGATGCAATATTCCTGGCGGATTCTCAAACAGGATTGCTTATAGATTGTAATAAAGCAGCGGAAGTGCTTTTGGAGAAAAGCAGCGATGAAATTATTGGCCAGCACCAGTCAACGATCCATCCGCCTGAGAAATCTGAATTTTATGCTGAAATGTTTGGTAAACATGCAAATGGTATTGGATTTTTTATTGAAGCTGGTGAAGTAATAACCAAAACAGGGAAAACCAGGCTGGTAGATATATCCACAACTGCAACTGATATTGGGGGCAAAGCAGTAATACAGGTTGTTTTTCGAGATGTTACAATGCGAAAACTTGCAGAAGAAGCTTTGCTAAACCGAACACATGAGCTGAAAAAAAGAATCAAGGAAATGGATTGCCTTTATAGCGCATCCAGGATTCTTGACACAAAAGATTATTCATTTAATGAAAAGATGAATCAGATAGTGGAAATCATACCTTCCAGCTGGCAGCACACATCAATAACCTGCACGGCAATAACAATCGATGGAAAGCTTTACCATACAGAGAATTATAACGATAGCCACTGGAAACAAACCAAGGAAATAACGACTGATGGAGAAGTCGTAGGTAAAATAGAAGTTTGTTATCTGGAGGAAAAGGATGAGCAGTATGAAGGGCCTTTCTTAATGGAGGAAAGAAGACTGATAAACAATATCGCCGAACAAATAGGAATGTTTCTCGAAAGTGAAAAAGCTGAAAAAGCGCTGCGTGAAAATGAAGAGCAGTTAATAGAAATCCTCAATTCACTTCACACTGGCGTTTTTGTTATCGACCCGACAACACATAAAATAGTGAGCGCCAATCCAAATGCCATCTTAATGACAGGTGCAACATCGGAAGAAATAATTGGTGCAGAATGCTTCAATACTATTTGCAACAAAAGCGATGGCAATTGCCCGATAACTGATCTTGACCAACAAATTGAAAATGAGGAGGTTGTGCTTTTAAGCAAAGATGGAACGGAAATACCCATTCTTAAGACAGTTACAAAAATATCTCTCAAAGGAAAGGAGCATCTGCTGGAAAGTTTTATTGATATCTCCAAACTTAAAGAAGCGGAAATTGCGTTAGAGGAGAGTGGCAGATTTGTACGGAGTGTAATTGACAGCCTGCATAATGCTGTATTTATACTTGATTCCGAAACACTGGAAATTAAGGACTGTAATGCGGCGGCAGTTGAGATTTATAAATTCCCAAAGGATGAACTTACAGGGAAGCTACCTGATTTCCTATTCCCCGAGCCAAATGATTTCGAAGATTACAAAAAGAAACTCTTTAAGGCAATTTCCAAAAAGGGAATCATGAAAGCTTATGATGTAAAGATGAAACGAAAGGGAGGGGAGATTTTCTTCGCTGAACATAACACAATACCGTTACTGGACAAAAGCGGCAGCAGAATTGGCTGGGTAAGCACAATAAGCGATATCACTGAGCGTAAAATCCTTGAAGCCGATCTTTCACAGGGGCAGAAACTGCAATCGATAGGGCAGTTGGCATCAGGAATCGCTCACGAGATTAACACTCCAACGCAGTTTGTAAGTGATAATACCAGATTCCTTCAGGATTCGTTTAATGACCTGTCAAGATTGGTTGAGAAGTATCGACAGCTGGAGAAAGCTTTGATAGAAGGCAGCGACACGAATGCTCTTCTTCCTGAAATAACTGATTTATCTGATGAAATTGATATTGAATTCTTAAGTGAGGATATCCCGAAAGCAATAGACCAATCCCTTGAAGGCCTTGGGCGTGTGAGTAAAATCGTGCGAGCGATGAAGGATTTTGCTCATCCTGAAGTAAATGAGAAAAAGCCTGAAAACCTGAACAACATCATAGAAAGCACTGCTACCGTTGCCCGTAATGAATGGAAATATGTTTCAGAAATGAATTTGGAGTTGGATCCTGATCTTCCGCTGGTTGAGTGCAAGGGCAGCGAAATTGGCCAGGTATTGTTGAATGTTATCATCAACGCGGCACATGCAATCGAAGACGCGATTGGTGATGAGACTGGCAATCTGGGGGAGATAAAAATCAGCACACATAAAGATGATGAATGGGTGACGATACGGATTTCCGATACTGGAACGGGGATTCCGGAAGAGTCCAGGGACAAGGTCTTTGACCATTTTTACACAACAAAGGAAGTGGGCAAAGGAACCGGTCAGGGACTGGCAATTTGCCACAGCGCGATTACTAAAAATCATCAGGGTAGTTTGTCCTTCGAAACAGAAATGGGTAAGGGCACAACTTTTATAATCAGGCTTCCATTTGTCGAAGACCTTGATAATACGGAGAGTGTATCTAATGAAGAAGCAACTGCTCTTTGTTGATGACGAATCAAAAATTCTTGACGGTTTGAGGCGAATGCTGCGCCCCATGAGGGATGAATGGGATATGTCATTTGTCGGAGGCGGAAAAGAAGCCCTGGATCTGATGGGGAAGGAACATTTTGATGTAATTGTTTCTGATATGCGCATGCCGGGAATGGATGGGGCTGAACTCCTTGACAAAGTAAGGCAAAAACATCCTGATGTTGTACGTATTGTACTCTCCGGACACTCGGAAATGGAAGCCGTGGTAAAAACTCTGGGGTCAGTTCACCAGTATTTATCGAAACCATGCGAAGCATCCAAGTTGAAGGAAGTAATATCACGGGCATTGTTACTCAGGAATATACTGGCAAATGATCAGCTGAAGAAGACGATTACAAGAATGACCTCAATGCCGAGCCTGCCTCAATTATATGTGGACCTTAACAAGGAACTTAAATGCACTGAAGTCAATATAAACAGAGTCAGTAAAATCATTGAAAACGACGTTGGAATGACCGCGAAGATCCTTCAACTTGTCAATTCCTCTTTTTTCGGATTCTCAACGCGCATTACCAATCCCGGCCAGGCGGTAAAGTTACTTGGTATTGATACCATTAAAACCATGGTTCTCTCTGTGCACATATTCACTGAATTTGACAAGGAATCGGGTGATTTCCAGTTTCAGCCGGTTTGGCAGCACAGCATGGATGTCGCTGCAATGGCAAAAAAGATAGCGGAGACGGAAAAAGCAAGTACTCAAATAATTGAAAGTGCGTTCATTGCTGGAATGCTTCACGATTGTGGAAAAATGATTCTCGCTGCTAATTTGCCTAAACAGTATAACAAGATACTAAAGGTTAAAGATGAAAAGAATGTACCAATGCATGAAGCGGAAAAAAAGATCCTGGGTTCAACGCATGCCGACGTTGGAACTTATCTGCTGGGGCTTTGGGGGATGCCTGATTCCGTGCTTGAATCTGTAGCGTATCATCACAATCCGAGCGATGCCCCGACACTTTCCTTTCAACCTTTGACTTGTGTTCATGCGGCGAATTTTATATCAAATGAAATGATGCATGCCGAAAAGTGCATCACTAATCTCATAGATTTGGATATGAATTACATTGAGAGTCTGGGACTGTCAGATCGTCTCGATGATTGGCGTAATATTTGTATGGAAACAATCTCTGAAGGGGTGAAAGTTTGAAAAACAAAATCCTTTTTGTTGATGATGACCCAAGTATCCTTGAAGCTTATTCGAGGAATTTGCGGAAATTATACGATATTGATACAGCACCGGGAGGGGCGGAGGGATTAGCCAAATTAGCCGGTAACGGGTCGTATCCAGTGGTTGTTTCTGATCTCAGGATGCCTGGTATGGATGGAATAGAATTTCTCTCCAAAGTAAGGGGGGAATTGCCGGATACAGTTCGTATTATGCTTACGGGAAATGCGGATCTTGAGGCGGCAATAGAATCAGTCAACAAAGGCAACATATTCCGCTTTCTGATAAAACCATGCGATCCTGAAACATTGAAAAGCGCTTTGGATGCCGGTATCAGGCAATACAATCTCATCACCGCTGAACGGGAGATATTGGAAAAAACGCTTAAAGGAAGCATAAAGATGCTAACGGATGTCCTTTCGCTTGTTAATCCGGTTGCTTTCGGTCGAGCATCCCGTGTCAAATCATCTGTGGCGCAGCTGGCAAAGCATTTGAAATTGGAAAATCCCTGGCATTATGAAGTTGCGGCTATGTTGTCGCAGGTTGGATGTGTCGCTGTTCCGTCATCAGTGTTGGAGAAAAGGTATTTGGAGAAGGCATTGAGCGACGATGAAAAGCAAATGCTGAAAAAGCATCCTGCTATCGCTCACAATATAATCACCAATATACCAAGGTTGGAGAGTATTGCTGAAATTATTGTCAACCAGGAGAAAAATTTCGATGAATCCGATTTCTCGGAGGTTGCCACAAATGGGAAGGAAATCACTTTAGGCGCGAGATTGTTAAAGGTAGCGCTTGATTTTGACACACTGGAGTCAGGTGGTTTCACTAAAAAGGCTGCAGTCGCGGATATGGAGAAGAATGCAGACCGTTATGATCCTGGAATTCTGAAAGCTCTAAGTGAGTGTATCGGGGAGGAGAAACGCTATAAACTCAAATCTGTTTCTGTAGATGAACTGACAGCCGGGATGATTGTAGCGAAAGATGTGGTGAATAGAGACGGATTGCTGCTAATTACAAAAGGCCAGGAAGTTTCGAATGTAATGCGGGAGCGTTTGAAAAACTATGCCAAGACTGTTGGCATAGAAGAACCAATCGAGGTTCAAGCTCCCGATCATTTTTGGGCGTGATGAATTGCGAATCATGCATCTGCGAATAGATTTGTTTCAAATAAATGATAAGTTACAAATCAGGGGTTTAACATGAATAACAAGACAGTTTTAGTAATTGACGATGAGCAAAGCATACTGGACGCCATGTTGCGGTTGGTGCATAAAGAGGATTTTACACTCCTTACCGCCCTGGGCGGTAAAGAGGGGTTGGAAATCCTGAATGACAATCAGGTGGAGTTGGTTATTGTTGACCAAAATATGCCCGGTATGACCGGTATTGAATTTCTCTCAATCGTAAAGGACCTGCATGCCGATATTGTCCGCATTATACTTACAGGCCAGGCTGAGTTGGGTATTGTTATAGATGCGATAAATAAAGGCGAGGTTTATCGATATTTTAACAAACCGATATGTAAAGATGAAATTCTCACTGCTATCCATCAGTGCCTGAGACATTATGATTTAGCCATCGAAAATAAAGAACTGGCACAGAAAACAGTTGAGCAAAACGAGGAATTAACGCTTTTGAATGAGCGACTGGCTCAACTTGTGTCATCTCAGTCAGTATCACTTGATTTGTCACAGGAAATATTGGAAAGGCTGCCGGTTGCTGTAATTGGGATTACCGGCAATCGAGAAATAGCTTTGACCAACAATACCGCCAAGAAAACCATACCGGCATTATGCCAGGTCATGCCGGGAACGGATATTTCCGAGGTTTTGCCCGGTGAGATTTTGCAGGTTGTGGATTCGAGCATGTCTGATTCTAAATCTGTCGATTCTGTTAGATTCATGTGGGATAGAAATGTAATCCGAGCGATGATTGAACCGTTGAATGATAACGGCCAATCCAGTGGGTGCATTATTTCCTTCGAGATACAGGAAATTGCTTGAGAGCAAAGTTGTGATGAATAGTCATCCTTGAAAACCGAGCCTCGAACGTTAGTGAGAGGTAAGTGCGACAACAGATGAGCTTGAATATGCATCGAAAAACCCCTCACTCACGTTCGGGGTTCGGTTATTACTGCATGAACTTATTCAAGGTCGATTATCTAATTGTCAGAAAGCGGAGTGCCCTGGAATGAAATGTAATATTCGGCATCCGGTGATGTTTCTTTTTGTGGCGGGTTTTCATCCTGCGTCAATGGGTCCGTTGATGCTTCATGCTGTGTCGCGTTATGTTCATCAGCGTTATTTTCATTTGCAGCTGTTTTGTGGGAAATATCGGCTTCCTCATTCAAGATGTCGGTTGGTCGAGGGGGCCTTGAACCTCGGTCACTGCAATTGTAATGATTACTGAATTCATAGGGTGAATCAGCGTTTTCCTTAATTGCTCGATGTTCCTTCTCCAGTTCATGGCGATGATTATCCAGATAGATAATTTCGATTCCCCATCGGTCTGTGAACTTGTTCAATTCCTGGCTTAGAGTATTGCGCCAAATCATAAGTTTGACTTTTTTCCCCGATGTCCTGACGAAATCCATCAGTTCGATGAACTCCTTGTTCGCGGTCATGAGAATCATCGTGTCAAAAGCATCGTTATGGAAGTCACGCATAATCTGTGTCGCCATGCCGATATCAAGCCCCTTTTCAATGGAAATCTGCGAGAATCGCCCGCAGTGGGCGCATCGAATGGATTTCAATCCATAGGTGTAGAGGTGGAGTGTGAATCCCAACCCCTTTTGGAGGTAATCAAAGAAATCACTTGTGGTGGTTCTCTCGCTGCTTGATTCCTCGATTGCAAAGAAATGAACATCCCAAAGCTGTCCACCAAGCCCCTCAAGGAAGCGCATTAGCTTTTCATACTCGGGAAGCCATCCGGCGTCCTTGCCTCCTCGGTAAATATTCGAATTGTCGATATATACAACGGTCTTTCCCCAGAACATAAAGTAATCCTTTTTGCCTGCCAATTACAGGCTTGAATTTTCCTCAATAAGGTCTAAAACTTATAAGATAAGTCATGATTTCCTGATAATGTCCTCGTAATCACCATCGAGGACCATATCAAGTTTTCTAGCCAACACATTTCTGAAGTCAAGAGGTTCCAAATAAGCCAGCGCTTCAGCCTGCGAGAATTTAACCTCAATGAAATCATTCGCGCCTTCTTTAATCATGACAAGGGCATCAGCTCCTGCTGATGGCGGTCCAAACAAAATAATTGGACACTCTTTCGTAGTCTGTGCGAATCGCCATTTACGTATTGCCTGAATGGCGCTTTGCCCATGTTCCATGTTAAGAACAATCGCCAGAGGTTCCAGTTCAATCACCTTTTCGGCAGTTGTTTCCGGGTCATCAAAAAAGTGAAAAACCAGGCCCTTGTAGTTCCTTGCGCCCTTGAAAAGTGCGCTTGCAATATCGCTGGCACCGGTTACCGCGATGTTTCCCTTGTAGCTTACCAGTTTCCCTGCCAGTTTTTCAATCGCGACTTTCTCATCGTTCAAAATTGGAACTTCAGTCGCGTACTTCTCAAGCCAGGGGAGAACATCATAACCGGCATCAGTGAGAATCAAACGTCCGTCGTTTCGTTTTACCTCCTTATAGATAGAGTTCATGGCGGTAGCCGCGGGGGCATCCATTACTAGAACGTTTTTAAAATTGATAATGAAATTTCTTGAATCCTCTGCAAGCAGTTTTTGAATGAGAATCTTGATTGGTGCAGTCGCTGCACCTTTCAATCTGCCTTCAGGATACAGGCACACCACACTGCCAACCGCTCTGTAAGTAATGTTCACAACCATGACAACACTGAAAATAAGCAAATGCTTATTTAATTTATGATAATCTGCCTGAATCACGGAAAACCTTGGACATTCTCAATGTAATATATCTTAGCGTTAAACACAGATGATTACAAGTGTATAGAATCACCGAAAAAAACCGAAAAAATATATGAAAAAAGATTTGACATTATTCTGGAGGTTTGGTAGTCTAACTTCTTGCGCCTTAAGGTGCTGAAGGTTAAATATTGCTTTCAGCGATTTTTTTTGTCTGGGCGCCACATATTAAATAACACATTCTTGCGAAGGGTTAGGCGAGAGAATCACCCAACGGGGATTAAATTATGCCGACCATTAACCAGTTAGTTAGGCACGGACGAAAAAAAGTCACGAAAAAAAACAAGGTACCGGCGTTGCAGGCTTGCCCGCAGCGGCGTGGTGTCTGTACGCGCGTTTGGACCGTAAGTCCGAAAAAGCCGAACTCAGCGCTTCGTAAAGTGGCGAGAGTTCGACTCACAAACGGAATTGAGGTCACAGCGTACATTCCGGGCATCGGACACAATCTGCAGGAGCATTCGGTTGTTCTTATCAGAGGTGGACGAGTCAAGGATCTTGGCGGTGTTCGTTACCATGTCCTTAGAGGAACACTTGATACTTCAGGTGCGGAGAACCGTAAAAAGTCGCGAAGCAAGTACGGTGCGAAACGTCCGAAGGTCTAAATCCTTAATTTAAGGATTTGGATTTTTCAAGATATATCCTGGGAAACTCAAAATGGGGGAGTGTACCTGGGAAATTGAAAAAAAGTGAAATACGCGTTCTGATTCAGTGTGAGGGAGTTTTATTAAAAGGGAGTATTTGCAATAGCTCTTTCACATAAATAATCGGAACAATTTTTTTGCCTTGTAATGCAGGGCAAATAAATAGAGATAAAACAGCAAATTTTGCGAGTGAAAACATGAGAGGCAGATCGCCGAAAAAAAGAATAACACTACCTGATCCGAAATTCGGAAGCGAGGTTCTTCAACGGTTCATCAACAAATTGATGTGGCGTGGCAAGAAGAGTGT
>CBDURE010000103.1:0-12666 GCA_965369605.1 uncultured bacterium
TTCAGTTAATGTTCATTTCAGTCAACATATGAATGAATTTTTGGATAACTATTTGTAATTAATATAGAAAGCATTACAGGAGTCAAATTAGATGAATGACAAAGGTAAACTGAATCTGGGATTAATTCTAATCGGACTTGTATCCCTTACAATAATATCACTTGGAGTTTTCACCGTGGCATCACGTGCTCAGGATGGCGCAATACCCAAAGCGCCGATTCTGCAGGCTGATCAGGATACTCCACCGGAAAGTCCCGCTGCTGATGAATCTGGTGATGAACCTGTTGATATCACAGACACAAGTGAGCAGGCAGATGATAATGAGGAATCTGCCTCAGAGGAAGAAGCGCTGGAAGAGGTTGAAAATGAGGAAGGGGATATTTCCCCGCCAGCCGATGTGGAAGAGACAGAAGAAACCTTTGCAAACCACAGGGACAGCACTCCACTTGAATTGTCAGAACTTGGCATTTTCTACAAGGACGATGAGGGAAGCCCTGTCGCTGATCGAACGAATCTGATCAATAATGTTAATCTTCCATCCGCGATGATGAGGAAAAATGATCAGGCTCGCTCTTTCCAGACAATGAATACAGAAGGGCGTTTTGACCCGTTGTACATTACAGACCTGATTCCGGATGGACTCAGGCCGGAACTTGAGGGTGAGGGTATCAGCGGCGCTGTCGATTCAGGCCTGCTTGACCAGCTTCTCCAGACTCAAATCAGCACTTACTTCAAATATCTACCGATTCAGATTATCGGAACAATGCAAAATGGTCCCTACAAGAGCGCTTTGGTAAGCATTCGCTCTATGGGCTACTATAAAATCCTGAAAGAGGGACAGGGAGACAGAATTACAGCTTTCGGAAGTGAGCAAGGTTACTATATGGTCTCAATGTCGATTGCCAAGATTTCTGAGGATCATGTAACAATTAATATGTCTGCAACACTGATAGACTATGTTTACAATCGAGCACTATCAACCACACCAACCGTTACCAGGCATTTCTATGTTCGCAGATATAATTAGTACATAAAACTAAAGCAAATTAAAAAGACCGCTGCCAGCGGTCTTTTTTTTTCTATTTTTCTGATGTGGAAATACTAAAATAACAGAGGATTTAAACCCTCTGCTATTTCTTTGTATGCGGCTCAACAAACGGCGTGGATACGATTGGCGCGTCAACAATCTTGTTCCTGATCTTTACTTGAACAATATTTCCAACCTCAGCGTGCTGTTTGGGAACAAATCCCAGAGCGATATTCTCATCAATTGACGGTCCAAATGATCCGCTTGTGATAAAGCCGATTTTTTCATCATTTAGAAGTATTTCATCATGATGGCGAGCCGCTGCCTTATGCTGGGGCTTTAATCCGACAATCTTTCGTGTTACGCCATCTTTCTTGATTTGCCTGATAATTTCAGATGATGAAAACTCACGTTTTTTCAGTTTAACAACCCATCCGAGATTTGCTTCAAAGGGATTGGTCGTGTCATCGATATCATTCCCGTAAAGCGAATAACACATCTCCAGACGAAGTGTATCGCGTGCGCCGAGTCCGATTGGCTTGATAGTATCTCCGCCTATTTCAAACAGTTTACGCCACATGTCAACCGCCAGGTTGTTGGAGAGAATAATCTCGAATCCATCCTCGCCTGTGTATCCTGTTCTTGCGACTGTTAACCAGTTGTCATCGTCCTGTCCAATCCATTTAAGCCCGAAATAGCCCATATCCATCACCTGAGCCTCAGGAATGGCTTTATCGACTATGGATTCCGCTTTGGGGCCTTGTACGGCGATAAGGGAGGTGTGATAGGAGCGATGACGCCATACGCTGTCATCATCCACTTTTGATTTAATCCACGCGACATCTTTTTCGACATTCGCGCCGTTAAACACCCATAGATAAACTTCCTCAGCAAGGCGATAGACAATCAAATCGTCAACAATACCGCCGTTGTCGTTCATAAGAAGCGTATAATGAGCCTGCCCGACTGCAAGTTTGCGCGGATTGTTCGACACGAGTTTGTCGATTGTGTCGAGAGCTTTCGGGCCCTCAAATATCGCCTCACCCATGTGTGTCAGGTCGAATGCTCCGCAACTTTCGCGGGTGAATTTGTGCTCGTCAATTTGAGATGTGTACCATACGGGGAGTTGATAATCGGCGAATGTTACAATTCGCCCTCCCATTTTGTCGTGCTCATCATGAAGAGGGGTTCTACGAACTCCCTCACTATCGATTGAATGTTCTTCTAAAGACATATTCAGACCCTTTCAATGAGAATAGAAATCCGTAATATTTGGCAAGAAAGAATCATAATTCCACCAGATTTAAGGTTTGTCAAGTAAAAAGAGCAATCAAAACTAATGATTGCATATCCTGGTAGTGTGCGGTAATGCGCCTGGAACATGTTTGTTAATAGCGGAATATATGATAGCATATAATAGGTGTCAGCCACGGTGACACAGCATGTTGGGACTTTTGTGGTGATAATATGGAAGCTCTGATATGGTGCCAGGAATGGAAGACATGCGGAGATCCTGATTGCATTTTAGTATAAACGTTTTTTTTTAATTCACTAATAAAAAACATTTTGAGAGGAAAAAATGAGTACTAGAAAACAGATCAGTACAAGTTTCAACATATACGCAGTTTTAATATTCTTATTGATATTAGCTGTTAATTGCTTATGTACAGGTTGTAAAAACACTTCCAGTACGCCAAAAGAAATTCAACCTTCTGATAATATAAACACGGATAACGACATGTCCCATGGTGTTATGAGAATCGCTGATTTTGATGAAAAGACAAAAGAAATTATGGAAACACAAAAATGGATTCTAAATATCACTGGCGAACCCTTTCTTACTTCACCATTGGTATTGTTTTTCGAAAAGAATCAACGATATCCTTACGATGTCGCTGAGTTTCTTGATTCAGGTTTATTGATTGCATGGCCAGCCAATCCTTCTAATGGAGAACCATTTCGTCTGGTGGATAAGGTCGAATTGAAAAAAGAGGATATTGGAAAAATCGCATACGTGCGAGAATCCGATTCAGAAGCGTATTTTGAAATTGTGGATTTCGATAAAACAACAAATGAGAATTTCATTCGCAGGATTCCATACGAAGGTTTCGAAAGAAAAGCATTAGACGATTTTGACAGGTATATAAACAAAGATAAATTGGACCTTTTAATTGAGGAGGATTTTAGAGCAAATATGGAGAGCATAATTTCTGCAGCTTTTATGAGACCTGAATATCGCTCAGGAGAGAAAACACCCTCAGGATTTGCAGAAGCAGCTAACGGGAATTTCTTTTTAATCAAGGAAAATATCAAGCCTTCTTTTATCAGTGGTGATGCATCACAGCCACTTTTTCTTGAAGTAGGATTAGCTTTGCTTGATGGAAGAGCCGTTGAATTTTATGAATACACATTTCGCTTTTTGTCGCATCCGTCGGGAAAAGAATATAACAGACATATCACTTCCATTGAACCTATCGAAGATTCACTTGAATGGTGGACAGATCAGGATGAATTTGACAGGTTAACCAACAAGGAATATTACTATTCAACCCGAATGATTCTTAATGATTCATTGGAAACACCTGAGGATGTTTTAATTAGTAAAAGTGAGATTTTAAATCCGTAGAGAACATACTTCAAAGAGTGCAGATCGTATAATGGAATGTGAAGTTCCAACGTGTTAAACAAAGAATAAAAAAACACCGGGAATTAGATTAAATCCCGGTGTTTCTTGTAATAGGTGTCAGCCATGGTGACAGCCACGGTGACAGCCCATTTTGTGTAGTATAGCGTAATATGCATGCACTAATCTAACATCTAATGTTGCGATTGAAGCAAAAAAAACACCGGGAATCATGTTAAATCCCGGTGTTTATCAAATTTCAGAAAGGAATGTATCGCTACTTGTTTGCGTTATACCCTCGCTTGTAGTAGCGTGTCTGATGAAGCAGCTTTTCCTCTTTTTCTTCTTCTAAAAGAAGCTGGCTGTAGATATTAATGACCTTCGGAACGTATTTCTGTGTTTCCTTGTATGGGGGGATATTATTGTTATGCTTCTTAACTGCTTCCGGACCCGCATTATATGATGCCAGAACGAGATCAAGCGGATATCGTTTGTTTTCCCATCGCTTGAATTCACGGTTAAGGTAGATAAATGTGCCGCGTATGTTTTCCGAGCAATCGAAAGCGTCATTAACATTCAAACCTCTTGCGGTGGATGGCATCAACTGCCCAAGACCCTGAGCGCCTTTGTGGGAAACAGCATCTGGCCTGAAATTGGACTCCACAGCAAACAGCGCCATAACCAGGCGGGCATCAACGTTTGGATATTCACTATGCAAAGCCGCGATAGACCAGTAAATTTCGTCAGCGGTTTTTTCATCCAGCGATTTGTTGAAATATCTCATCACTGCGATATATTTTTCTTCAGTTGATGAGTGTTTGCTTTCAATCGTCTTTGAGGTTGCTTTATTAACCTTGCTGAATCCGGGGTTTCGATGATAACTGCGGGATGCCAGCTGGATTTTCTTTGATATTTTTGAATCGACAGATGATTTGATTGGTGTCGCGTTTGGACGGCCATCCGGATGCTTTCTAATGAAATCCATGATACTTTGAAGCATCATGGTGCCGTTCTCGTCGAGTTCATCTACTGTGTGATGCTTCATCATCTGCGTGCCAAAGAAATATGCCGCGACCGCGGTAACGGGATCATCATCGAAAGTCTCCATCTGGTTGGCGAGAGCACGTGCGACACAGTCAACGTTGCTGAATGGTGACGGCAGCGATTTAACCTTGTCATGCGATACAATAATTCCACGGTCAACGTTGTACATGTGAATATGCGAATGCGCGAATCCGGGGAATCTGGTTTCCTCATCCATTACAGCGATAAGGAGCACGATATTTAAATTATAATCAGCTTCGGCTTTCTTTATCTGGCCCGATATTATGGAGATTTCAGATAACGGGCGATTAACCTCCACAAGCAGGCGTTTTATGAGGTCGGTTGTGGGGTCCGCTGTATTATTGGAAAATACTTTGGCGGTCACGCTGCCTGCCAACCCAATTATCATGATTATCGCAAGTATCAAAGTGAGTCGTTTCATATTCAATAAGTCTCCTGAATCTCAATTTCAATTTCAAATTCACATTGCAATGCCATTATCCTGTTATATGACACGCATTAGAATATATCGGCATTTTTTCGTTTGATCGATATCAACTGTCAAAGTGTTTAGCCACAACCTGCTTGTATATTGTCGATGTCTCTTTAAAAAGAGGTTTCAAATCAAGCAGCGCGGCTGCGTCTCCCTTTATCCTGATTCTCTGATTAAACAGCGCGCTGATTGTATCAAGGTCTCCCATCCAGAATTTATGGGCTGTTTCCCAGTCCATTATGATTGTGACATCAGGCTTAAATGTCCCATCCACGCCGGGCAAAAACCGGGCTTCATCAGTGCGGCATTCCAGAACAAAACTCATTTCAGGTTTCATGTAAACAATCTCAATTACTTTATCGAGACCCCTGAAGCCTTTGTTCAGGTTATCGTTTGCGAATACGGCATCGAAGAAGTCCTGGAACAGCTTCTGAATTATTTCCGGGTTGCTGGTTAGCGCCATGACGACATGTCCTTGTTCTGAAATTACTATAACTAGTTTTCAGGATTACATCAGTGTAATCCAATGGAGCGGATCGGACTCGAACCGACAACCCCTACCGTGCAAGGGTAGTGCTCTACCAATTGAGCTACCGCCCCCAATGAAATTGAAAAACCATCAACCCGAACTGCGACAAATAACCCCACTAGCCGGGTTCAGATTATATTTCGGATAACCATGTTATCCTCATTACTAATTCTAACCGATTTCAAAAGGTATTTCAAAAGAATGATAGTTTGGAAAACCTGTGATTGGCCATGATGTCATTCCTGTGATTGGTAGTGATGTCATTCCGGGCTTGGCATGATGTCATTCCGGGCTTGACCCGGAATCCATTTCCAACCGAAAAGGAATGGATTCTGAATCAAGTTCAGAATGACATTATAAAGTTCCGAATGGCATTATTAAGTTGTGAATGACATGCGGTTATTAAACAGTTCCTCGATGTGGATTCATTATGATAAAATACTCGTGCATGGATGCCTCTGACACAGATATGGTTTCCCAAACTTTGACAGATGTCCCTGACAGCCGCGACACCTTGTTCGCGCGATGGATTCTGTATGCGATTCTTATTCTCGCGGCGCATATTACTGTCAGTTTCGCGTTCAATCTGATGATCTCTGAACCGCTTTCAGATGCTCGCCTTGCAATTCATAAGATGGTAATCTCAGGAACAGCTAAAAAGCCCATTCAATACCGGGTTCTGACATATTACTTGGTCGAGGGAGCTCATCGTATAACCGGCATGTCGATATGGCGTCTCGATTTGGTTTTACGGTTTATCTTCACATCGCTGGCGCTGGCATTTATGTTCAAGTTCCTTAGGCGGTGGTTCGATTTCGCTGTCAGCGCGATGGGGGCACTGATAATTCTCGCGGTGCTGCCTGTTACCTATATCGATTACACACACCAGCCGCACGATATTCCTAATCTATTTTTCACAATTCTGGCGCTGGGATTAATCAGAGATAAAAAAGAAGCGTGGATGATTCTGCTGATTCCAATCGCGATGCTTAACCGTGAATCGTTTATTTTCGTTCTCTGGGCGTGGTTTTTCTATAACTATGACCGCCTGCCAATCAAACTGTTTCTGGGTGAATTCACTTTGCTCGCGCTGATTGCGCTTGCAATCTACTTCGCGCTGCCACACTATTATGGACCCCGTACGAATTATGTCGATATCATTCAGCTTAAAAACAACCTGAATCCTGCAATGGCGCTTAAATGGTTCAGCCGTCTTGTTGCGTTTGTGGGACCTCTGGTGGTGGCATCGTTGGTGCGATTCAAATCGAAACCCCTGTTCCTGCGCCGCTCATTGGGGTATGTGGCAGTATTCATGGTTGCTAATTTCATCGTTGGGATGTATCAGGAAACCCGTTTGTTTTTACCGATTCTGCCGGTTTTGATTCCGCTTGGGCTGGCTGCGATATTTCCGGTTTCCCCGGTGAAGGGACACCGGGTTACAATTAGTGATGAGGACAGTTCTCATCGGAAGGCAGCATTCGGGGAAACAGAGTAACGCGGAGACCCCGGTGAAGGGACACCGGGTTACGGGATATTGAATATTTTCATAGGAAGTTAATTTATCCAATCGTGATGAATTTCGATATCATATTCGCGCTTCTAGTATTGCCAGCCGCGGCAGTATTAATCAGCCTTGCGCTTAACCGTCTGGCGGGAAGCGATAAGGAAAATGAGACAGACAAACCTCAGGATAAGAGCAAACTTGCCGGAGCGTTTGAAATTGCGCTCGCGGGAACATGCTCCATTCCGGGTGTATTATTTATGTATGTCTTCTCTGCTTTATCCTATTCCTATGGAATATCACTGGCAATCCCGGCATTTGGATATCTGCTCGGACTGATTATCTCATTTGCGATTGCCATTGTTAATCATGGAAACAAAGAGAATAGGGGAGTTTCATCTAATCCGTTTCTCTTCCCTGAGATTATCAAATCGAAAATGGCATCCCTCTTGTTTTTACTTCCAGTGCTGGCTGTTTTAGCGTTTAATGTAGCATACCAGATGAGAAATGTTCATGTACCGATTCTAATGTGGGTGCCTATGGGGGGGATAATTCTTCTTGTTCCAATCTGGATTGCACTTTTCTTTGGTGGAAAGCGGTTACGTGATTACATTCAAGTTTTATCTTTGTCGTTTTGTGTGATTGTTTCAATTGCAGCCATTATACGGATTTTATTTCATCAAGGAGGATTACACGGCCTGATTGATCTGGCAAGCCGTGAGAATCCCCAGCTTCTTGTCTTAAATAATCCGGATGTGGTTTTTATCACCGGTGGGATATTTCTCGGACTGGCTGTTTTCGGACAACCTCAGTTCATATCAGTATTATCAAATGCTCGAAGCAAGAAAGAGATAGCGACTGGTGGGATAATTTCCGTTTGCCTGACAACTATAATCGTCTGGAGCGTCATTTATTACGGTTCATTTGATTTAACTCAGTATATTGAATCTGCCATGGGACCAATTACTATTGTCAACCCTAACGACCTTGGGCCGTTTGTAATGGTTGCTCATATGTTGATGGGGGTTTCACTTGTCGCTGCACTGATAGTCTATATGAATGGCCTGCTATCGAAAATGGCGGTATCAATATCAAATCGATTTATAACCACAGGTTTTATTGGTTGTTTCGGTTCGATACTGGCCTTTGTCATGATTTGGATTATCTATTACATAGGTTTATATCGTGAACAAGACCCATTATTGCCTTTAGCATTAGCCGGATGCGCCTTCGGGCCTGCATTCCTCATGCGCAGCGCGAAAAAAGTTACCGCTCCCGCATTGCTCTGCGGAATCTATTCCGGCTTGATATTCACAATCGCATGGCACATGTTAAGAAATGAGGGATACCGTCCGTGGGGCTATCCCATGATTCACGAAATAATCCCCGGATTCATTTTCAGCCTGCTGGTTATCGCGATTGTGAATAGAAGACGGTTAGAAAGTTAGCAGGTTAGCAGGTTGGTAGGTTAGAAAGTTGAAATTTGAATTAACATAATAACACCATGCTCGGGTGCCGCCCACAAATCACGTCTTTTTGTGATTTGTGGGTGAAATGTGTAACTTCGCACAAACACCCATAAAGCCGGGACGGCTTTATGGGCGGCACCCGGGCACCCGGATTAATGGCGTTTAGGCAGCCTGAAATGTCGAAAGTCGAGTTTAGCGTGGTGCGCCATAAAAACAAATGAAAAAAAACGACTTTGAAAAAATATTAGAACAAGCGGCGAAACTCGACACCAAATACTCCGCGAACATAATCAACGCTTTTGCGAAAATAGCATCACGAGAGCCAATCTCCGATGACAACTGTGATTTCGATGACATCCCGTGGCATGATGATGATTTCTCCCGACGCATTCTCCCTTTTGCAACGCGATCATCCGAGCAGACAATCATCGAAGCGGATTTCATCGAACGAACCTGCAACCTCAAACCGGGTATGCGCATTTTGGATATCGCCTCTGGAGATGGCCGATTGTCTCTTGAATTCGTGCGGCGGGGCTATTTCACATTTGGAATAGATAAAGGAAAAGCGGGGATTGAATATTCACAAAAAAAAGCGCAATCCGAAAACCTGGCCGGATGTGAATTTGTTCAGGGGAACGCATCCGATCTAGAAATCCCCAACCAGTTCGACCTCGCGATGATTATTTTCGGCGCGCTGGCGAATTTCACATACGATGAGGCATCCGGTCTGATTGGTAAATTATCGAACGCTGTCAAACCGTCAGGGCAGCTTATAATCGAACTGTGCTGCCTTCTGGATAATGTTACCGGCGATTATCAGGAATGGTATTTCACTGATTCCGGTTTATGGGGCGATTCGGTTTATCTTGCGCTCAGTGAGCATTATTTCAATGTTCAAGAAAACTACATGGCGATTCGCCACTGGATTATCGACATCGCCACAGGGCATTACAGGCTTGTAACAGGCCGTGAGCAGTATTATGATATCGAGTCGATTGAAAAACTACTCGACTTACATGGATTCGAAATCGAAAATATCCACGGCGGATGGGATGGCAGGGAATACGCATCCGGCGGGGAATCAATGATAGTGAAAGTTAGCAGGTTAGTAGGTTAGAAGGTTAGAAGGTTAGTAGGTTAGTAAGTTAGCAGGTTAGTAGGTTAAATACTGTTGGGGGACCCCGGTGAAGGGACACCGGGTTACAAATTAGTAGGTTAAATACTGTTGCGCGGTGACCCCGGTGAAGGGACACCGGGTTACAAATTATCCATAGCAGAGGGTTTTAATCCTCTGCTGAACAACACTACTCACTGTTGAACAATACAAACTGCATAACCTACAAACCTATTAACTTACTAACCTTTTAACCTTCTAACTTACTAACCTGCTAACTTACTAACTTACTAACTTACTAACTTACTAACCTACTAACTTACTAACCTTCTAACTTACTAACTTACTAACCATCTTTGGAGAGAGAAGAAAATGAAAATACTCAAAGGCGACAATTCATTCGTAATCAAAATACCGGTCGGTGAGGAGATAATGGCATCCCTGAAGGAATTCATGCGTCAGGAGAAACTGCCATCGGCATCATTCACTGGAATCGGGGCGATAGAGAAATGCGTAATCGGATATTTCGACCGCAACCAAAAGAAATATCTGCATAAAACAATCGACACTGTCTGTGAGATAACAACGCTGATGGGCAATCTTGGCTGGGATGAAAACGATGAACCTATGATTCACGCTCATATCACTCTCGGATTTCCCGATTATCACATAGAGGGCGGACATCTGGTAGAGGGCGTTATAGGCGTGGTAGGGGAGATTGTAGTAATTCCGGGCACAGTGCGCATCGTGCGAAAAAAAGATGATCAGTTCGGATTAATGCTGATGAGTTAGAAAGTTAGCGGGTTAGTAAGTTAGAAGGTTAGTAGGTTAGCAGGTTAGTAGGTTAGCAGGTTAGGGAATTATTTTTGATTTTCGTATTTGAGATACCTGTAAAGACCGCCAATTAGTTTGGCGGTTTTTTGTGCCTGGTTGCTCAGTATTTCATGCTGATGATGAGAGATATATTCAAGATCAAGGGCTATATATAATTGACTTTGAACTTCTTGTAAAGAACCATGAGCGATGTTAAGAAACCGTATGAATTCGTTATTACCACGCCTGCCAAACCCCTCTGAGATATTTGACATGACACTAACCGCAGCACGTTGGATCTGATTGCGAAGCCCATAATCATTCGCGAATGGTTTCTGAGCCGTTGATTTATAGATTAGTACGCACAGTTGTCTGGCATTTTGCCATGCTTGTATATCCTCAAATTTCTCAAATCTCAAATTCATCACTCCCGAACAATCTGTCGCTATACTTACAATCAATAGACGGCGCCAATCTCTCAATCGCTGCATCTCCACACAAAATAATTTGAGATATTTTCTACCAACCCATGAACCTGCTAACTTTCTAACCTACTAACCTACTAACTTACTAACCTGCTAACCTGCTAACCTGCTAACCTGCTAACTTACTAACTTACTAACTTTTCTTTCAACCTTTGCACGTTTAAACCGATTTAATATATGTTATGCAAAAAGACATGCGAGAACAATTCAATGGACGCCGTATTCTTGTAACCGGTGGGACAGGATCAATCGGACGGGAGATAGTACGGCAGCTTCTTCAGTGGGACCCTGAGGTTATTCGAATATTCAGCCGTAACGAGAATAACCAGTTCACAGAATATCAAAACCTGGGGCATCATAAAAATATCCGCTTTCTGATTGGCGATGTTCGCGACAAGGAACGCCTGAAACGCGCGTGTGAGGATATAGATTTTATTTTCCACACCGCGGCACTCAAGCATGTGCCGTTCTGTGAGTACAATCCGTTTGAGGCGGTTAAAACCAATGTTGTGGGAACGCAGAATTTAATTGAGGTAGCGCTGGAATGTGGGGTGGGGAAAGTAATCGCGATAAACACTGACAAATCAGTGTCACCGATTAATACGATGGGCGCGACGAAACTTCTCGCGGAGAAATTAATTATCGCGGCGCAGGAATACAAGGGCACTCGAAGGACATCATTCTGTTCGGTTCGTTTTGGAAACGTGATTGGTTCCGATGGCAGCGTTTTGAAAACATTTATCGATCAGGCGCAGATGGGCGGTCCGGTAACGGTAACCGATCCGGCGATGTGCCGATTCATAATGACTGTTCCTGATGCTGTTGGCCTTGTGCTTGGGGCATCAATGCTGTCAAGAGGCGGCGAGGTTTTCATTCTCAAGATGCTGGCGCTGAAAATAGTTGATCTCGCTGAGGTTATTATTGATGAGATAGCGCCAACGGATAACATAAGGATTGCTTTCTCAGGACCTCGTCCGGGTGAAAAACTTCACGAGGAATTAATGACACAGGAGGAAAGCCCTTACGCAATCGAACGCGAGGGCATGTATATTATTCGTCCGCTTATGGCTGGAAAGAAATTGGCTGGTTCGACACGAAAAGTATATTCAACTGAGACAACACCAATGATGAGCAAGCTGGAAATCAAGCGATATTTAAAAGATAGAAATTTGCTGCCTGGATTCAAACCTGAACTTGCGCCCCCGCCATCCAAACCTAAAAAACCAAGGGTAACCCTGTATACATGAGGGAATCACGGATACGCACATATTAATATTGTGAATTCTGAAACATCTTGAAATCTGATTTTGAGGAAGGGAATTCTTTACTAATACTTTTTAATTTGGAAATGGTTGACTTTCGAGCGGGTATGACGTATATTTTTCCAATTGTTGTGGGGGATTAATTAGTATTTTCTGAATTCTGTATTCGCTGGTGAAAACCAGCGTACGGTTCATAAATTTTACGTTATAACTCTAGCTGAGAGGTACCTCCCGGATGAGGATTAGAACCGTAAGGACATTTATTGTATTCATCTATTTATTCCTTATTTTTGTGGCACTTGCAGG
>CBDURE010000104.1:0-12549 GCA_965369605.1 uncultured bacterium
AAGAAGACATTTTCGAATCGAATTTCCTTTTCAAGAGTCGGTTTTTTCACACACTTGACAGGGTCTTTCAAAGACGATTCAAGATTCATTATGTTATAGACTCTCTCAGCGCTGACTAATGCTCTCTGGATGAAATTAAGCTGCTCGGAGAACATCATAAGCGGGAAGAAAACCTGCCTGATATATTCCATGAACATGACAAGCGTACCGATTGTCATGGCGCCATCCAGAATTCGGGATGTCCCGGTTGACAGCGCAATCATGATTGCGATAATTTCCGCTGTCCAGAAAAATCCCCAGAAGCCGTACTCGAAAAACGCAGCCGCTTTTTCCACACGATATTTCGCAATGTTCTTTTCCTGCAAGCGTTCTTTGGCGCGTTTGTCGTAGTTGTAAAGCTGGATGACATCGACGCCCTGAACATATTCAGTTATGAAACTCAAAACCTGCGCGTATTTCTCTCGAACATTACGGTAGTACTTTCGAATGAAACGCAGGAAGATTAATGTAAGGACAAGCAGCACAGGTACAACTGTCAGAATTGTCAGCGCGACTTCCCTGTTTTCTCTTATCATATAGAACACAACGAACCCAACGACGAAAAGAGTTCGCAGCATACTGAAAGTAACTTCCGTGAAAAGCTGCCTTAATCGCTCCGTATCGCTTTCCACACGTGCAATCAGCGTACCGGTGGTGTACTCACCGAAAAATTTCAAATCGAGATTAAGCACATGCCGCAGTAATTTCCTCTTGAGAGTCATGATGATTCTCAATCCCATTCGCGCAAGAAGTACCTGGAATATATATCCTAAAACGAGAGCGGACAGCATGAATGTTATGTACTTTGCAAGCGATACATAGACATCCTGCATTGTGCCGGTCATGATGTTATTGTCAATTATATGTCTCAGAAGCTGCGGAATCTGCAATTGCAGATAGATTCCAACGATCATTGGAACAACCACAATTGAAAGAAGCTTCCAGTGAGGCTTTAAAAACTGTATTATCCAGGCAAGGAGCACAAAGTTGGATATTTCCCGTTTGGCTTCCTCACCGTCATCATCATGAAACCACATGACTTTATCCTCAGGACATTAATGCATACCGCCTAATTGTAATCCAAAATATAAAAAACAAATCAATTGAAAACGACTGTGGGAACACAGACCTAGTGAATCAGGCTTGCAATCAAACTGCCCAGCTATTCTATTACGACGTTTGCGCCTAACTACCAAATCCACATGATGGAGACATCCTTGTGCTGACATTCTTTACCAGAAGCCTAACGAGCGTACAGCAGAGTAGGATACACTTAAAGTTTATATGGTGTCAAAAAATATTTAAATAATTTTCAAATATTATTGCGATTCAAATCTTACCCGGAAAAAGGGTTTACGGGTTACAAGCTATTTCTCTTTTGTTCAGAGGTCTCATCTGATAGAATTAAAATATCATTGAGTTTAATCAGCCTTAACTCAGGACATCTATCATGGAACCGGAAATCATCTTGGGAATCATTTCGAAGGATCATGAAGTCTTACGCTGGATTCTTGTGATAATCGGCGTTATATTCCTGTTTTTCGGCGCAAGCATGTATTATTCAGCAATCCGGTTGTTCGGGACAGTAATTGGCACTATCGCCGGCATATTTGTTTGCCAGAGTGTTACGATGGATGGTTCCATATCCGGATTGTCATTAACGCTCCTTTTCATTTTTTGTGGAATTGTTGGCGCTGTTATCGGAAGCACGCTGGCGATGGTATTTCATCATGTTATTTTCTTCATCGCGGGCGCGATAATTGGGCTTGTTCTTTTCAAAATGTTCGCGCAGGGGCTTATCACTCCTGAAGTATTTTATAACATTGCTGATTTTTCTGAATTCTATGCGCTGATTAGGCCAACCTGCCAGCTTGATGCTTTCATCATGATAATTGGCGGAATAATGTATATGCTGTCATCGCATCTACTTATAGTCATGACAATGTCACTGGTTGGGAGTTTTATAATCGCTTACGCATTTCACCTTTATGTGCTTTTTCCAGTTCTGGCTGTTTTCGGTGGACTTATTCAATATACAACCACAAGGAAACAGAAATTACGCCTGGTTAAAAAGCCTAGGCAATCAGGGAAGCCATCTGGGAAAAAGCGATAAGTGCCTGGTGACGTTTTTTTTTATTTCCCCCCCTTAATCCCCCCGCGAGCGGAGGGAAGTGTTTTGTTTATTTCCCCCCCTTAATCCCCCCGCGAGCGGAGGGAAGTGTTTTGTTTGTTTCCCCCCCTTAATCCCCCCGCGAGCGGAGGGAAGTGTTTTGTTTATTTCCCCCCCTTCACTGCATTGCTTTCAAAATGAGAGATGAGTAGTGTCACAGTATTGAAGGTGTCTCAGAACTCATGAAAACTGCAAAAATTGTCATTCTGAGCGAAGCGAAGAATCTATTCGCGATAAAGTAAATATCTATCTTCAGATTTATACTTATCGATTATCGCACCTACCCCTCACTAACGTTCGGGGCTCGGTTTAAGTATATGGATTTATATTCATTGTAGATTTGCAGCAGTTCAAAATGACGTTTTCAGGGACGACTAATTACCGCAAATCAAACAAAAACCCGGACATTACGTCCGGGTTTGGATACTTTTATTTCTTGGTTAGTTATTCAAGCCAGGGTAAGTCGACGAAATCAACGTTGGTTGCCGCACCTGCGTTTACAGGTACACTTTCTTCGGTTTGTGAATACTGTTTGTCACCGGCATAGTCAAACTCTAATTTCAATAGGTAGGTTCCGGGAAGTACTCCGTTGATTGCAAATTCGCCACGGCCATCTGTGTTGGTTTCAAATCTTAAACCACTCATCGGAGCGCCCATTTTCTCCGCAATTATCTTTGCGCCAGACACCGGTTGTGGGGGAATTGTTCCGTTCTCAACAGTCACTGCTACACCCATGATAGCTCCCGACTCGTTGAATTTCATGTTGAACTGCATTTCATGAAGTTCCTCGTTGAGGGTAACTGCCGCCCCCTGCGGCACAAAAAGCGGGTTAATGGGATTTGCGAAGATATAGTAATCACCATAAACCAGTCCGGCAAAACTGAATCGTCCAAGACCATCCGAGATAGTCTCTTCTTTCTCGCCGAAAATCGGATTGCTGATTGTAACAACCACGTTCGGTATCGGCATTGAGCCGGTTCTGTCATAAACGAAACCTGTGATTGTCGCCATTTCCTCGACATTCGGAGTCAGGAAGATAGTGAAATAACCCTCTTCATCATTGATAATCAGCTGGGCTGTATCATCCAAATAACCGGTTCGTTGGGCGGTGAGAACATAAGTTCCTTTTTCTAAATTATAGAACCTGTAAATTCCGCCAAGATTGGTCATGTATGTTATAGGAACGAATTCGGTGTTTGGTTTTTCGATAGTAACAAAGACGCCGCCAAGGTCGCTTCCTGAGGCGATATCCCTTACAACGCCGCCGATTGACGCTCCAATATCACTGGTTGGTGTCAGTGTGAAAAGTTCAGCTACAAGAATCAGGTTTCTATCAAATTGATTTCTTCTGATTTCATGCATTCTGGCATTAAAACCGCCAGCGCTGACTTCAAAATTATATGCTTCCTGATTAGCGAATCCAACCATAAAGCAGAATCCCCATGCATCCGAGAAGCCTTCATGATTGCCAAGTTTCACTCTGGCGTTTGGAATCGGTGTTTCATTGTCTTCGTTCATGATACGGCAGAACATGAATCCGTTCATATTCTGGTTTTGAAAACGATTCATGTTGAGATCCAGCCGATGCGTGGAGCCATCATTATCAAGATTGATATGCTCAGGCTCAGCGTAAACGGTTTCACCAACCGCCACAATAATATACTGCCCACCGAACGGGTTCAGTTTGTAAACACCATCCAAGTCGGTTGTATCATTAGCAACAAGGGAACCGTCCGTAACATCGTAAGCGACAACCTCGACACCCTCAACCGGAACGCCATCATCGGTTACAGTTCCCGAAATTCTGGCGGGGTCATCGTTGACTTCAGGATTACCGCCATCCTGTGCCGGTGTTGTTCCTCCGCTTGAACAAGCTGCCATTGAAATTGAAAGCAGCACCACGAGTACGAACATGATTTGGTTTCTTAAGAACATCTCTATCCTCCCTGAGGATAATGTTGGATTATAAAAGCTATAAATTCCCTGATACACACTTATTTAATCTAAATATGCTACGCGCGTTTCAGGTGATTAATCACACACAAAAATACAACATCCCCAACTCGCATTTAACGAATTCGGGAACCATCCATATTTTATATGTATTTGCCCAATAAGACAACCCAAAATCAAGGCAGGTTCGTTCTTATTAAAGCAATTCAAGTCGCGCAGATTATATCACAGACTTAAAGGATAAGTTAGAAGGTTAGTAAGTTAGTAAGTTAAAAATAGCAGAAAAAATAGCAGAGGGTTTAAACCCTCTGCTATTTTTTCTTTGCCAACCTGCTAACTTACTAACCTGCTAACTTACTAACCTGCTAACCTACTAACTTACTAACTTACTAACCTGCTAACTTACTAACTTACTAACCTTCTAACCTACTAACTTACTAACCATCTTCTAAAATATTGGGGGTTCTTCGTATTCGCCGTATACCTCTTTCATGCAGTCGACCATTTCACCGAGTGAGCATCCCGCTTTGGATGCGCGAATCAATGCCGGCATCGAATTCGTTTCATCAATGCACGTTTGCTTTAGTTCTTTGAGTGATTCCAATGCCTCTTTTTCGTTTCGACGAGTTCTAAGTTCCTTCAGGCGTTTACATTGAAGTTCTTCAACTTCCTCATCAATTTTAAGAATTTCAATTGGCAAGGCTTCCTCGGTTACATATCCGTTAACTCCGACGATTATTCTTTCATCCTTTTCGATTTCGCGCTGATATCTGAAAGCCGCCTCTGCAATTTCACGCTGCTGGAATCCCTGGTCTATTGATGCCAGCATTCCGCCGTTTTCCTCGATACGCCTGAAATAATCGTATGCCTCTTCTTCCAGTTCATCCGTAAGTTTTTCCACATAGTACGAACCCGCGAGAGGATCAACAGTATTTGTAATTCCGCTTTCAAACGCAAGAATCTGTTGTGTTCGAAGAGACATCTGAGCCGCGTGTTCACTGGGAAGAGCAAGTACCTCATCGTATGAATTAACGTGCAAACTCTGAGTTCCGCCCAGAATTGCAGCCATAGCCTCATGAGTCGAGCGGATAATGTTATTCAATGGCTGTTCACCGGTAAGCGAACAACCAGCTGTCTGTGTGTGGAATCGCATATATAGGCTTCTTGGATTTTTTGCCCCGAAAGTTTCTTTCATTTCACGCGCCCAAATACGTCTCGCAGCGCGCATTTTCGCTATCTCCTCGAAAAACTCAAGATGCGAATTGAAAAAGAAACTTAGTCGCGGTGCGAAATCATCGACATCAATTCCACGTTTAACCGCCCATCGGACATATTCAAGCCCATCTGACAGTGTAAATGCCAATTCCTGGCCTGCTGTTGAACCCGCTTCTCTAATATGGTATCCGCTGATTGAAATTGTATTCCAGCGCGGAACGTATTTCGTGCCGAATTCGATTGTATCCACGATTAGTTTCATGTGAGGTTCCGGCGGATACACCCATTCCTTCTGGGCGATGAATTCCTTTAGAATGTCATTCTGGATTGTTCCGCCCATTTTCTCCAGAGGAATTCCCTTTTTCTCACCAGCTGCAAGATACATTGCCCATACTATCGCCGCTGGAGCGTTGATTGTCATTGAGGTTGTGATTTTTCCCTGGTCGATGCCGTCGAAAAGAACCTCCATGTCATCCAGAGATGCAATAGCCACTCCGCATTTGCCAACTTCACCATTTGCCAGTTGGGCGTCCGAATCAATTCCCATTAGCGTTGGAAGGTCGAATGCTACTGAAAGCCCGGTTTGTCCGTTGTTGATCAGGAATTTATATCTTTCGTTTGAATCAAACGCGCTTCCGAATCCGGCAAACTGCCGCATGGTCCATAACCGTCCGCGGTACATTGTCGGATGAACACCGCGAGTGAAGGGGTATTCGCCCGGATTGCCAAGTTTTTCGTCATAGTTCCAATCGCCCAGATCATCGGGTTTATATAACTCATTTGTGGTGCGTCCGCTGATTGTGTCGAAAATACGGTTCTTGCCAACCTCGTCTTGAACGGTTGCCGATTTTTTCTCGCTATCCTTTTGCTTTTTTTTCTCCGCTTCCCTTTTTCCGCTTTTACCCATGATTTAATTCTCCGATGTATTGATGAATAGTTTTTGAATTCACAAAAAGAAAAAAAACGCCTGTAATTTGGCGATTTGATTTTACCAGAAACATTGACGTCAATAAAGGCGTAGCCAAATCCCCGGCATGCCTGATTCACCTAATAGGTAATTGGTGATTTTATTCGGGACGGCATGACCGGGTTACGGTAGAAATAGGCTTTTTCAGTAGTCCCAATATAGTAAAAAAGCAGAGGGTTTAAACCCCCTGCTTTTCAAAACACTGGTTATGATTCATCATCGCCAGAATCATCATTCCATCCAAAAAATTCTCTGGACCTGTCGTTGGAGTAATAATATACCGGCTCGTCTTTTCCCCAGCCAATTACTTCATAGTATTCATCCTCATTTGAAAATTTCTCGCTGTCGTCCTCTTTATCTTCAATTCGTTTTAATACTGTGCCAAACCTGTCATATAGGAATCCGCTGTCTGAAGCAGTGTCTGAGCTGTCCTCAGAATTCGCATCATCATCTCCCTTTGTGATTTTTCTATACATGTAATCGCCGGGAGACAGTTTATCAGTGTTTTTAGCAGGTTTTTTGGTGAAGGGGTTGATGTAATTAACGTTTACATCACCCTTTTCAGCCATTATCGCAAGGGATTCCGGTATTTCGCCATACCTCTGCTCAAAACTGTCGATAGCGTCGTTAAGTTGAAGCAGGTAAACTCGGGTTAATTGTTCCTCACGGGAGGCATCATCGCCAAATGTCATTTCACGAAGCGCCTCATGAGTGAAGATTACAACTACAGTTTTAAGCGACCTTATTTTTTCAGGCTTGTTAGGATTAATAAAGAACCCCGCGAACTCGCCGCTGGTGTCATCTATTTTGCTGTAATACAGGCCAGCGGCACGAGGTTTCTCGTTGATTGCGCCCAAGTGCACGTCCTCATCATCAGAGTAAGGATTGATTAATTTAACGCCAAGATGTCCGCTTTTCTTCAATTCATGGATATCATCAGGAGGTCGTTCGAATTCCATCGTGAAAGTGTAGTATGCGAATTGAAGCGCTCCGAAGTTCTGCGCGACAATATCAAATCCTCGTTTCAATTCCTCGCGTGTGAACTCTTTCTTGTCAGTTGCTACAGAGCATGTGGCGGATATCATTAGAAACGCGATTATGAGTAATCCTGTGAAGTAGTTCCTGTGCATATTGTGCTCCGATATGATTTTATAAATTAGATAATTTCCATAGATTATAATTCTATTTACAGCCCATATGTTCTCTCAGCCTTTCGAAATCCTCACGATTGCCAAGGCAGATTAAAGCATCACCTATTTTGATAATCATATTCGCCTGAGGGTTGACTATTATGCGATTATTCTCTTTTTGTCTTACACCAATAACATTGACGTTACTTGCCTTTCTGATACCGCTTTCTCCCAGGGTTTTACCGTGCACGGGTGATTTATCTGGAACAGTGAGTTCATAGAAAGTGCCTTCCTCGATGGTTTTATCCATAAACTGCATGAGCATCTGGGATATATTAGGATTAAGCATTGTAATAAGCATGCTGTGTGATCCCCACGATTGCGGTGATATGCAGTGATCAGCTCCGGCTCGTATGAAACGAATTTCGAGTTCAGGGGATGAGACACGAGTTACTATTCGAATATTGGGGTTTAACGCTCTGGCGTTAAGTACAGTAAGGAGGTTTGATGCATCTTCGCCAAGTACACAGAAAATACCCTTTGCTTTGCCAATGCCTGCTTCTTTCAAAACTTCATCGCTGTTAGCGTCACCATCAATGAAAATCAGCTCGCTTTGTTCGCTCATATGCTCAATTAAAGGTTTGTCGTTTTCGATAATTGCATGTGCCAGTTTTTCCGATACAAGGCCGTCGCATATCGATTTACCGATTCGACCATATCCACACACAATATAGTGCTGATTCAGTTGATTTATTTTTTCTTTCATTTTCTTCTTCCCAAAATATTCCATAAGTTGACCGCTAAGCACCATTTCTGAGATGTTAGCTATCAAAAATGAGAATAGAATTACAGAAAATATCACAAGAACGCTGGAAATAATTTTATCGGTTACTGAGAACCGTCCAATGTCCTCCATGCCAAGAGTGCTGATTATGGTGATGGTAAACCAAATCGCGTCTGAAATACTGCCTGTGCGCCAGTAGAAGTATGCGATTCCACATGCGAGTACAGTTACAAAAGCAAGAATTAGAACACGTAATCTTTTGAATCTGAATAAGTCCATTATTTAATCTTATTCTTTTGTTTTGCCATAGCTTTGGCTCGATAATAGTAATCCAGAATTTCAGTTGATGACAACACTCCGTTGTGAATTACAGCTTCACCATCAATATCGCCATCGTGCTCCGGTCGTTCCTGAATCTTTATTCCATATTTATCAGGAGTTTCCCTGATTGCGCAACCCTCAAACGGGTAGAATATATGAAACCCTATGGAATTTAACGGCATATTGCGCGCCCATATTAAAGTTCTTTCAATGTCCTCCTTGCTTTCTCTTGGAAGCCCTATCATGAAAGAGGCGTGTATGCTGAATCCAAGCTTGATTCCATATTCGATTAACCGCTCGATTTTATCATGATCGTACGTTTTTCCAATGTTTTTCAGGATTTCCGGATTTGCCGATTCGAGTCCCAGAAAAATTGAATCGAAACCGACCTCACGTGTTTTTTCAAGGATTTCCTCATCAAGCCTTATAGGATGTGATGAAAACCCCAGTCCGCCAGTTTTTACCTTGCGTTCCATCATTCTATCGCAGAATTCAATCACACGAGTACGGTCATACGTGAATGAGTCATCAGCGAAACTGACAGGCACAAGTCCACGCTCTGAATATATGAATTCCAGTTCATCAATTATCAAATCGGGATTTCGTCCCCTGAAAGCGCCCCAGAATTTCCTCGATGAGCAGAATCCGCAATTAAAACCACATCCGCGTGATGTTAATATCCTTTCAGTATAGATTTCACGTTTTGGAAGAAGATTACGCGCTGGGAAAGGAAGATTGTCTATGTCAGGCGAATCGGATTCAGATAAAACACCATCGGGATAATCTGTGATACCGGCCTCAAGAGATTCAATGAGGGTTTTGAATTTTAATTCAGCTTCACCGGGGATGAAGAAATCATGTGAAATAGATTGACGAATCCTCTCGTATGCGAGAGTCGCATGTATTCCACCGATGATAATTTTCGCGTTACTGTTTTCTCTAACCGCTTGAGCGGTTTTTTGAGCGTTTTTTTCGACGAGGCGAAAAGGGATTGAAATAGCGACAACGTCCGGATTGAATTCTGTCAGATGGCTGATTATGTTCTCTGATGGCTGCGAATATGCATCGATGACTTTAACATCATGATTCTCACGAATCATTGATGCGAGATAGAGAGTTCCAAGAGGCATGCCGTCGCTGATTGGCATATCTCGAGTTGGATGAGGCGGTATTATGAACAAAACGCGCATAGTTTAATCAGTTCGAATATTATACCCGATTAAAAGCGCATGTAAGATTTAAAATTCGTTTGGGTTTCATTAATCCCGGCAAAAAAATACTGTGAATTCTCCTTGAGCATTAAAACTGGTTGTATAAAGAGTTATTCCCCATTGCGATATTAATTTGTCTTGGGAAAAAGGATAAGCTGACTATGAAAGAAATCCTCATAGAAGAGAGCGGTTTGAGTCGAGAGTTGATTGATACAATCAACAAGAAACTTGCGACCTCCGGCGATCACTACAGGAACATCGCCGATGCTCTGGAAGTGCTGTGCAGGAGAATTGGCGCGGTCAAAGGGCTGATTAAATTATACAGCCGTTATGACAAGGATTTCATTCAGGATATTGTCTGGCCCGCAGGCATATCAACCGGAGAGGAGAATGATGTCGCTCAGCGTGTTCTTGACTGCGGAAACAAACCGTATTTCCATTCCAGAAGCGGTAAGGACGGAGCAGATCAACCGCTTATGGGTTTGCCTCTTCTCAATAATGATTATCCTCTTGGTGTTGCTGTATTTACAGGTGAAACGCATGACGGGTTGAGAGTATTTCTCCAAAACGATCTTCACAACTACATTCCACTTCTAATTGTACCTGCCGAGAATATGCTTCTGCACAGGGTGCTCATAGAGAGTTACCTGCGTACAATAGAATCGCTGGCGATTGCATTGGAAGCGAAAGATAATTACACAATCGGCCATTCGAACATGGTGATGGCTCATTCACTCGCTTTGGCTACTGAGATGAAATTGAACGAGGTTAGCCATGATGCGATTGAAATCGGCGCACTTATGCATGACATTGGAAAAATAGGCGTTCGGGATGAGATTCTGCAAAAAGAGAATCAATTAACTGGTGATGAATTCGAGGAGATGAAACAGCATACCTTAATTGGAGAACAGATTCTCATTCCATTGAAACACGAAATGATGGAACTTCCACGTAAAATTGTACGATGGCATCATGAGCAATTGGATGGCAGTGGATATCCTGACGGCATTAAGTCTGATGCTCTTCCGATAGAGGTAAAAATTGTGTCAGTGGCGGATATATTCGAGGCGTTGACATCAGACAGGCCATATCGAAAAGCTCTTGAAATCAAAGAAGCAATTGAAATCATGAAAAAAATGGTTCCCAATCATCTCGATTGTGATATTGTAAAAACCCTTGAAAATATAATGCTGTAGGCATCTGAATTGATGAAATGAAACCCCTTGAATACCATTTTTCAGGCAGCTATGATTCCAGGGAATCAAATTTGGCTTTGACAAATCATAATCATACTAATATAATTCGGTTCAGTTTGGAGGATAAATTTTATAGAGTTGCCTAATGGGGATAGTGTTTTCAAATCGCTGGGCATTTCATCCCATAACGGCACAGACAATCGGTAAAGATATTTAAATCCCTGTAAGGGAAGCAACAATGTACTGCCATAATGAAATCTGTTTTAATGTGAGGGTTAATGGTGGAAGGGCTCGATTTTGAAAAAGAACCAAACCGCGGATTTATCGAAGGATTTTCCCGCAAATATGATCCAAAAGGCATGTTAAGCTGGGTTGAGGATTGGCCCGGAATCATCATCAGGGGACAGGATGATTTTATTCTCAATGAAAAACCTGTAACTGATATTAAGCCTGATGATTTTAACAAGATAGTCATGACCGGTATGGGTGGGAGTGCGATGGCGTGCTCAATTGCCTGTTCTCTAGTCGGCAAAAAAAGAATACCGATTGAGATTGTCAAAGGATATGGCATTCCGGCATGGGTGGATGAAAAAACGCTGTTTATCGCTGTAAGTTTCAGCGGAAATACTGAAGAGGTTATCTGGAACACAACGCATGCGTTTAACAAGAGAGCGAAAATAATAGCTGTTACGTCCGGCGGTGGATTGAAGGATATCGCGGAAAAAGTCGGATTGCAGTTAATTAAGGTATATGGCCAGTGTCCCACACCAAGAGCGGCTTTGGGGTATATTTTAATGCCTTTGGTAAAGCTGTTCATGGATATCGAAATCCTCGATCATACTGAATCAGTTGACTCCGTTACAGAAGTGATAAAAACCATAATCCGCGAAAGAAAGAAATACACGTTCTTCCTTGATGAAGAGAAAAATTTTGCCAAAAAACTTGCTCGTGAATTGAAAAACTCATTTCCAATTATCTGGGCGGAATCTGATTTCACAAATCCGATTGCGATGAGATGGCAGCAGCAGCTTAACGAAAATTCAAAAACACTCGCGCATTATGGTAGTTTCCCAGAGGTTAACCACAACGAAATCCTGGCTTTTCAATTCAAACAAAGGGAATGGCTGATAAAGGATGTTATCATGCTGGTACTTCGTGACCCGGAAGAGCATCCGCGAATTACTCTACGCATAGATTTCACAACAGATATAATTCGCCCGATGATTCGAGGTTTGTACCAGATAAAGCCAAAAGGTAAGAGCAAATTATGCCGTATCCTGAGCCATATTCAGGTCGCGGATTATGTAAGCGTTTATCTTGCTCTTCTTAATAAAATCGACCCGTCGAATCAGAATCACATCGATGAGTTGAAAAAGAAAATCCATCTTATTAAGTAGCATCTTGAATATTACAGTGATAGGTTCTAATGTAACCTGGAATGCCTTTATCAAAAAAAGTGAATCTATTCTATAACGTTCGCAGGCATTCCGTGGAGGTGGCTATTTACTCGGGACCCCGGCATGCCTGCGAGGATTGTCGGGTTTGATTCACATTTTCATATAA
>CBDURE010000105.1:0-12433 GCA_965369605.1 uncultured bacterium
GGGCTCGGATTATAATTTCCGGCTTTACAATTCATTGCGATTTAACAGTAGTTCAGTGTAGCTTTTTTCAGGGATAACTAGCTTAGCGCATATGGGGTCGGGGGGTGAGGTTCTTTAATGGGATTTTATATAAGTTTTCAGAATTTGCCTACAAAACGGAGGATTAAAAAAACCGCCATGAACCATGGCGGTTTATTATTCTCGCTGTGATGGTCAACTCATCATGAATTGACTTTCCGATTTGCCGGCTTACTGATTAACGCTTGACCATATACACGCTGAATGTGCCTGTAATGTTGCCTGTTCTGTCAGGATCATCTTCGCATGTAACAGTCGCATTATCCAAAGTAAGAATTCCGGTTGCGGTTGTCGCCGCTGCGCCTATATTCGGGATGTCAAATTTCGCAGTGCCCTGTAGATGGATCATACTGCATGAATAATCCTGAATGGGAATATCCTTCAGCATTTCGAACTGGAGGCGACTGCCGTCGTACGTCCACTCCCAGTTATATCCTTTCTGAAGAATCTCGCTAGGATAAATGCTGTAAACACCATCAAAAGTAACGTGTCTGGCAATAGGACTGACACTGTAAAAATCGGACACATATCCGGTTCCCTCAGAATGCAGATCCCATACACCCTCAATGTCAGTCATTTCCTGAATAACTGACCCACCGTTACAGGCACATAAGGTGAACATAAGCCCTGCTATGAGAGCTAGTCCAAGAGAAAGCAAAGTATTGCGATGCATTATTGCATACCTCCGCTGTTTTAGGTTTCGTGAATAATATCGTGATTTTACTCTCTGGTTTTAGCTTGAAGTTGCGGATAAAAAATCATCATTACTGAAAAAGCCGCCAATAAATACCTTAAGGCATTTTATCCGATGCAATATCGCCCTTATATCAGGTATATAGTGGATTTACTTTTCCGATTAAATTATCCAAATATTTCCCCAGCCAGCTGGAAACTGGGAGCTGTTGAAAAATGGTGCGGATATGTAAGATGGCAATGTGTTGCAGAGGCGCGGGAGATTCAGCAACCTTGCCGGAAAAGGGGCGTAAGCCCCGGTTTTTTACAGGGGTGCTGAAGCACCCGACTTTCCGGCAAGGATGCCGAAGCTCCCGGTGCGTGTCCCCGCGAGTATATTATTTAAAAAGCAGAGGGTTTAAACCCTCTGCTGTTACGAATCTCACATATAAAAATCAAATATTCAAATCACGTTACTATTCGTCGTGCAAATCACCATTAAAACAACCGAATATGCGAACATTGTCAAAAACGACACCAGCATTATCACCACATGCCAACGATATGGAGATCCAATCCACTGCTTCATATCTAAATCTGAACATGATGTTGCTGCCGGAATAATCTGAGATATCTACTGTTGAATCGTCGTAACATCCTTGCATATCAGTTGAGACCCAGAGTTCCACCCACGGGCCATTGCATCCGTCTTCTGAAATGTACAGCGTGAAAGTTGCATCCGCATCGGCAAAATAATTACAATGGTCGAACTCAATCTGCCCGTCTGATGATTGCGGAAGGTTAATAAGCGGACTCACGACATTGAAATCGGCAAACTCATCATGATCATCCGCAAAATCACAGGTGCCGTAAGTACTGCCAATTGGTTCCGGTCCGGATGTTATATACGGGAATGTGATGTCATCACACATGGAACCTCCAATGTTACATCCCCATTTGAAATCACCCCATGATACATCGTCCCAGGATAATGCAAGATCCTCATTTGGCAAACCGCAGCCGCCAGTCGATGAGCGCCAGTCCTTTGCGCTCCAGCCATCACATTCGTATGTCGGCGTAGTGCAGCTGTCGAACTGATAATACAATTCGTCCTGATTGCAGCACATGTTAACTGTCACAACGCATGTTGCGAAAACCGTTACATTCGCTGGAATGCATTCATCAGTGCCTCTAAAAGCAACAGTGTAATTAAAGGGAATATTTTCCAGACACGGGTCAGGCACTGTGAATGGTCCCACGTTATTGAAAATGCCATCCGTATTGGAATCGTCCATTGTGAAATTACTGCCGTCGTAATCGAAATCAACCTCATAAAGAACCATATTCCCACCGCCATTATCACTGGTCGCGCTGACTGTGAAATCGATTCTAGCGCCGTTTCCCTGATCCGTAATCGGGCAAACGGGTGAATCAACCTGTCCGGTAATAGGACCGCATCCGCTGACAACTGTCGCTGTGAATACCTGATATGTCGCATATTCAGGCATCTCGTAATTAATAAGTTCAATGCCGTCAGGAGTGTTGATTAGAAAATCCCGACCATCAGCAGGTGCCAGAACAGGTCGCTCATCGGTTACTTTGACAAGGCTAAAATACTCACCGGGGCTTAGGCTGTTATCGTTAGCTATTGGAAATGTGTAAATCCAGGGGTCACCCGGCATTCCGGTTGATGTTGGATTATCTGGAGATGACGCCTGTGGCAGTGCCGTATTCATGCCCGGAATTTCAACTGTTACACCGGATGGTGTGCTCGGCGCGAAAATTTCCAGCGGGTCAGCATTACCGAAATCATCTTCGATTGAAACTACAGCGCCAATCTGCCAGTCATAAACATCGACTACAACATCAAATGCCGTTGTTGTATCGTTATCGAGCCAGGTGTTGCCATTCATTGGCGGATTCGCGCCCTCAGGCGGTGTAACATCAACTTTCCACGCGGCTTTACGGTTAAACTCAGGATTGTAATATTTCGCCAGAAGCCTGTCCTTTTTTACAGCGGAGAAACCATACCCCATAGTCAGATACATATCGAACAGGAGCGTTCCTGATGACAGATTGAATCCGACATCGAAAGTTTGTTCAGTGCCCATTGCGAATTTGTTCCATGTTGATTCAGGCGGGTCAACATCAGTGCTGTCATCAACAACAAGGAAGTACGGCAAAGCTGTAGTGTCGCTGACAACATTTGCAAGTTCAGTTGTGTAACCGTCCGGACCAAAACATGCCTCGGCGTAAACGCTGCTGCCTGTCTGTGCGTACGTTGTCGATATCGTCCCGGATGGCAGAATCACCATTGCCAGGTCGAAAACATCCAGATCAAGGCGATTCGCCGCTGATGGCGGCTGGAATGTATCACCAGCCAGGAATGGATGGGCAATCGCAAAAGTCAATGTTGCTTCAGTCATATCCAGACTTACGCCTATGATTTTCAAACATGTCGCGCACGGTGCGATTGTGAAAAAACTGATTCCGCTGACGATATAATCCTCACCAATCGAGGAAACGCGCTTTGCGACCAGTTCCGCTGATGCAAATGCAGGATCAATGCTCAGTTCATACGCTCCCATCAAGCCAATCCCCTCGCATGTATCACCCATTGATGATAGGTAAATTACCGGAAGATTATTATCTATTGCGTTACTGTTGTTTGTTGATGGCGCTAGAGGTCCGCTTCCACCGGAACATCCAATTAGAAAAATCAGAATCATTGTGGCAATCACAAAATATACGCTTTTAAAGTAATGCATAACACCACCTCGAAATTAGACTGTGATAGGTTAACTTTAGAAATGCAAAACTGCTGGTAATGCTGTTAATCTGAAATGCTGTTGGTAATTCACGGATTCTCTTACTGGTTACATCAATATGATACATTCCCCCTCGAAAGATGTCAAAACCCCGGGGTTCTGCGTAAATAGCCACCTCCCCGGCATGCCTAATATACATTATAGAAAATTGTCAACTGGGCACGGGACGGCATGACCGGGTTACATTAAAACCTATCATTTTTCAACAGCCCCCAGAGACCAGCGCTCCCAGGTTCAGATTTTTGCTTTTACTACAAATCATTAAACAGTGGTTTTCTGATCTTATTCAGAGACGACTATTTAATTATTGAATATCAATAATGCACAATGGGTCGCCCGGGATGGTTTCCGTCCAACTTAAATATCTAAGGGAAATCCAGCATGCCTCCGCGAGATTGTTTTTTGCGATCTGAGCCGGATACAGCAGGCGTTCGTTGGCGACTCCATCCGACCACGGTTCATAAACATGCCCGATACCGCCAGTGCCGCCAATTCTAATCCAGTCACCAACCATGCCGTGGCTTGATCGACTTGCCTCAATATACGTTGTGCCGTTGAACGATTCATACGAATTGAAAATCGCGCCGTTTAAAAGTCCGAATCCGAGATCGTTAAGAATATATAGTCCACCGCTCGGAGGGTCATCATTGTGATGAACACCATGTCCGGTATATGCGATTATGTTATCGCTGATTGATGTGTCACCTATCGTGACAGCGGTTACAAAAATATTTGAATTATCATAAACGTGCTGAATTCCACGCGAATCGTAATCGGCATGTGCATTCTCCATCTGGTCATATCCTTTGCCCGGGTCACCATCCAAAACGCCATAGGCGGCGCTTCCTGAATATGGATTCAGCCCTCTGTCTATCATTGCATAGATTTCATCAAGGTCCCACGCCGCAAGACGCGTTACCAAATATGCAAACGTCGCGTTCTGATAGCCTGTCCACTTGAACGGATGGAAATACTCTCCGGCAGGCCTGGAGTAATATGGATTGGAGATTCTGCCATCAAGATTGTAATCGTTATCGAACAACAATGTCATTTCACTTTCCAGCGCCGCGTAGTCAAGATCCGTATAACTGCTTCCATGTGTTTTTTGGATTTTCAGAGGGATGCCTTTTGCCAAAACAATATATTTAATGCGGTATTTCAGATTATTGCTTTCGATAAACGTTTCAACCGGAGTTTTTATATCATCGTCGTACTGAGTGCGTGTGATGCTTTCACCGAACGAAAGATCAAGCGCGAGTATCATGTCATCCTTGATATCACGCCCTGTTACATCGCTGGAGTAGTAATCTTTTATTGAAACCGAATCGCTGTCGTTGGAGTTATAGATGATCAGAAGCGATTCAGATTCAGGAACGGGAACAACAGGCGTCATTACTCCACCAAAGTCAAATTGAAGCTCATGATCAAGATTATCATTGCTTATCTGAATTACAATCTCATCATCCTGCCAGCTGACAAAAGTGAAACCGGTTGTTAAACCATCCAGATAAATGATGCTGTCCCCCAATTCACTTCCGAAACCTGAACCCGTAACATGGATTTTCTTGATATCAATTGTTGAAAAATCAAAATAGACATCATCAAAAACAGGATCAACCACCTCAAAGGTAACAACCGCGATATCAGTCGCGTCAAATTCATCCGTTACACGCACAGCGGCATACGCCAATCCCGCCTGGTCGTAAGGCGGTGAGATTATCGTACTCTCAGGCGGATATGTCGGAGCGCCATCCGGTGTGAAATTAGTTTCGCTGCCATCCTCGAGAAAAAAGTCCCATTCATACTGGACAATCGAGTCATCCGGGTCATTCGATGCTGTGGCATCCCAGTTTACAGTATTGCCGACAAGCACTTTAAATTGATCCGGCTCAAGAACAGCTACCGGAGGTTCATTTTCAAATTCTATTGGCAATTCAAATACCGTGTATGTTGCGAACTCGGTAATTTCAAAAAGCCCATCAAGAGATACTTCACCCGGATTGAGACGTTGAATGCCATCCATGCTTTCAAGCAGCGCCAGCTCATTCATGCCGGGAGGATAGGAGTCAAGAACCTTGACCAATCCGAGATATATCCCGGAATCCGCTCCCAGTTCGTTTGTGATTGTCGCGCTGTAAACAAGCGGGTCAGTAGGGGAATGTCCGCTTCCCGATGGCGCTGAAATGTCAACCGTTATCGGACTGGATATAATCTGCGGAATATCAACTGTAATTGCTGCAACAGAACTGTCCGAGAGCATTTCATCCAGTCTCTCGCCAACACCGACGCCGTGGCTGATATCAACCACGCGAATTGCAATTTCAGCCGTTGTTGATATATGCCCCGCTTTCAGCTCATTCGATGAAATCTCAACACTAACCTCACTTGCCGCTTTTTTGTTATGCTGCGGGATACGGTATTCAGGAGTAAACCGTAAATCTATGTCTGTTACTGTTACAGCGTATGTGCAGCCGACAACGTAGATGAAATCCATCGTGCCATCTTCAAGTTTGAACGCATAATCCTTGTAGTCATAATCCGACCCCATCGCCATTACCAGATTCCCCCTTGGCGACGGAGTGGTTACACTTGAAAATCCGGTTGGATAATACCAGTAGAAATTCCCGCTTGTGTAATCATCAAAATGAAGAATATACGGATGCAGTGTCGCCGCGGTGGGGTAGATATCATCAAGAACGCTGTCAAGATATGCTGAATATCCATCCGCGTTTACAAGGCGGAATTCTGATATGCTTTGATCTGTACCGCTGAAATCAGTTCCCTCATTATTCGATACAATTGTTCCTTCAACATTGAAAACATGAAGATCAGCGCGATTGGATGCTGTTATCGGCTTGCTTTCATCCCCGGCGGCAAATGGATGTTTTATTCCTATCGACACAACAATATTCCCATCAGCATCAATTCCCACTGATTTTATCCGTGCGCACTCAACGCATGGGGATACCTGAAGGAAATTTGTAATATCCACTATTTCAAGAACGTCGGTAAGCGCGGTTTGGCGAACAGATGTCAGCTCGGCGGATATTTCATCAGGATTAACGCTCAGATTGAACAAGCCTAGAGCGCCTGCGCCACTTGCCGGGGAACCGGCATCAAACCATGATGTTACTCCGACAGGAAGCGAACTAAATTCACTAATCCCCGTATGGCTGTCCTGAGGAGTTACAGGATTGCCGCCTTTTGAACAACCCATGATTACCAGTATTGTGAAAATAGCCAAACAACGGGCAACGGTTCTTGACATCATTTGCTGCACCTTGTAACTCTTGATTGATTGGTACTTCGTTATCTAAAATTGCATCTCTGGAATGATAGCTTTTTGAGAAACGCGATACGCTTTTCAGCAGTACTATAGCATAATTGAGGAAAAGCGAAAAGAATGGATTTCTGAGGACATACTAAAGCAGCAGAGAGTTAAAACCCTCTGCTGCCAAAATTACAACCCGCTAATTCTTCTTTAAAACTAATGGAAGATTCGTGTTACGCTGTCAACATGATCGAGAAAACCATCAAGTGTCCCATGTCCGCCCTCATAGAAATCGATTAAGCTGGAGAATCCGATGTAAAGAAGCGTTATCCCTGTGATTACAAGAAAGCACGTGGATATCCATGTCTGCGCCAATCCTTTCTGGAGACCCTCTGTCGCGAAAAACAGCGCGGCGAATCCGCCTACAATGAATACAGCGCAGAGGACATAATAAAATTGTTCCATACTGTTTGAAATGCCTAACAATACAAGATCCATAAGCAATCACCTCTTAAGTCATCACAGGATTATATTTATAATCCTCCAATCAATAATATCCAGAATTAACCTGAATCATGCACTATATTTCTTTACATTAAAAAAACAACCCACGCAAAATAGCAGAGGGTTTAAGAGGTTGTCGGAAAAAGTTGTTTTTTTATCTCATCCCCCCTTAATCCCCCCGCGAGCGAGGGGAAGCGTTTTTCGCATTGGTAAATAATATATTCGGTCTATATGCTTACGAAGGGGAAAAACAACATTCTCCCTCCCCGTTTGCGGGGAGGGCTGGGGTGGGGGTATTTTGGTCTATTGGTTTTCCAGTTTATCTTTCTTTTCGCGTTCTTCTCGTGTTTCCGGCTTGAATGTTCTTTCACCAAGATTTGATTTCACAAACCAGTCTGAAACATACAAACCTTCCGGCAAGCTCTCCAAACGCATTACCATATCATGACTCTTGAATTGCTGTTCAAGCTCATGCGCTTTCTGGTCCCAATTCGGGAATTTCCTGTCTGTTTGGTCAACAATCAATACCGGTTCAACATTGATGAAAAGCTTGAGCCATTCCTCCTCGATGTTAAAATCACGAATCGCAATTGCCTCAAAACCCTTCTCAACTACAACAAGAACATCCTCTTCCTTTGAGAGTATATTGAGCCTGAATCGGCTGGGATAGAGGAAAAAAACTTTCTTCCGCTCTCTTTCAAGAATCTGCTCGAACAGGTTTGAATTATAGGGGAATGGAATTTTATCACCCATTCTGATATAGCGCCTGATGCCAAGCTCATGGCGTTCCTCCTGCGATAAAAGCGCACGGAAGGACAAATAACAGATTTCCTCATCACGCAAATAGGGAAATACCAGGACAGGAACACTTTTTTCCGCCCATTCTTTTATATGGGACATCCCGGCTGTTTGAAGTTCCTGCGGTGAAAACCTTTTCGCTAAAACTTGTGCGGTGTCCATAAGGTTTTCAATAAATCCAACCTTGAAATCCTTCTGAATTTTCTCTGGAATACCGCTAGCCTCAAGGTCCTCTATCACATCTTTCGGAGCAGGATAGCTTAATTCATGAATTGCCCGCAAAACGCCCAACGCGGCAGGTTTAAGACTCGGCAGGTCAATATTGTGAAGAGTTGGACGTTCCTTCTTGGAATCCTTTTCAGCCTGCAGCTTATCTCGCTCCCATTGTGTTTTCTGCTCGTTCAGAAGCAGTTCAAGTGAATCGTCCTTCTTTACCTTTTTAGCTGTTGTATCAGCTTCCGCACCTGATTTGCCATGCCTCAGATTTTCCTTCTCCTGTTCAAGCTTATCCTTTTCCTGCTTTTCTTCCTGTTTTGATTTCTCATCATCTTTTCGGCGTCTTAGTACTTCCATGTGTCTTTCTCCAGAAGTTGGTAAATTGTTTGCGCTTTACAGCACACTACTCTCCTTTTCAATTTGCGGGGAACCAGATGTTTTGTGCTTAGTAAGAGTCGTGCATCAGCAATTTAATATCATATATTAGTATATTTGTTCTTTAGTGAATCGTCAAGATTAAACACCGCAAATATTAAAGCGTATTAAGAAATTTCCTGTAAAATATGCTTTTTGGCGGATTCCAACAGAAATTTCTCTTTTACATCGGTGCCAAGATGATTTGTGTTATTATTTGCCGGTTATAAAATGAGTTGTCGATAACATCGGAGATCAACGTGAAACCGGATATCTCAACCAAATACCTCGGAATTGAACTAAAAAGCCCGATAATCGTGGCTCCCGCTGGTATCACCGAAACGGCTGGCCGTATCGCACTTTGCGCAAAATACGGCGCGGGCGCGGTGGTCATGAAAACGATGACTGATGTCGATCTGATGCGCAACTCCCCCACTCCTCGATTCCGCCTTCTTAAAAAGGGAAAAGGGCTTCGGAATTTTGTGCTTTATTCCTATGAGCAGGCATCACCGTTTAACCCGGATGATTACGCCGCGGAAATTGCGAAAACCTGCCGGGAAACAGATATCGCGGTTATCGCAAGCATCGCGTGCAGTACGGATGAATCGTGGCAAAATACTGCGAAAATGATGCAGGATGCCGGCGCGCACGCTCTCGAAATAAACCTCTCATGCCCTCATGGTCCTGACATGGCTGTAAGCATGGGCATCGAGGAGCGCATGATAAACATAACCGAACTGGTTACATCATCGATAAATATTCCCGTTGTGCCGAAACTGCCATCACAGTTGACCGACCCGATTACAGTGGCAAAAGGAATCCAAAAAGCGGGCGCGAAAGGCGTTGTGATTTTCAATCGCCTTCTCGGGCTGGATATCGATATTGAAAAACAATCCCCGATAATGCACGGCGGATTCGCCGGTCATGGCGGTTATCACTCAATCCATTATCCACTCAGATGGATTACCGAATTATCCCCGCTGCTCGATATCGACATCTCCGCAAGCGGCGGTGTGGCATCGGGCGATGACGCTGTCAAATACCTGCTCGCTGGGGCATCAACAGTCCAAATCTGCACATCGGTTATTTTAAACGGATATCCGGTCATCGAAAAAATCAATTCGCAAATTATCGAATACATGGAAAAACACAATTTGGAATCGATATCGCAATTCAGGGGAAAGGTTTGCAATCGGATTCTTGGCCTCAATGATATGGACAGGCGAAAAAGTGTCAGGGCGGAAATAAATCAGGAGAAATGCAAAAGCTGCGGCGCCTGTTTTAATGCCTGTTTCTATGGCGCAATCAGTCAGGATAATGGTAAATATGAAGTAACATCCAAATGCGCCGGATGCGGCCTTTGCGCCGAGATTTGCGACTTCGACGCTATCTCAATGTTACCTCTCGATTAATCGTTGCATTTCTTATTGCGGGACTGCTGAAAAAGATTATTTCCACCGTAACCCGGTGTCCCCTCACCGGGGTAATGTGTAAAACCGGCACCTTGTTTTCCCCTACGCTCTCAACCTGCCCACCTGCTAACTTGCTAACCTGCTAACTTGCCAACCTTCTAACTGTTATTGACGCGTATTATGTGAAATGTTAGAATTCGCTTTGCGAAAAATTTCACTAATATTGATGATTGCTGACTGGCTCAAGGAGACTTTAGATGAGCGAAAGAATACTAATAATAGATGATGAACCTGAGATTCGAAGGAATCTTACCATGGGGCTTACTCAGGAAGATTACTCCTGTACGGCTTGTCCTGACGGCATATCCGCAGTTCATGAGCTTCATAACTCACGGGAAAAAGGGGTCGGTTACGATTACCTTATCACGGATATTTTCATGCCTGACATTGACGGGCTTAAAATCCTGAAAGTCATAAAAAAAGAATTCCCCGAACTTCCGGTTCTTGTTATCACCGCTTTCGGTGATGACATGCTCAAAGCCACAGCGCTTGCCGAGGAGAACACGGGATTTCTCGATAAACCGTTTGAAATCGAGGAACTTGTAGCTGCGTTGAAAGAACTAAAACCCGGCACAACTACCCTGACTCCATCGCAGAAAGTCGATTCAGACGTGGGAACGATGCGTGAATCAATCAGCGCGTATCTGACAATCCGCATTACTGATGCCCAAAAGAGCATGGAGATTTTCGACGAGCTTTATAATCTTGAGGGCGTTACATCATGCGAGGCTGTCCGGGGCGATGTCGATATAATCATGCTCGTGCAGGCATCAACAGAAGATGGAATAAATCTGCTGAAAGAACGCGTGATGGCTATTGGTGGCATTGAAGTAGTTTCAATGTCGCAAATTGAGCGTCCGAAACTTGACAGGGATGTCGAGGAATTTATTTCAGTGTATCAGAAAGCTGTCAAGCAGACGCCGCAGCAGGAAATAATCGAGAACCGCGGAACAATGAGCTACATCATAGCCGACATCGACAAGGATTCAATCAAGCAGATTTTCACAACGGTTTTCTTCATTGATGATGTCGTTTTTTGCGACGTGATTGATAACGGCACAAAGCTGGTCGGCATGGTTACATCCAGCGACCCGGTCGGACGAATGCCGAAAATCATTGAAAAACTGCAACAGATTGACGGCGTTTTACGAGTCAAGGAAGCAAAGATTATTAAACTGATGGACGTTTGATTAGCTGCGGCATCATGTTTGAATATTGAAGCACCATGCTAAAGAGCGTGTCGTAAAAGGCACCAATCTTATTTAAAACGTCGGGTGCCGCCCATACAGCCGTCTCGGCTTTATGGGTGACATGTTGCGAAGTTACGCATTTCACCCACAAATCACAAAAAGACGTGATGTGTGGGCGGCACCCGAGCATTATCAGGAAAATGATATGTTTAAGTATCAACATGCTTTCCTGACAGCCTCTAAAGCATGGTGTTATTTGAGTGGCAACAATAGTAGATTCCGGCTTTTTCAACAAGCCCTTTCATCGAAAGGCAAACCATTGTCATTCCGGGCTTGACCCGGAATCCATTTTTTTTGCTTCATTTATGATTTCATCTCGATTCGCAGAGATGACCTGGCGAGGCTGATTATGGCAGATAAGGATGATAAAAAACGTGAGCAGGAATTCAGTTTCCGGTTATGGCGTTACGACGGCTCTCCGGGAGAACTTATTCCACTTCTGCAATCCGCGCAGGAACATTTCGGATACATTCCACGAAGGGCAATTAAGTATATCGCGGAAGTTACCGGAAATCCTGAATCATCAATCTACGGTGTAATTACTTTCTACAGCCAGTTCAGGCTGACTCCAATGGGGAAGCACATCGTAAGAATATGCGTGGGTACAGCGTGCCATGTTTCCGACGCCCAGATTATTGTCGATGCCGTTCAGGATGAACTTGGAATTGAAATCGATGGAACCAGCGAGGATGGCTTGTTCACACTGTTTACAGTCGCGTGCCTGGGATGCTGCTCACTTGCTCCTGTGATGATGGTTGACGACGACACTTACGGACAGCTCACTCCCGCAAAAGCGCGCAAGATAATCAAGCAGGCCAGAAGGGAAGAAAAAAAGAGAACAGCAGAGGCGCCTGCGCCTGCATGTAAATGAGCTCGTAGCCCGGTTTCTCATGAGGCTGTCTCAAAAGATTGCAAAGGTTAAATAATTAA